>NZ_JBPODZ010000012.1:0-72377 GCF_052060015.1 Arhodomonas sp. SL1 | reverse complement strand
GCGCCCCCGTCCTGCCATAACGCTTTCCCCCGAGTAGCTATGGCGTCAGTCTACCATTTTTTGTAAACACCCTCTTAAGTGAAACCGACCTGATTTGCCTACCTCCGAAATGAAGCGGGCGTCGAAGTCACCCACACGGGATTCCGCGGATGGCCTGCCAACCTAGCGGGATCGCCGATACCGCTGCGGGCTCAGACCCGTCCAGCCGCGGAAAGCGCGCGAGAACGCCGATAGTTCGGAGTACCCTAGGCTGTGGGCCACCTCGGTCAGGGGAATGGTGGGGTCATTCACATAGTGGAGCGCCAACTCCTTCCGTGCGGCAGTGACTAGCTCCTGAAAAGTGAGTCCATGTTCACGTAGCTCGCGATGGAAGGAGTGGTCTGACATTCCGAAGATCTCCGCCATCTCCGAGATCGTCGGTGCGACGTCGCCCAGGTGCAGCTTGATCTGATTACGAACCTTACTGGCAAAGTCCTCGGGGTTGCGGCTCAGATCGAAGCGCGACTTGAGGAAGGGCTCAATCACCGAGAAGAGATAGGGATCCTGGGTCGGCATGCGGGTGTTGAGCTCGCAGCGCCGGAAGGCAAAGGCGTTGGTCCGGCGACCGAAGCGCACCGGCGCCCCAAAAACCTTCTCGTGCTCGGAGGCGCCGTCCGGCGCCTGGTGCTCGAAACGGATCTCTAGCGGCGTCCAGTCTTGGCCCAGGGCATGCCGGAAGATATTGAGAAACATACCGATGGAAAGCTCCGCGTCCTGGCGGCGCTGTTCGATGTGCGGGTCGAATATGCGGTAGCTGAGCCACAGCATGTCCCCATCCGGGATCAGCCCGAAGCTCGACTGACCTTGGTGGGCCGGGAAATAGACCTCCATGTTGCGCAGCGCCGTATACAGTGTCGGCGAGCTGATCGCCGCATAGCCAATCGCCCCGAGGTGCTGCGGGCGGAATGACTTACCGAAGTGAAGACCGAAGTTGTCGTTGCCCGTTTGCCGGGCGGCCTCCTCGAACAGATTACAGAACTGCGCCAAAATCAGTTCGTTATACGGGCTCGAGAGGTCCACTGACCGCACCCTCGCATTGCCGAGGATGCTATCGGGATCTCCGCGATTACGCTCGATGAGATCGATGACGCCGGTTGCCGCTGAGGCGAGCACAGTGGCCGGCGCCGCAGCCGATCCTTGCTGTGCGGTAGCGGTACGTACCATGACGACACTTCCCGATCGTTGCTCTTGAGCCTCGCCGCTCTGCGTATCTGCGAGGCTCCCAACCTCCCCAACGGCAGTCTGCACCGCAGAGGGTGAGGAAGCAAACCCCTCCCCCAGCCTTGTGCACGGATGCTGTTAAACTTTGACTGCCTCATGTCAAGCACACTTCGCAACGAAGTCCCTAGCCTTAAAGCCGTATAAGTATGAAAAGTGCGGTATCAGCCACTACGTGGCTAGCACAGGAGGAGAGATGCTATGCGACTGACGAGAAGACAGTTTTCGCTTGGGGTGGCTGCGGGTGCAGGCCTTGCCGCTATGGGCCCGATGAGCCGTATCGCGCGTGCCGCGCGCAACGATGAGCTCAACATTCTGTGCTGGGAGGGATATAACTCCGACGACGTCCTCGGCCCCTTCCGACAGGCACATCCGGATGCCAGAGTCCGCGCGCAGAGTGGCACTTCGGACCCGGACATGATCAACAAGCTGCGAGCTGGCGAGGTCAAGGTATGGGACCTCATCAACGTCAACCAGCCCTGGGCGCGTGACCAACTCTATCCCGAAGACCTGATCCGCCCGCTCGACAAGGACCGGTTCATGCCGTACTTCGACGACATGCTGCCGGAGTTTTCCGATCCCCCCTATCCGCTGGCCTTCGCGGACGACGGCGCGCTAATCGGTATGCCGCAGCGCTACGGTCCGTTCTCCTTTGTCGTCAACACGGACAAGATCAGCCGGGAGACCGCCGAGAGCGAAGGTTGGAACTTGTTCCTGGATCCGTCCATGGAGGGCCGCTACGGCGTCCTGACCTACCAGAACTGGAACATCATCCACATGTGCCTGACCGCCGGGCTGAATCCGTTTGCACCCGTCGAGGGCGCTGACATGGAGAGCTTCAAGGAGACGGCGGAGCGCATCTTCGGCGGCGCGAAGATGCTCGGCGGCGATCTGGTGCAGATGAACCTCGCACTGATCAACGGCGAGATCGACGCATACTTCACTGGCGGTACTTACACCGCCTCGCCAGCGCGTCTCGACGGCGCAACCAACATCCGAGCCATCACGCCGAACTCCGGCCCCGTCGATGGCAAAGGCGGAGTGGTCTGGGTCGAGCTCACCTCCGCAGTCAACAATCCGGATCCATCAAAGTTGGCACCGGAGTTCCTGGAGTTCGTCCAGAAGCCGGAGATCTGCAAGGCGGTGGCATTCTCGGAAGGCACCTACAACCCCATCGCCCAGATGGGCAGCGACGCTGTGATGGCGAAGTTCAGCGAACGCGAGCTGGACGCCATTCAGTACGACTCGCTGGAGGAGGAAATGAGCCGGTCGCTCGACTACCAGGTCGTGCCGTCCTACAACGAGCTCAACAAGGTCTACAGCGGCGCCAAGCGCTCTTAACCCTTTTCTCCTGTAGTTGGTCGTCCCGGCGCGGGCGCGCTTGCGTCGGGACGCCCCCTTTCTCAAGAGGTACACCGGACCTATGGGCGCTGACCCGGTTCTCCGTCTCAAAAACGTTGTAAAACGCTTCGGCGACTTCACCGCCCTACACGGGATTGATCTGGACATCGCCGACGGCGAGTTCCTGACCATTGTTGGGCCATCTGGCAGCGGTAAAACGACGCTGATCCGGCTGCTCGTCGGCATGGAAAGCCCCAGCGAAGGCGAGATTTGGCTGGACGAACGACGCATCGACCGGGTCCCCGCGAACCAACGCCCAACCTGCATGGTATTTCAGTCACTGGCGCTGTTTCCCCACCGCAGCGTGGGCCAGAACATCGAGTTCCCGCTCAAGATCCGCGGCGTGCCAGCGGCCGATCGTGCGCGACGCGCCAAGGAGCTGCTGGAGCTTCTACGCCTACCCGAATCGTACTATGACAAACACATCGCCGAGTGCTCCGGTGGCGAAAAGCAACGGGTAGCGCTGGCCCGGGCGCTGGCCTTCGATCCCGAAATCCTGTTCTTCGACGAGCCGTTGTCGGCGCTGGACTATCGGCTGCGCAAGACACTCGAGAAGGAACTCAAGGACCTCCACGCCCGTACGGGAAAGACGTTTGTATACATCACCCACAGCCTGGAAGAGGCGATGGTGATGTCGGACCGAATCGCCATCATGCGCCAAGGCCGTCTAGAGCAGATCGCCGATTCCGACGGAATCTACGGAAGGCCGGTCAGCCGCTTCGTCGCCGAGTTCATGGGCGAGGTCAATCTGTTCCGTCTGGAGGGCACGGCGCAGGGCGGCCTGCACGGCCATGGTGTCGAGATCCATATGAATGGACAGGCCGACGAAGCCGGCCTCACGCTGGCCCAGGGCGAACACGGCACGCTTATGGTGCGTCCTGAGTTCGTTCGCTTCCTCAAGCCGAGCGAGACGAACGACTTCGTCGTCCGCGGCATCCTGCGCGATGAGTACGCGCTCGGCTCGCGCCTGCAATACGACATCGAGGCCGCTGACGGCTCTCACCTGACGGTCGAGAAGCTGCGCGAGGACCGCTACAGCGGCAATATCGGCGACGAAGTCCTGCTTGGCTGGGATGTAGGCCACACCCATTTGATCCGGGAAGACTGATGGAGAGTCTTAACCGCAAACTCGGCGCCCTCAGCGCCCTGCCGATCGGCATCGTATTGGCCGCGGCCTTCCTGGCGCCGCTCGGCGTGGTGGCGGCGTTCTCGGTGATGCCGCCTAACGTGTTCGATTTATGGCATATCCCCGACTTTTCGGCCTACGCCCAGTTCGTCGAGGAGGGATACTGGACCTCACTAGCCTGGTCGCTTGGTCTGGCGGCGGTCTCGACGGTGGTGCTGTTCGTGGTGTGCTGGCCATTGGCGTTCGGTATGGCCAAGGTGTTTGGCCGGTTCTCGCTTGTGTTGGTCATCGCTGTTGTCATCACTTTGTTCGTCTCCGAGAACATCCGTCTCTTCGGTTGGGTGCTTACCCTGATGAAGGGTGGCTTGATCGACGGCTATCTCGGCGCCTGGTTCGATATGGAGCTTGCGGGCGCCCTC
Source organism: Arhodomonas sp. SL1 (assembly GCF_052060015.1). Taxonomy (NCBI): domain Bacteria; kingdom Pseudomonadati; phylum Pseudomonadota; class Gammaproteobacteria; order Chromatiales; family Ectothiorhodospiraceae; genus Arhodomonas; species Arhodomonas sp. SL1. The sequence goes on along the minus strand of NZ_JBPODZ010000012.1, from coordinate 68,174 downwards.
TACAATGTGCCGATAATTGTCTTCGGCCTCGTGTACGTCTACTTCCCCTTCATGCTTTTCCCGCTGGTCCAGGGCATCGCCATGGTGCCCGATGACGCGCGTCAGGCGGCAATGGACCTTGGCGCCTCGCGCTGGCGCGTGCTCTGGGAGATCGATCTGCCCCTGGCCGCCCCAGGGATCCTTGTAGGCTCACTTTTAAGCTTCGTGCTCGCGGCTGGGGCGCTGGCGGAATCCAAGCTGCTCGGCGGACAGGAAGTGATCGTCGTCGCGGACGATATCGAAAGCGCCTTCACCTATGGCCAGAACTGGCCGCTTGGCTCGGCGCTTGCCATGGTATTGATCGCCGTCGTCGCGGCGCTCGCGATCTTCGGCCTCTCGCGCGTGGATCTCGACAGAATCATGGGGAGGAAGGGCTGATGGGAGCGTCGCGCACCGTACGGATCGCGCTTTTCCTCTATGGCCTGGTAGCGATCGTGTTCCTCTACTTGCCACTATTGTCGGTTGGCTTCGCTTCGATTTCCGAGTCGCGCTACCTGACCTTCCCGATCCGACGCTATTCGTTCAAGTGGTACGGAGAGGCATTAGAGAGCGCGACGGTATGGCAGCTAGTCACCACCTCGCTCATCATCGCGGTCATCGTAACTGCCATTTCCGTGGTCGTCGGCTTTTTCGGAGCACTTGCATTCGCGCGCTACCACTGGCGCTATCGCAACGTATTCCAGAAATTCATCCTCCTGCCGATCTTCTTTCCGCAGACGGTGCTTGGCCTGGCGCTGTTGCTATGGTTCAACACTGTCGGCATCAGCCCAACCTGGAAAACGGCAATTGTGGCGCACTTGGTATGGATATCGCCAATTGTGACGCTGATTATCGCGATCCGCGCCTACTCATTTGACGGTTCCCTGGAGGAAGCGGCCCGCGACATGGGGGCGTCCACGTGGACGATCCTGCGCGAGATCAGCTTCCCGCTGCTCCTGCCTGGGGTGATCACGGGCGGGCTGTTCGCCTTTTTGCTGAGCTGGGGGAACTTTCCACTCTCACTGTTCACCACGGGCGTGGATCAAACGCTGCCAGAGTGGCTGTACGCGAAGATGGTTTCCGGCTACTCACCACTGGTGCCGACCCTCGGCATGATGTCGGTCTTTGCATCCGTCGTCGTGCTGGTGGTCGCCCTACTCACCATATGGTTCACCCGAGCCTTCAAGCGACCGGCAGAGCCGATCGACGAAGAATAAGATTCGGACGCGTCCAAGACACCAAGGGAGGAGAGCAATGCTGACATCCATCAAGAACCGCAGCGTCATCGTAACCGGCGGGTCAAAAGGCATCGGCCGTGGCATCGCCACCGTCTTCGCCCGTCAAGGGGCGAAGGTGATGATCGCCGCACGCGGTGAAGAGGCCGCTAAGGAGACCGTCAATGCCCTCAAGTCAGAGGGTCTTACCGCCGACTGGGTGAAATGCGACGTCTCGGACTGGGACTCGGTGCAGAATATGGTGGCCAAAACCGTGGAGACTTTCGGTGGCCTCGATATCCTGTGTGCCAATGCGGGCATGTACCCACAGACCAAGATGGTCGATATGGACCCATCCGAGTGGGACAACGTTATCTCCACGAACCTGCGCAGCGCCTTTCTGTGTGTGAAGGCCTGCATTCCGCAATTCGAGAAGACGGGTAAGGGTCGGGTGGTGCTCACCTCCTCCATCACCGGGCCGGTCACAGGTTTTCCCGGTTGGACCCATTACGGCGCCTCCAAGGCTGGCCAGCTCGGCTTTCTAAAGACGGCGGCGATGGAGCTATCGCGCTACAACACCACCATCAACGCGGTCATGCCGGGCAACATCTACACCGAGGGGTTGGAGGATCTCGGGCAAGATTATCTCGACACCATGGCCGCCTCGATCCCGCTGAAGCGACTCGGCGCAGTCGAAGACATCGGGAACGCCGCCCTATTCTTCGCCTCCGACGAGGCCGGCTACATCACCGGCCAGCAGGTCGTAGTGGACGGGGGCCAGATCCTCCCGGAATCCCTCGAGGCGCTCGAGGAAATCTGACTGCTACCCGAATCGGAGGCAGGAATGGCAGAAAGCGATATTCCACACGGGGTTCTGCTGGACCGGCTACACGCGCTCGCCAATCAGTCGTTACGGCTCTGGGATCTGCCGACGGGCGCGTCGGCCCGACTGCTGAACGTATCCGAGAATGCCACCTATCTGGTGGAGTCGCCGGACGGGAGCAAGTCGGTGCTACGCATCCACCGTGAGGACTATCACAGCGAGCGGGCGATCGAGTGCGAGCTCGCCTGGAGCCAGGCCCTACGGGACGAGGGCTACGTTAATACCCCGGCCGCTATACCCGGCGCCAACGGCAAGGCGGTACAGTCCGCCACCTCGGAGGAGTTACCCAATCCCCGGCACATGGTCATGTTTGAGTATGTACCGGGCGAGCAGCCCGATGAGAACCGCGATCTCGTCGGGCCCTTCGAGGAGCTCGGGGAGATGGCGGCGCGGCTACACGAGCACGCCATACGCTGGCCGCGTCCCCAACCCTTCAAACGCCTGGTCTGGGATCTCGACGCTGTCTATGGCAGCGGGGCAACCTGGGGGAACTGGCGCCGCGGCCCGAATCTCGACGCCCCCATGCGCGACGTACTGGAGCGGGTCGAGCGCACGGTGACCCGGCGGTTGCGGAGCTTCGGGCAGTCGGAGCAGCGATACGGCCTGATCCATGCCGACATGCGGCTGGCCAATCTCCTCATCGACAACGGTACGACGTGGCTCATCGACTTCGACGACTGTGGCTTCGGCTGGTTCCTCTACGACTTTGCTGCCGGCATCAGCTTCATCGAGGACCATCCCAAGATCCCTGAAATACGGGAGGCCTGGGTGAACGGCTACCGAAAGGTACGCCCGCTGTCCGACGACGAAGAGCGCGAAATCGACAGCTTCATCATGATGAGGCGAATGGCGCTGCTGGCGTGGATTGCCTCGCACATCGACGTGCCGGAGGCGCAGGAGCTGGCCCCAGACTTCGCGCGGGTCTCCGCAGAGCTGGGCGAGGCATATCTCTCTCGGCTCGGCTGAGCGGGTGTCAATTCGGGACGCGGCGCTGTCAAGCGCCGCGCCCAACCGACGGCTAGGGTCACGAGCATAGCTAGAGGACGAGGCCGTGAGCGAAGCAAAGCTCGAATTCCTGGAACGCTCAAAAGAGTTCTGGAATCCCGGAAAGACCCAGGATTGGCAGGACATGGGCGTCGATCTCGTGATCGACCGTCGCGAGGGGTATTATCTCTACGACATGGACGGCCGCCGCCTGATCGATCTCCACCTGAATGGCGGGACGTACAATCTAGGGCACCGTAATCCCGAGCTCGTGGAAGTACTCAAGGCGGCAAGCGCCCGCTTTGACATGGGCAACCACCACTTCCCGGCGTTGGCGCGAACGGCTCTGGCCGAGGCGCTGGCCGCCTGCGCGCCCTCCCCGGCCATGAAATACACCGCCTACGGCTCGGGTGGCGGCGAGGCCATCGACATTGCGCTCAAGACGGCCCGCTACGCCACCAAGAAGCGCAAGATTGTATCCATTATCAAGGCCTACCACGGCCACACCGGCCTGGCGGTGAAGACGGGCGACGAGCGTTTCTCCAAGATGTTCTTGTCGGAGGACACCGAGGGCGAGTTCGTTCAGGTCCCCTTCAATGACCTGAATGCGATGGAGGATGCCCTGAAGGGGCGCGACGTGGCCGCGGTGATCATGGAGACGATCCCGGCGACCTACGGCTTCCCAATGCCCGAGGAGGGCTATCTTCCCGCCGTCAAGAAGTTGTGTGAGCGCTACGGCGCCCTCTACATCGCAGACGAGGTGCAGACGGGCCTGATGCGCACGGGCGAGATGTGGGGCTGCACACGCTATGACGTCGAGCCCGACATAATGGTTACGGCCAAGGGCATCGGTGGCGGCCTCTATCCCCTCGGATGCACCCTGATTTCTGAGCATTGCTCAGGCTGGCTACACGACGATGGATTCGGCCACATTTCGACCGGCGGCGGCGCCGAGTTGGGCTGCGTAGTGGCGATGAAGGTACTGGAGATGGTCCAGCGGCCCGAGGTGCGCCACACCGTCAACCTGATCGCGGACTTTATGCGCGCCGGCCTAGAGCAAATCATGGCCGAGTACCCCGACTTCTTCATCGGCATCCGCCAGCACGGACTGGTGATGGGACTCGAGTTCAACGACGAACAGGGCGCCAAGCCGGTGATGAAGCATCTTTATCATAACGGCGTGTGGGCAATCTTCTCGACGCTTGACCCCCGGGTGCTCCAATTCAAGCCTGGCTTGCTGCTGAGCCAATCCGATTGCGAGGAAGTGCTGCGCCGCGTCGAAATCGGCGTTGGGTTGGCGCGCGACGAGGTGATGGGCGGCGGCCGTCGGAGGGTGTTGTGATGGAACCGGAAATCCGCACCCTGGTGGACATCTCTGAAAGCAAAGCAGCGCTGCAAAGCCAGGCCGATCTAACCCTCGAGCGCGCGCGCTGGGCGGCGAGCGTCTTCCAGCGCCTCGACCGCGAGCGTACACAGCACATCGTCGATGCCGTCGCGCGTGCCGCACACGAGCGGGCCGGGCACTACGCGGAATGGGCCGTAGAGGAGACGGGCTTCGGCGTCGTTGAGCACAAGAAACTCAAGAACGAGCTAACGGCCATCCCCTTCGTCGATCATTACCGACAGGAGGATTTCGTCAACCCCGTGGTCGATGAAGCACGCAAGATGGTCCGCGTCCCTCGGCCGGCCGGCGTGGTGATGGCGCTCACGCCCTCAACTAATCCGATTGCTACCGTGAACTTCAAGGTTCTGATGGCGCTGATGACCCGCAACGCTGTCGTCATCAGCCCACACCCCGGTGCCCGCGCCTGTTGCATCGATGCTGTCAAGACGCTAGCGGAAGCCGCCTATGCCGCGGGCGCGCCGGACGGGTGTGTTCAGGTTATCGAACAACCCTCGATTCCACTCATCGAGGAGTTCATGGCCTCGCCGAAAACTTCCGTAATTCTGGCGACTGGCGGGACAGCGATGGTGCGCGCCGCGTATTCCTCGTCAAACCCGGCAATCGGCGTTGGGCCGGGCAACGCACCGGTGTATGTGGATGACACCGCGGATATTCCCGAAGCGGCCAAGCACATCGTCGATTCCAAGAGCTTCGACAACTCTGTGCTGTGCACCTCTGACAGCGCGGTGATCACTCTACCGGAGGTCGACAAGAAGCTGCGACAGTCCTTGAAGCAAGCGGGCGCATATTTGTGCGATGAGGATGAAGTCGAGCGCCTGCGACGGTTCCTGTTCCACGACCGCGGATTCAACGTCGCCGCCATTGGGCGTGACGCCATCTGGATCGCCCAGGAATGCGGGATCAGGGTACCGCCCAAGACCCGGGTGCTTGTGGCGCCTTTCAATCATGTGGGTATCGAGGAGCGTATGTCCCGGGAAAAGCTGTGCCCCGTGCTCGGCTATCACGTGGCGAAGAACCGCACTCAGGCCATGTCGCAGGCGCGCGCCATGTTGCGTCTGATGGGGGCGGGCCATTCCGCGGCAGTCCACGCAACGGACCCGCAGGTCGTCCTCGACTATGCGCGCGTGGTGGAGACCTATCGTGTCGTCGTCAACGCCCCGTGCAGCCAGGGCGCCGCCGGCCTCCAAACCCACCTTGCACCGGCATTCACCATCGGCACGGGCTACTTCGGCCGCAGCTCGATCGGCGAGAACATCGGACCGCAGCACCTCATTCACTGGACGCGAGTTGCCTACAACAGCGACGAGTCCGTGCGCTTCGGTGACTACCAAGGGGTAGACCCTGGCTTTGACGGGCCGCTGCCGCGCTCGCCATCCGACGGAGTCCCGGGTGCCGGCCGCGAGACGTCTCAACCGAGGTCAGCCCGAACCGCGCCCCCCCGCGACCACGGTCGAGATGATGGCCCGCTGGACAAGCGGACCAGGGAGGAGCTGCGGCGCATAATCGCCGAGGAAATCCGAAATACGCTCAAGGGAGGCCTTTGATGGCCGAGCTGCGCTCCTTCATCTTTATCGACCAGCTACAGCCGCAGACGCTGTGCTACATCGCTACCTGGATGCGCGGGTCGCTACCACGGCGGAATATGGCCGCGCAGATCATCGAGATCGCACCCGGCCTGGACATTGAGGCGCTGACGGATATCGCACTCAAGGGCGCCGCAGTGCGCGCCGGCGTTCTTGTGGTGGAGCGCCAATTCGGTTATCTCGAGATCCACGCAGAGTCGACTGCCGAGGTAAAGGCGAGCGCGGAATCCGTGCTGGAGGCGCTCGGCGCCCAGCCCGATGAGGCGACCTCACCACAAATCTTGGCGTCCAAGATCGTTACGCGGATCGACCATCAGCACGCCTTCCTCATAAACCGCAACAAGCTGGGCTCGATGATACTCGGCGGCGAGTCATTGTATCTCCTCGAATGCCAGCCGGCCTCCTACGCCATCATCGCCTCCAACGAGGCCGAGAAACAGGCGAATATAAAGGTCGTCGATTACCGCATGATCGGTGCTAACGGCCGCCTCTATCTCTCGGGAGACGAGGCTGAGATCCGCAACGCCAAGGACGCCGCTGAGGACGCCCTGCGCGCCCTCGGGGCAGGGTGAGCGAAGGGAGCGCTTTGGCATGAACAGTAGCGAGATTCGCAGCCTGATCCAGGAGATCCTCGCCGAGGAGCTACGCGGTATGGTCGGCGGCGGCGATGCAGGTGCCCACGCCGACACTGCGCCTAAGCCACAGGTTCGCGAAGAGAGAGTGGCCATAGCCTCGGACGCTGACCTCAACCGTTTCGCACTCCGCATGCTGGAGCTTGCCCAGGACGGCCGTTCCGTACAGGAAATCAAAGCCGGGCGCTGGGTATTCCGCTTGCAGGGCGGTGCTGCCGGCACGCGCCCCGCCCCGGCGGTTGAGCAACCCGTCGGTAGCGCGCCCGCCGAGACACTGGAGTTCGACCGTGGCCTCGTTTCCGAGCGCCAGATCGGTGGCCTGTCCAAGAATGCACGCATCCGCGCCGGCAAGCGGGTGCGCTTCACGCCGCTGGCGCAGGACGAGATACGGCGCAAGGGTATACACGTGGAGAGGAAGTCAACATGATCCGGGGACGCGTTACGGGCCAGGTCTGGGCGACCAAGCGAATTGAGACTGTGCCCAACGGCGCGCTGCTGACGGTCGAGTTGGATAATGGCGGTGCGCTCATCGCGCTCGACGTGCTCGGCTGCGGCGTCGGCGAAAGCGTGCTCATTACCACGGGGTCGGTGGCGGCTGGATATTTCACCAGAATAAAGGCCCCGGTCGATGCCCTCATTATCGGATCCATCGACGAATAGAGGGAGGACAGGCCCATGGCTAGCGTGTCCAGGACACCCTCATCCCGCAAATCCGCCGGTGGGTCACAGGCACAGAGCAGGAAGTCCGGCCGGCGGGCCGAACCAAAGAACGGAGGAAATCCCATGTCGAGCGCAATCGGAATGATCGAGACCAAAGGGTATGTGGCGGCGCTGGCGGCGGCCGATGCCATGGTGAAGGCGGCAAATGTAACGATCTCGGCACGCGAGGAGGTCGGCGACGGCCTCGTCTCCGTCGTCATCCGCGGCGACGTCGGGGCCGTAAAGGCCGCGGCAGAGGCGGGAGCGGAGACGGCGAACCAAGTCGGCGAACTGGTGTCCGTCCACGTCATCCCCCGCCCGCATCAAGATCTTGGCAAGTATTTCGAGGCCGCAAAATAAGGCCAGGGCTGGCTGCTGAGGAGAAACCGCATGACGGAGTTGCGCGTCTACCTACCAATCCACGACCTGCAACCGCAATTCGCGGCGTATCTCAGCACGCCAATGCGAGCCCGCGGCTATCCGCCGTTCGAGGGCGAGCACAGCCTGATCGTTGAGGTCGCGCCGGCATTGTCCATCCATCGCATCTGTGACCTCGCGCTAAAGGCTGCGCCGCAGATGGAACCGGGCATTTTGTTCACCGAACGGCAGTTCGGGCTGATGGAGCTTCACTCGGCGAGCAAACGCGACCTTGATTCAGCCGGTCAGGCGGTGCTCGATGGTATCGGTACCAAGCCTGCGGACCAGCTAGCGCCCGTTACGATGTTCCATGACATTGTCCACGATATCTCGGATCAGCACGCGATCATCCTCAACCGCAGCCGCGACGCCTCGATGCTGCTGCCGGGGAATTCGCTGTTGGTCTACGAGATGATGCCTGCTTTGTTCGCATGCGTGGCGGCCAATGAGGCCGAACGCGCGGCCCCGAACGTCGTCATCAATGATGTCCAGATGATGGGAGCGTCGGGTCGGATATTCATGTCCGGCGATGCCGGGGATCTGGAGGTGGCACGCGACGCAATTGCCCGGACACTCGACGCGGTAGAGGGTCGGAAGGCGTGAGCAACTGGAAGACGGCCTTCCGCTCTTTTTACTATGAGACAGCCGAGGAACCGGCAGACATCGTTCTGCCGCCGGCCCAGACTGCGCTCCTCGTCATCGATATCCAGAACACGTACATGGAGGTCGGCGAGGATCCAAAGGAGGCAGCACGCTGGGCTCCCTTTCGGGCGCGAATGAACGAGACGGTAATCCCAAACACCAAGCGCCTCATCACGGAGTGCCGTGAGCGCGGCGTGGAGGTGATTTTTGCGCGTATCGCCTGTCTCAAGCCGGACGGGCGCGACCGCTCACTCAGCCAGAAAAAGCCCGGCTTCAACTATCTACTGCTGCCCAAGGATCGTGAGGACAGCCAGATCGTACCCGAGCTAACGCCGGCCCAGGACGATATTGTTCTCACCAAAACTACGGACAGCGCACTTACCGGCACCAATTTGCGCCTGATTCTGCACAATATGGGCGTACGGTATGTCATCGCCGCGGGCATCTTCACGGACCAGTGCGTGAGCTCCACCGTACGCAGCCTCGCCGACGAGAGCTTCGAAGTGGTCGTTGTCGAGGACTGCTGTGCTGCCGCAACCGAAGAGTTGCATCGCAACGAGCTGACCACCATCAATATGATCTACTGCCATGTGGTCCAGCGCGAGGACATCCCCGGTTTTCTCGAAGGGTAGCGCCGTTCGTGCAAATGCCTGTGGGATAGGATGCGCCCGGCACGGGCTGCGCCGGCCAGGATGACCCCGCTTCTCGGCCCGCCCACGATCAGATAATGGCGTGCCGGACCTTTGCCGACACCCATTCGCTGGCCACCACCGTCCCGAGGATGGCGATGAAGATCACGCTGACGTTGGACCAGGCGAGCACGTTCAGCGAGGCGTTGAGCTCGAGGCCGATGCCACCTGCCCCCACCAGGCCAAGCACCGTGGACTCCCGGATGTTGATGTCCCAGCGAAAAACGCCGATGCCGGCGAAGGCGGGCATGATTTGAGGCACGATGCCCCAGGCCATCACCTGCCAGCGGCTCGCGCCGGTGGCCTCGATGGCCTCCACCTGGCGCGGGTCGATCTCCTCGATGGCCTCGTAGAGCAGCTTGGCGATGAATCCGATGGAGCGCAGGGCGATGGCAAGGATGCCGGCGAGCAGCCCTGGTCCCAGGAACACGACTAGTAGCAGCGCCCAGATCAGTGAGTCGATGGAACGCGACGACACGATGATGAGCAGCGCCAGGGGCCGCAGCAAGGGGCTCGGCGTGGTGTTGCGCGCGGCCAGGAAGGCGACCGGCACGGCCAGGGCGATGGCGATGAGAGAAATGGACCCCGAATCCTGGACACTGGTGAGCCCCCTTTATTCCTTGGACACCCCTTTGGTACGAAGAGGTGGAATCCGCCTCGTGTTTCAGGCTGCCATCTCCGACGAAGCCTGCTCGAAGTACACCGCATCCGGGGTGTGTCGGTCCAGCGCCGTGTGACGGCGCCGGGTGTTGTAGAACTCGAAGTAGTGGCCAAGTCCGGCGCGTAGGGCCGCCGGCGTCTCGTAGGCGCGCAGGTAGACGTCCTCGTACTTGACGCTGCGCCACAACCGCTCGACGAACACGTTGTCCACCCAGCGGCCCTTGCCGTCCATGCTGATCGCGACTCCGTGAGCCTTGAGCACACTGGTGAAGGCCTCGGAGGCGAACTGCGCCCCTTGGTCGGTATTGAAGATCTTCGGCGCTCCAAAGCGCTTCAAGGCCTCTTCCAGGGCCTCGCTACAGAAGTCCGTGTCCAGCGTATTGGACACGCACCACGACAGCACCCGACGGGAATGCCAGTCCATGATCGCCACCAGGTACATGAACCCCTTGGCCATGGGGATATAGCAGATATCGGTGCACCAGCACTGGTTCGCCCGCTCGATGGACAGCCCCCGCAGCAGGTAGGGGTAAATGTTGTGACCCTTGCCCGGCTGGCTCGTTCGACGCCGCGGGTACAGCGCTCTCAAGCCCATCTGACGCATCAACCGCTGGACATGCTTGCGGTTGATCGGGTAGCCCTGTGCCCGACGCTCGTCACGCAGGCGACGGCTACCATAGAACGGCCAGCGCAGGTGGATCTCATTGATGAGTAGCATCAAGGCCAGATCCCGCTCCGAGTCCGGCGCGGGGCGGTAGTAAGCACTCGAGCGGGCGAGCCCCGAGTAGCTCGCAGCGGCGCGTCTTCGGCAATGGGTGCTCGATGGCTACCCCGGCGCGACGCTCGCTCATCGGTCGCGCCCGAGCACTTTGGATAAAAAATCGTTCTCCATCGCCAATGCCCGATCTTGGCGTGGAGCTTCTCTACCTCCTTCTCGTTATGCTGCGCGGCGGCCGCGTTGCCACCGAACACGTCCTCGGCGCCTTCCGTCAGACGTCGCTTCCAGTCCTGAATCTGATTGGGGTGAACATCGAACTGCTCGGCTAACTCCGCCACCGTGCGCTCGCCCTTCAACGCCGCCAGCGCCACCTTCGCGTTGAACGCCGAGGAATGATTACGTCGCTTTCTCCGGGCCATCTTCCGCTCCTTCTCTCTCGAGAACTCTACGCCAGAAGATCCCACTTAGCAGGCTTCGATCCCTGTACAGCCCCCAGGGTCCACCTCTGAGGGTACCGAGGCTCGCGATGTTGATGGTGTCCCACAGCGGTCCCCAGAGCTCATTCATGTAGCCCCAGGTCGGCGGGAACATGCGCGAGCCGATGTCTGCGACCTGGGCGGGGGCATCGGCGACGAACACCCACAGGGTATCCCGGGTCATGAGCTGCCAGCAGAAGAGCGTGACGACGAGCCCCGCGAACATTGCGACGCGCACGAGCCAGTCCCCCGCGCGGGTGCGCCCCCTCGCCCTCCTCCGCTTCCGTCGCGGATCCCCAGTCCTCCTCCCCGTAGATGTCCGTGAGGGCCGCCGGGTCGAGGCGCTGCGGATCCCCGTCGAAGACCACCCGCCCCGCCCGCAGACCGACGATGCGCTGCATGAACCGTCGGGCGAGGTGGACGTCGTGGATGTTGACCACCGCCGCCAGCCCTCGCTCGGCACAGACCTCCCGCAGCAGACGCATGATCTGGCGCGCGGTCCTGGGATCGAGACTGGCGGTAGGCTCGTCCACCAGCAGAAGATCCGGCTCCTGGAGCAGCGCCCGGGCGATGCCCACGCGTTGGCCGCCGGAGAGCGCATCGGCGCGCTTGTCCGCCTGCCCCATGAGCCCGACCCGCTCCAGAACCTGATAAGCACGGCGTATCGTCTCCGGCGGGAAACGGCGGAAGTAACTACGCCAGAAACCCACGTAGCCCAGCTGGCCACTGAGCACGTTCTCCATGACCGTGAGCCGTTCCACCAGGGCGTATTCCTGGAAGATCATCCCCAACCGGCGGCGGGCCCGACGCAGCTCCGTGCGCCCAAGCCGGGTAAGCTCGATACCCGCGAGACGGATATTGCCGCGGCTCGGCTCCACCAGCCGGTTCACACAGCGGATGAGCGTCGACTTTCCCGCCCCGGAGGGACCGATCAGACCCATCACCTGCCCCGAAGGTACCTCGATGCTGACATCGTCGAGAGCGAGATCACCGGTGCGGTAACGCTTGGTCAGATTCTGGATCTCGAGCATCGAAGGCTCCTCGCCCGCCCCCGCCCCTCGCGCGGGCAGGGGCCGGTGCTAACGGGTCAGCGGCTGCGGCAGTCGTAGCTCACGCCGTTGGCCTCGTCGATGGTGCGGATCACCGCCCACTCATCCTCGTAGGTGATCTCGATGAACTGCTCCTCACCGTTCTTGTTGAACTCCTCGGCAAGCGCCGTGCCCTCCCAATCGAAGCTGAAGAAGGCCTCGCGTACGTCCTCGGCGACGTCCGGGTGGAGATTGTGAACGTAACCGTACGCCGTGGTGGGGAAAGTCTGGGACTGATAGACGAGCTGGATGTCTTCCCCATCGACAGCGCCACAGGCGATCATCCGGCCCTTCACCGAGTTAGCCACTGAGGCCGCCTCGTAGTCCCGATTGGCAACGCCGAGGATGGAGTTCTCGTGACGACCCGAGAAACCGGTGTCGAAGTCTTCACCGGCGACCATTCCGAACTCCCCTTTGAGGATCGCGGACGGCGCCTTGAAACCGGAGTTGGAGGTCTGCGAGGTGAAGGTCAGCTCGGCGCCGCGGATATCCTCGACTTCGTCGATGCCGCTGTTTGGGTAGGTGATGATCTCCATCTCGTAGCCGTAGCTGCCGTCGTTGCCCGCCATCATGGCGAAGGGGGTGAAACCCGTGCAGTTGACGGCCACCGGAACGGAACCGGTGTTGAAGCCGGAGACATGCAGACGCCCGGCGCGCATCGCCTCGAGCTGGGCGGAGTTGGACTGCACCGGGAAGAAGCGCACTTCCTTGCCGGTCACCTGCTCCATGTGGTCGAGGAATCCGGCCCAGACGTCGCGGTAGACGGAGGGGTCCTCCACCGGGGTGCAGGCGAACACCAGGGTATCCGGATTGACCCACTCGGATTCGTCGCGGGGCGGGTCGGCGACCAGGTCGCCGTCGTCGTCACGGAAGCGCTCGTCCTGCGCGGCCGCATTGCCGGCGATACCGGCGAGAGCGAGCGCCAGGGTACCCGTGGCGAGGGGGCGGAACAGCGAATGATATCCCTACATGATCAAGGTCTCCCGTTTCCGGCTGCGGATCGGCGGCATTCGCACCGCCGGCTTGCTGGCTGCAGCCCCCTACGGTAGGAGGGAGCTGTGAAACCACCTTTACAGGCCGGTTGCGGGATTCTTACGCAAGGACGTCGGATCGACGGGTTACCGCAACCAGGGCAGGCCGTGGCGCCAGTTGCGCCTCCGCCGCCACTCGGGCGGCAATATCCCGAAGGAGGCGGTTGGATTTTCCTATCCTTTTACGCGGGGGCGATCCGCCGATCGCGGTCACGGGAGACGGTAGGCGGCATCCCCAGACAGCCCTCGTCCAAGGCCTCGGCGCGGGCGCGCCAGTCCGGCAAGGCCCGGTCCATCAGGCGATAGAAGCGCGGGGAGTGATTGAGCTCGACGAGATGGCAAAGCTCGTGGACCACCACCAGATCGATGAGCTCGGTGGCGCGCTCGACCAGGCGGATATTCAGGGTGATCTCGCCGTGGCTGGAGCAGCTCCCCCAGCGTCGACGCATGCGCCGCAGGCGCAGCCGTGGTTCACCGAAGCCCCAGTCGGCGAGGTGCGCGCGCCACCAGCGCAGCCGCCCGGCGAACACCACCTCGGCACGCCGGCGGTAGAAGCGATGCAGGCCCTCCCGGAGCCGCCCCTCGTCCAGCTCCGGCACCGACAACCAGAGGCTCCCGCCACTGAGCTTGGCACCGTAGCGGCGCGCCCGAACCGGGCGCAGCACGTACTCCTCGCCCAGATACGGGTGCAGTGCACCGGCGGCGAGGGGCCGCGGCGTGGGCAGGCTCGGCAGGGTCCGCGCCACCCACTCCCGGCGGCTTTCCAGGAAACGCCGGGCCACCGCCTCCGGGCAGCCCCGGGGCAGGCGCAGCTCCAACACCGGGCCGGGCAGCAGATGCAGCGCGATGGTGCGCCGGCGCTGGGCACGCCGCCGCAGCGGGATGGCCTGGCCACCTACGGTGATGCTTTGGGGTAGCACCTCAGGCCACCAAGGGCGGCTCCTGGAGGGCCGCCAGCTGCTCGCGCAGTCCCAGGAGGTGCTCCTCCCAGTAGCGCTCATCGCCGAACCAGGTGAAGGTCCGCGGAAAGGCCGGGTCCTCCCAGCGCTCGGCGAGCCAGGCCGCATAGCGCATCACCCGGATACTGCGCAGGGCCTCGACGAGATGCAGCTCGCGGCGGTCGAAGTCACGGAAGTCCTCGTAGCCGGCGAGCACGTCGGAGAGCTGTACGGTCATCTCCTCCCGGGGGCCGGAGAGCAACATCCAAAGATCCTGGACGGCGGGGCCCGTGAGACAGTCGTCCAGATCCACGAAATGCGGCCCCTCCTCGGTCCAGAGCACATTGCCCGGGTGACAGTCCCCGTGAATGCCGATGTAGCGCACCGTCCCCGCGCGGGAGAACGCTGCGTCGATGTGGGCGAGCAGGTCCTCGGTAACGCTCTCGTAGGCCGGACGGAGATAAGGGGGGACCCAGTCCGTCGCTAGCAGGTAGTCGCGGGCGCTAGCCCCTGCGGTAGGGTCGAGCCGGGGGCGGTGCTGGAAGCTGCACGTCTCGCCCACCGCGTGGATCCGGCCGATAAACCGGCCCAGCCACTCGAGGGTGTCCGGATCATCCAGCTCCGGCGCGCGCCCACCGCGGTTTGGATACACGGCAAAGCGGAAACCGGCGTATCGGTGCAGGGTCTCGCCGCGATGGCGGATCGGCGCGACCACCGGGATCTCCCGGGCCACCAAGGCCTCGGCGAAGTCGTGTTCCTCGGCGATGGCCGCATCACTCCAGCGCTCCGGACGGTAGAACTTCACCACCACCCGGCGGCCATCGTCGACGCCCACCTGGTAGACCCGGTTCTCGTAGCTGTTCAGGGGCAACAGCCGGCCATCCACGGGGAAGCCCACGGACTCCAGCGCGTCCAGAACCGTGTCCGGGCCGAGTCGCGCATAGGGGTGCTCGACGCTCTCCGGGGTCATGGACCGCCCTCACTGCTACCGGTCAGACAGCATGCCCGGGCACCGCCGGTCACGCAATGCGGCAGCGGCACGGTACAATGGCGCAATGTTGATGCAATTACGCAACGCCACTGTCACCCTCGGCCCGAGGACCTTGATCGACGGCGCCGACTTCGTTCTCGATGCGGGGGAACGGGTGGCGCTTATCGGACGCAACGGCACCGGCAAGAGCACCCTGCTGCGGGTCCTCGCCGGCGGGATACAGCCGGACCACGGCGAGCTCGAGCATCGCCGTGATCTTCGGGTAGCGCTCCTCGACCAGGAAGCCCCGACGGGGCTCACCGGCTCGGTGTTCGACGTGGTGGCCGCCGGCCTCGGGGACACCGCGGCGCTGGTGCGCCGCCACCACGAGGCGGCGACCCGGCTCGCCGCCGGTGACGAGGGCGCTGCCGGCGAGCTCCAGCGCCTCCACGATCAGCTCGAGGCCCGGGACGCCTGGCAGACCGCCTACCGGGTGGAGACGGTGCTGGAGCACTTGGCCCTACCCGCCGATACCGAGTTCGCGGAGCTCTCGGGCGGGGTGCGCCGGCGCGCCCTGCTCGGCCGTGCCCTGGTGGCGGGGCCCGACGTGCTGCTCCTCGACGAGCCCACCAACCACCTGGATGTAGCCACCATCGACTGGCTGGAAGGCTTCCTGCGGGGGCTGGACTGCGCCCAGGTCATCGTCAGCCACGACCGGCGCTTCCTCGAGGGCGTGGCGACCCGCATCGTGGAGCTGGATCGCGGGTGGCTGACCAGCTGGCCGGGCAGCTACGCCGACTACGAGCGGCGCAAGGCCGAGGCCCTGGCCGCCGAGGAAAAGGCCAACGCGGAGTTCGACCGCAAGCTCGCCCAGGAGGAGCGCTGGATCCGTCAGGGGATTAAGGCCCGGCGTACCCGTAACCAGGGGCGGGTCCGCAACCTGGAGGCGATGCGCCGCGAGCGCGCCCAACGCCGCGAACGCATGGGCCAGGCCCGGATCGACATCCAAGAGGCCGAGCGCTCCGGGAAGCTGGTCGCCGAGGCGGAACACATCTCCTTCGCCTACGACGGCGATCCAGTTGTTCGGGACTTCTCCACGTTGCTGATGCGCGGCGACCGGGTGGGCCTGGTGGGGCCCAACGGCGCGGGCAAGACCACCCTGCTGCGGCTCCTGCTCGGCGAGCTCGCCCCCGACAGCGGCCGCGTGCGACTGGGCACCAACCTCCAGGTGGCCTACTTCGACCAACACCGCGGCGCCCTGGACGAGGACGCCAGCGTCATCGACAACGTCGCCGGCGGCAGCGACCACGTCAGTGTGGGCGGCCGGCGCCGCCACGTGATCAGCTACCTCGGCGACTTCCTCTTTCCCGCCGAGCGGGCACGCACGCCGGTCTCGGCGCTCTCCGGCGGTGAGCGCAGCCGGGTGATGCTGGCCCGGCTGTTCGCCGAGCCGGCCAACATCCTGGTCATGGACGAGCCCACCAACGATCTCGACATCGAGACCCTGGAGCTGCTTGAGGAGCGTATCGCCGCCTTCCCGGGCACGGTGCTGCTGGTCAGTCACGACCGGCGCTTCCTCGACAATACCGTCACCAGCCTGTTGGTGTTCGAGGGTGGCGGGCGCATCAGCGAGTTCGTGGGGGGCTACAGCGACTGGGAGAGCGCACTGCGTCAGCGCCGCGAGGCACCGGTGGCGGGCAACACCGGGAAGCAGTCCACGCCGACCCGACAGCCGGAGCCCGGGAAGGCGTCGGCACGCCGGCCCCGCAAGCTCTCCTACAAAGTCCAGCGCGAGCTCGACGCCCTCCCCGGTCGGATCGAATCGCTGGAAGCGGAGCTGGAGGAGACCCAGAACACCCTCGCCGACCCGGCGCTCTACAGCGGCGACCAGGGTGATCGGGTGGCCGAGCTCAAGGCGGAACTGGAGCGTCTGGAAACGGAGCTGGCCCACGCCTACGAGCGCTGGGAGGCCCTGGAGGCACAGCGGGAGGCCACCGACCCGGCGGGCTGACTCGGGCCGCTATCGGTCCCCGGCACGGAAAAGGCCCCGGCATCCCGTGGGGAAGCCGGGGCCCATGCATTGCCGCTCCGGGATCAGCGCAGCGAGATGGTGCTGTTGATCCCGCTGGAGACGTTCTCCGGCTCAAACCAGCGGGCGGTCACCGTCTTGGTCTGGGTCCAGAAGGTGATGGCCTGCTTGCCATTGGGGCCGAGATCACCGAGCTTGGAGGCACGGGAACCGGTGAAGCTGAAGTAGGCCACCGGGACCGGGATCGGCACGTTGATCCCGACCTGGCCCACGTCGATATCGGTCTCGAAGCGCCGGGCCACCCAGCCCGAATTGGTGAAGATGGCGGTGCCGTTGCCATTGGGGTTAGCATTGATGAACTCGATGGCCTCATCCAGCGTATCGACGCTCACCACGCAAAGCACCGGCCCGAAGATCTCCTCGCGGTAGATGGTCATCTCGGCGGTCACGTCGGCGAACACCGTCGGGCCGACGAAGTTGCCGTTCGGGTAACCGTCCACCTCGTAGCCGCGGCCGTCCACCAAAAGGCTCGCCCCCTCCTCTGCGCCGGTGGCGATCAGACCCTCAACACGCTGCTTGGCCGCCGGGGAGACCAGCGGCCCGAGGTCGGCGTCGCGCTGGGTACCCGGCCCCACCTTCATGTTGCGCGCACCCTCGACGATGTCGTCCAGCCACTCCCGGGCCTCACCCACCAGCACCGCCACGGAGTTGGCCATGCAGCGCTGTCCGGCCGCACCGAAGGCGGAGCCGAGCAGGTTGTTGATGGCCTGACTGCGGTTGGCGTCGGGCATGACCACGCAGTGGTTCTTCGCCCCCATCATCGACTGCATGCGCTTACCCGCCGCCGCCGCGCGGTTGTACAGCAGCGTGCCCACGTGGGTGGAGCCGATGAACGACAGCGCCTTGATATCGGTGTGGTCGGCGATCTGGTTGGCCACATCGGGGCCGCCGTGGACCATGTTGAGCACCCCGGGCGGGATGCCCGCCTCGTGGGCGAGCTCGACCAGACGCATGGTGGAGCTCGGATCCTGCTCCGAGGGCTTGAGCACGAAGGTGTTACCCGTGGCGATGGCCAGCGGGAACATAAAACAGGGCAGCATCACGGGGAAGTTGAAGGCGGTGATGCCGGCCCCCACGCCTAGGGGCTGGTGCATGGTGTAGACATCCACCTCATTGGCGGCGTTCTCGGCGAGCTCGCCGAGCTGCAGGCTAGTGATCGAACAGGCATGCTCCACCACCTCCAGCCCACGGCCCACCTCGCCGGCGGCGTCGGGCAGGGTCTTGCCGTGCTCCTCGGTCATCAGTGCCGCCAGCTCTTCGCTGTGCTCGCGGATCAGGGCCTGGAACTTGAGCATGATGCGCTGGCGCTTGGCCAAGGGCACCCGGCGCCATTCCCGGAAGGCGGCCTTGGCGCTGGCCACCGCCCGATCCACCTCCTCGGCGGTACAGAACGGGACCCGGGCCACCACCTCCTGGGTGGCCGGATTGAGCACATCGCGCCAATCCTGGCTGCGGGAAGCGACGGCCTCACCGTCGATGTACATGGGGATCTCACGAACGGACATGCTGGACTCCTCCTCAATATGCGTTTCCGCCAAAGTCTATACGAGATGGGCCCACACGTGTGCGGCGGCCATCGGACGCCACCGGAGGAACCCTCTCGGTCGGGGGACGGACCCCGTCATTCCAGCAGTGCCACCGACTTCACCTGCAGCCATACGTCCGCACCCGGGGCGATCCCCAGGGAAGCCGCCGCCCGGCGCGTCAGCCGCGCCAACAGCAAATCCTCGCCCACCCGCACCCGGGCCAGCATGGTCCCCGGGTGCTCCTCGTCCCCGAGGGCATCCACCTGCCCCGGCAGGACGTTCTGGATGCTGCTCGGAGCCGGCCGTTGCCGGGCGAGGCTGACATCCCGGGCCAGCACCCGAACCCGCACGGCCCGGCCGGCAGCCACCCCGTGGTCCCGGGCCCATAGCGCGCCGCCGGCGAAGTCGAGGCGCATCAGGTGCCAGCCCCGGTCCACGGCCCCCACCACGGCATCGAGCACCACCCCGGCATCGTCGCCGAGCCGGATGGGCAGGTCGAGCCGGGCCAAGATCTGCCGCAAGGGACCGCTGGCAAGCGCGCGCCCTTGCTCTAACACCACCAGGTGATCCGCCAACCGCGCCACTTCGTCGGGGGAATGGCTCACATAGAGCATGGGAACATCCAGCTCGCCACGCAGCCGCTCGAGGTACGGTAGGATCTCGCGCTTGCGTTCCGCATCCAGCGCGGCCAGCGGCTCGTCCATCAGCAGCAGGCGGGGCCGCAGGGCCAGGGCTCGGGCGATGGCGACCCGCTGGCGCTCGCCGCCGGAGAGCCCGGAAGGCATGCGCTCGAGCAAATGGCCGATGCCCAACAGCTCGATGGCATGCGCCAGGCCCGACTCATCCATGGCCGCGGTACTGCGGCGGCGCCCGTACTCTAGGTTGTCGGCCACATTGAGGTGTGGGAACAGGCGCGCATCCTGGAAGACGTAGCCGACTGGGCGACGGTGCACGGGTACGACACACGCCCCCCCCTGCCAGGTCTCGCCGTCAACCGCGACATAGCCGCCGGGCACCTGCTCAAGGCCAGCGATCAACCGCAACAGGGTAGTCTTGCCGGACCCGGAGGGGCCGAACACGGCGGTGACACCGCTGCCGGGAAGGGTCAGATCCACATCCAGGGCGAACCCCCCGCGGCGCCAAAGGAACCGGAGCCGGAGATCCCCACTGCCGTGCAGGACCGTCACAGCCGCATCACCTGATAGCGCCGGTTGACGGCGTAGACCCCGAGCAGGAGCAGGAAGGAGACCACCAGCAGGCCGCCGGCCAGGGTGTGGGCAGCGGCGTAGTCGAAGGCCTCGGCATGGTCATAGATGGCGATGGAGAGGACGCGGGTCTCGCCCGGGATATTGCCGCCGACCATGAGCACCACTCCGAATTCGCCGACCGTATGCGCGAAGGTCAGTGTCACCGCCGTGAGAAAGCCGCGGCGGGCCAGCGGACAGACCACCGTGAAGAAGACATCCCAGGGACCGGCCCGAAGGGTCGCCGCGGCCTCGGTCAAACCGGAGGCCACCGAGGAGAAGGCGTTCTCCAGCGGCTGCACCATGAACGGCAGCGAATAGAGCATGGAGGCAATGATCAGGCCCTCGAAGGTAAACGCGAGGTGATACCCGCCCAGGGCCTCCAGGGCGCCACCGATGGGACCCTGGGGGCCCAGGGCCACGAGCATGTAGAAGCCGAGCACCGTCGGCGGCAGCACTAGCGGCAGCGCCACCACGGACTGCACCGCCACCGCCACACGGGAGGACGTCCGGGCCAGCCACCAGGCCAGCGGCGTACCCACCACCAGCAACAGCACGGTGGTGAGCGCGGCAAGCTCTAGGGTGACCCACAGGGCCGACCAATCCGCGGCGCTCACGGACTCACCGCCCCGGCAGTGCGAAACCGTAGCGGCGCATCACCGCCCGGGCGGACTCGTCGGCGATGTACTCCGCGAAGGCCCCCGCCAGTGGGTTGTCCGCGCCACGGGCAGTGACGACATAACCCTGCTCCAGCGGCTGGTGCCACTCCGCCGGGATCAGCGACCACGACCCCTTATCGCGCAGGGGTGGGCTCTTGACCAGGGACAACGCCACGATACCCGCCTCCGCCACACCGCTGTCGACGAACTGTGCGGTCTGGGCGATGTTCTCGCCCATCACCAACCGCGGCTGTATCTCCGCCCAGACCCCCGCATGCTCCAACGCCTCCTTGCCGCGTTTGCCATAGGGGGCATGCTGCGGGTTGGCGATGGCTAACTTGCGGATCTCTTCCTGCTCGGGTAACCCGGCAAGGGACAGCCCCTCCAGCCCCGACTGGGTGACCCAAAGCACCACCCGGCCCACCGCGTACGGCCGCGGCGGGCCGCCGGTGTAGCCCTCCTCGTGGAGGGAGCGGGGGTAGGCGATGTCGGCCGAGAAGTAGAGATCGAACGGCGCGCCGTTACGGATCTGGGTGGCGAACTTGCCCGAAGAGCCGTAAATGACATCGATCCGTGCGTCCGGGTGTTCCGCCCGAAACCCCTCGGCGATCTCCGCGAGGGCATACTTCAAGTCCGAGGCCGCGGCGATGCGCAGCTCCGCGGCCGCCGCCGGGCCGGCCATTACCGTCACCACCAGCGCCGCCGCCAACACCGCCGACAACCCCATGGTCCGCATTACCCCTCCTCGCTTCGTTTGTGCGCGGCCCAACATCGGGACGCCATTCCGGAATCATAAAGGCCCGACCCGCCTCCGACGGGCCCGGGCACATCATATCGTCACGGCTGGATCGCTCCGCAAATGTCAGCCGCGCAGCCAGCCCTCGATGGTCTCCCGGTCGGGGACGGAGCCGCTGTGGACCAGCTTGCCGTCGATGGCCACCGCCGGGGTGGCCATTACCCCATAACGCATGATCACTGCCGGGTCGGTGACCTTTTCGACTTCCGCCTCTACGTGCAACGACTCGGCCGCCTCACTGATCTGCTCCGCGGTGTTGACGCACTTCTTGCAGCCGGTACCCAGCACTTCGATCTTCATCATGCACCTCCAATGGAAAGCCAGGGCGCGATGCCGTTGAACACCCACCCCATTATCGTGAAATTAATCAGAAGGATCAGGAACACCGTGGCCAGCAACCGCCATTGCATCACCTGTTTCAACAGGGTGAACTCCGGCAGGCTCGCCGCCACCGTGCTCATGCAGAAAGCGAGCGTGGTCCCCACCGGCAGCCCCTTGCCGATGAGGCTCTCCAGCACCGGGATGACCCCGGTTGCGTTGGAGTACAGGGGCAAGCCGGCCACCACCGCCGCCGGCACACTCCACCACTGCCCGGCACCCAGGTTGGCGGCGAACCATCCCTCGGGGACAAAGCCGTGGAGCCCCGCGCCGAGACCGACGCCGATGAAGATCCACTTCCAGATGCGCCCGACGATCTCCTTGAGCTCGTCCCGGGCAAAGGCGTGCCGGTCTCCAAGGGTGAGCCGCTTCGCCGGCACTGGCTCCCCGCTGTCGTCGCTGCCTTGCGGCGCCGCGGCCTGTGCCTGTTGATACGCCTTCGCTGCGAAGTCCTGCAACCAGCGGTGGGCGCGCATCGCGTCCAGCAGCATGCCGCCGATGATGCCCACGGCCATGCCGATGGCCACATAGGCGAGGGTGAACTTCCAGCCCAGCAACCCCCAGAGCATGACCACCGCCACCTCGTTGATCACCGGCGAGGTGAGCAGGAAGGCCATGGTGATGCCCAGCGGGATGCCCGCACTGGTGAACCCGAGGAACAGCGGAATGCTCGAACACGAGCAAAACGGCGTAACCGCACCGAACCCGGAGCCGAAGAAATAGCCGGCCAGTCGGTGACGCTTGTGCAGATAGGCCCGCACCCGCTCGAGGTCCAGCGAGGCGCGTGCCATGGCGATGACATAGATCATCACCACCAGCAACGCGAAGATCTTGGTGGTATCCTCGATGAAGAAATGCACCGCGGCGCCCAGTCGGCTGGCGGGCTCCAGCCCGAGCATGCCGTAGGCGAGCCAATCGGCGATCACCGTGAAGATCTCGAACATCCGAAACCTCTTGCTGCCTGTATTCCGAACACGGCCCTTCCAGGCCTCTCACTGAAGAGGACGCAGCAATGGCCGAAAGGTTACAGATACAACGGAATGACCCCGAGGAGGATCCCGTCGAGGCACCGTCCTATGGCTGCGTCCTCGGGGCCTGGCACGACCACGAACGGGAGCTACGCGGCTTCCTGATCAACCGCCTCGGTGACCACGACGCCGCCGAAGACCTCCTCCAGGAGGTCTTCCTGCGCGCCATGCACGAGGGCGAGGGTTTCTGCCGGCTGGAGCGCCCCCGGGCCTGGCTGTTCCGGGTAGCGCGCAATGCCGCGGTGGACCGGGAGCGCCGCGGCCGTCCTTTTGAGCCTGTTCCCGAAGACCTCGCCGATGAAGACCCGGACACCCCGCCGGTGGACACGCTGAGCGCCTGTCTCGAGCGCAATCTCGCCGACCTGCCGGAGACGGACCGGGAGATCATCCGCCACTGCGATCTCGCGGGCACCCCCCAACGCATTTACGCCGCCGAGCGCGGCCTAACGGTGGGTGCCGTGAAGACCCGGCTGTTCCGCGCCCGCCAACGCCTGCGCAAGCGCCTGATCCGCCACTGCCGCGTACGCTTCGACGAACAGGGGCGCGTCTGCTGCCACCTGCCGCCGGAAAACGACTGACCAGGGTTTCACCCCTCCGCCGGAATCCCTTCCCGCTCCCACGCCAGGGCCGCCTCCACATCGGGCCATCCCTGCCATACCGGCGGTAGGTCCGGCGGCAAGCGGCCGAGATGGCCCAGGTCGCGCCAGCTATGGGTGGGGTCATGAAAGTCCGATCCCTGGGAGGCCATCAGGCCCAACCGCTGGGCACGGCGCCGGGCGGCATCCCGATCACCGCTCCCACCGCCGCCGACGATTACCTCGATGGCGTCACCGCCGGCGGCGGCGAACTGCTCACAGGCGCGGCTCAGGGCACCGGCGCTGAGGCCATAGCGGGTCGGATGGGCGAGCACGGCACGGCCACCGGCGGCCTGGATGACCGCGATACCCTCCGCCATGTCCACCCAGCGTGTCGCCACGTGGGCCCGCTGGCCGCCGGCCAGGTAGCGGCGGAACGCCGCGGGCAGCGTTTCCACCATGCCAGTGGCGACCAGATGGCGTGCGAAATGCACCCGGCCGATATCCGCACCACCGGCCTCGCGCTCGGCCCCGGCCAGGGGGTCGGGCACTCCCGCATCGGCGAGCTTCCCCGCGATCCGCTCGGCGCGTTCCCGCCGGGCCGACGCCTGAGCGGCCAGCAACCGCCGCAATCCTGCATCGGCGGGATCCACACCCAGGCCCACGACATGCAGATCCCCACCGGGTCGGGCGACCGAGAGCTCCAAGCCCGACACCAGCTGTACGCCAAGGCGTTGCGCCGCCTTCCCCGCCTCCTCCAACCCGGCGACCGTGTCGTGATCGGTGAGCGCCAACACCCGCACACCGTTGACGGCGGCGCGGGCCACTACGTCCGCGGGCGAGAGGACGCCGTCCGAGGCCGTGCTGTGACAGTGCAGATCGATGGGGGAAAGCGCTGGCATGACCATCCTTTTGCGCCGTGGGGATCACGTCTCCAGTGCCGATGATGCCACAGAAACGGACACGCTCATCGGTCCGCGGTGGCAGGCGCGCCGGTATTGGCTAATTTTATCTACTGGGAACCCTGCATAGGAGGACGAAAGCATGGCGATCAAGAGTTGGGATCCCCGCAAGCTCCAGGACCGTGATATCCAGGGCAACCGCTTCGACGAGCTCGTCGTCGAGGC
The DNA here is from genome assembly GCF_052060015.1 of Arhodomonas sp. SL1. Taxonomy (NCBI): domain Bacteria; kingdom Pseudomonadati; phylum Pseudomonadota; class Gammaproteobacteria; order Chromatiales; family Ectothiorhodospiraceae; genus Arhodomonas; species Arhodomonas sp. SL1. The sequence goes on along the minus strand of NZ_JBPODZ010000012.1, from coordinate 43,705 downwards.
CTGGGAGGAGGCCCACGAGGCCGAGTCCGGCCCACCCGGCCATGATGCCGGCGCCGCTGGCGAGGGCGGGCGCCGTCGCGGTGACACCGGCGCCACGCACCATCCCTTTGCCCACCTGCGGGACCAGCTCACCCGCCACTGACCGTCCCTACCCGCCCCCGCAAGCGCGGGGGCGGGCTTGAACTCCCTGGCCGCCATCCCCACCCCGAGAATACGGTGTTGCCTTGCGCAACGCGGGCTGTCTAGACTTCGGCATCCGGCAAGCCAACGATCAACGCACGAAAGCCATAGCGCACAGGAGCTACCCATGAAGATCGAACTGCCCGAACTCCCCTATGCGATGAATGCGCTCGAGCCCTACATCTCCCAGGAGACCCTCGAGTACCACTACGGTAAGCATCACCAGACGTACGTGGACAAGACCAATGCGCTCATCGAGGGTACGGAATTCGAGCAGATGCCCCTCGAGGACATCATCCGCAAGGCGAGCGGGGGCCTGTTCAACCAGGCGGCCCAGGTGTGGAACCACACCTTCTACTGGAATTCCATGAGCCCCAACGGCGGCGGCGAGCCCAATGGCCCGGTAGCCGACGCCATCAAGCAGGCGTTCGGTTCCTTCGAGGATTTCAAGAAGGAGTTCAACGAGAAGACCGCCGCGAACTTCGGCTCCGGTTGGGGTTGGCTGGTCAAGAACGCCGACGGCAGTGTCGAGATCCGCGAGACCGACGACGCCCAGACCCCGCTCACCGACACCAGCGTCACGCCGCTGCTGACCTGCGATATCTGGGAGCACGCGTACTACATCGACTACCGTAACGCCCGGCCGAAGTACCTCGAGGCCTTCTGGAACCTCGTCAACTGGGACTTCGTCAACGACAACTACAACTCCTGAGCGGCCGCGCGGGGGGCGGTTGCCGCCCCCCGCGGCGCTCCCTATAATCCGGAACCGAAGGCAGCCGCCGGGGCTGCCTTTTTTCGTTCCGGCAGTGAGGCACAACGAGCATGCAGCCAAGACATTTCCTGACCCTGGAGGACTGCAGCGCCGAAGAGCTCCTTGGCATCCTCCGGCGCGCCTCGGAACTGCGGCGCGTGCACACTGAGGGCACGCCCCATGAGCCGCTGCGCGGGCGGGTGCTGGGGATGATCTTTGAGAAGTCCTCCACCCGCACCCGGGTGTCCTTCGAGGCGGGCATGACCCAGCTCGGCGGCAGTGCTATCTTCCTCTCACCGCGGGACACCCAACTCGGCCGGGGCGAGCCCATCGAGGACACTGCCCGGGTCCTCTCGCGGATGGTGGATGTGGTCATGATCCGCACCGCGGCCCACGACAACGTCACCCGCTTTGCCGCGTACTCCCGAGTGCCGGTGATCAACGGTCTCACCGACGACGCCCACCCCTGTCAGCTGCTTGCCGACCTGCAGACCTACATCGAGCATCGCGGCGACATCCGCGGGCGCACCGTGGCCTGGTTGGGTGACGGCAATAACATGTGCCGCTCCTATATCCGCGCCGCACAGATCTTTGACTTCGGGCTCCGCATCGGCTGCCCGGCCGAATACGCGCCCCAGGATAGCGGGATCGACGGAGAACGCATTCAAGTCGTTGCCGACCCGGTCGAAGCGGTCCGTGACGCCGATCTGGTGGTCACCGACGTCTGGGCGAGCATGGGCTTCGAGGACGAGCAGCAGCAGCGCCTGGACGCCTTCCGCCCCTACCAGGTAAATGCGGCGCTTATGGCCCATGCCGCGGACGACGCTGCGTTCATGCACTGCCTACCCGCCCACCGCGACGAGGAGGTCACCGCAGAGGTACTGGAGGGGCCACAAAGCCTGGTCTGGGACGAGGCCGAAAACCGCCTGCACGCCCAGAAGGCCTTGCTGGAGTTCCTGCTGCTGGGGGAATAACCGGCTCTTCGTGCCGGCCATCCTTCGGCGGACTACGGCCTCCGGCCTTCGTCCGCCCTACCCCTGCTGTAGGAGCCTGTCTGCAGGCGAACGGTTCGCGCGCAAGGCGTGCTCCTACACCCGAAACGCCCCGCCGTAAGAGCCTGCCTGCAGGCGAACGGTTCGCCCGCGGGCCGCACGCCTACAGCAGGGAGCAGGAACCGCTGTGGGTTACCGGCGGTCGCCGGTGGCCTCGGCGGCCATCTGCTCGAAGCTGGTGTGGCGGACGTCCTTGCCGCGCACGAAGTAGACGACATACTCGCAGATGTTGCGGGCGCGGTCACCGATGCGCTCGAGGGAGCGTGCCGACCACATCACGTCCATCACCGGCGAGATGGACTTCGGGTGCTCCTCCATGTACTTCATCAGGTGCCGCATGATGCTGTCGTACTGGGCGTCGGCAGTGATGTCCTCCTGGGCCACGCGCGCGGCCTGCTCCGCGTCCATGCGGGCGAAGGCATCCAGGGCCCCTCGCAGCATATGCTTGATGTGTTCGCCGAGCGCCTCGATCTCGTCCATCGGGCTCTGCTGACGATCGGCCTCCAGCAGGTGCAGCGCCATCCGGCCAATGCGCTCCGCCTCATCGCCGATACGCTCCAAGTCAGTGATGGTCTTGATCACCGCCAACACCAAGCGCAGGTCGCTGGCCGCAGGCTGGCGTCTTGCCAGCACTTGGGTGCAGGCCTCATCGAGCTCTACCTCGATGGCGTTGATCTTGTAATCGCTGGTCACCACCCGCTCACCGCGGTCGGTATCCCCCTCGACAAGCGCAGTGAGCGCGTCATTGAGCTGCTGCTCCACGAGCCCGCCCATGGCCATCACGCGGTTGAGGATCTCCTCGAGCTCCTCGTTGAACTGCTGGGATATGTGCTGGGTAATCGATCGCTTGTCCACCATGTTCGGCCCTCTCCCACCGACCGTCTCAGCCGTAGCGGCCGGTGATGTAATCCTCGGTCTTCTGCTCACGCGGGTTGGTGAACAGCGTATCGGTGTCGTTGAACTCCACCACGCGCCCGAGGTGGAAGAACGCGGTGTAGTCCGCCACCCGCGCCGCTTGCTGGAGGTTGTGGGTGACGATGACGATGGTGTAGTTCTCCTTGAGCTCATCGATGAGCTCCTCGATGGTGGCCGTCGCCATCGGGTCGAGTGCGGAGGCCGGCTCATCCATGAGGATCACCTCAGGATTCACCGCGATCGCCCGGGCGATGCACAGCCGCTGCTGCTGACCACCGGATAGCTCCGTACCGGGGGTGTGCAGCCGGTCAGCGACCTCGTTCCACAACCCGGCGCGCTTGAGCGACCCCTCCACCAGATCGTCCAGCGCCGCGCGCGACGACGCCAGCCCATGCAGACGGGGCGCATAGGCGATATTTTCGTAGATGCTCTTAGGGAAGGGGTTGGGCTTCTGGAAGACCATGCCCACATGGGCGCGCAGTTGAACCACATCGACGCTCGGGTCGTAGATATCCTCGCCATCCAGCTCCAGCCGGCCCTCGACGCGAACCCCCGGGATGAGGTCATTCATTCGGTTGATGCAGCGCAGAAACGATGACTTGCCGCAGCCCGACGGGCCAATTAACGCGGTCACCCGGCGATCACGAATCTCAAGATTCAGATTGAACAGCGCCTGGGTCTCGCCGTACCACAGGTTGAGATCCCCCACCCGGATCTTACTCGCCACGGCGTCCGTCGCCGGCTCCGTGCGCTGCTCCGGTGATTCGGTCACCACAACCTCGGGTCCCTGTCCCTGCTCCAGTGTCGTTTCAGAATACATGGGTTCTCCCTGCCGCTACCAGCGGCGCTCGAACTTGCGGCGCAGCAGCACCGCCGCGGCATTCATGCTCAGCAGCACCGTAAGCAGCACAATGATGCCCGCGGCGGTTTTCTCGACGTAGGCCTTCTCCGGCTCGCCCGCCCAGGTGAAGATCTGCGCCGGCAACACCGTAGCGGACTCCAGCAGGCTCGTCGGCGCCTCCGGGATATAAGCGATCATGCCGATGATGATCAGCGGCGCCGTCTCCCCCATGGCCTGGGCGAGCCCGATGATGGTGCCGGTGAAGATCCCGGGCAGCGACATGGGCAGGACATGATCGCGCACCACCTGCCAGCGTGAGCAGCCCATGGCGAATGCCCCTAGGCGGACCGGATCCGGCACCGCGCGCAGCGCCGCCCGCGTGGAGATAATGATGATCGGCAATGTCATCAGGCCAAGGGTCAACCCGCCGGCAAGGGCCGAGGACCGCGGCACGCCGAAGAAATTGATGAACACCGCCAGGCCCAGCAAACCGAAGAGTATGGAAGGCACGGCGGCGAGGTTGTTGATGTTGACCTCGATGGCCTGGGTGAAGCGGTTGTCGGGGGCGAACTCCTCGAGATACACCGCCGTCATCACCCCCACCGGGAAAGCGAACAGTAGCGTGACGAAGAGCACGTAGAGCGAGCCCACCACCGCCGAGAGGATGCCCGCCAGCTCCGGGAGCTTGGAGTCGCCGGCGGTGAAGAAGCGCATGTTGAAGCTGCTGCGCAACGTCCCGCCCTCGCGCAGGGCCTCCACTCGCTCGCGCAGCTCCGACTCCAACGCCTTGTTCCCCTTGAGATACTGGTCGATATCGCCGCGCACCGGCACCCACTTCTCTGCCGTGGTCCCCGCCAGCGAGGGATCGTTCTTCATCTCCAGGGGGATGGACCGGGTTGCACCCCGTGAGGCGATCTCCCGCATATCCTCGTCCAGGGCGAAACGGCCGATTCGAGCCGCCCGATCATTGTAGTCCAGCGTGACTTGTACCTCGCCATGCCAGAACGCGGTGTAGCCCTGTCCGATGATATTGGTGAAGAAGGTGACGATGATCGCGAGCGCCAACAGCAACGCGGAGATCGAGTACAACCGGAAGCGGCGCTCGGCGCGATAGCGTGCTCGCAGCCGCGGGTCATTGACGGAACCGGTGAGTCTTGCCATGGCTAACGCACTCGCTCAGTCGTAGCTCTGCTTGAACCGCCGCACCATGATCGCCGAGATCAGGTTCAGGGTCAGGGTGACGATGAAAAGCACCAACCCCAGGGCGAAGGCGGAGAGGGTCTGGGGGCTATCGAAGGCCTGATCGCCGGTCAGCGAATAGACGATGTTCACGGTGACCGTGGTCATGTCCTCAAGGGGGTTCCAAGTAAGGTTCGGCCGCACCCCGGCGGCCATCACCACGATCATGGTCTCGCCCAACGCCCGGGAGACCCCCAACAGGAACGCCGAGATCACGCCGGGCAACGCCGCCGGCAACACCACGTGGCGAATGGTCTCCGAGTGCGTCGTGCCCAGGGCATAGGCACCCTCGCGCAGGCTCTGGGGGATGGAGTTGATTACGTCGTCGGACAGCGAAGAGATGAATGGAATGATCATGATCCCCATCACGATGCCCGGCGAGAGGATATTGCTATAGGAGGCGTCCAGCCCGAAAAAACCCGCCACGCTCACCACCACCGGCGTCACGGTTATCGCGGCGAAGAAGCCATAGACCACCGTCGGGATGCCGGCCAGGATCTCCAGCATCGGCTTGGCCATGCCCCGCACCCGGTGGCTGGCGTATTCGGACATAAAGATCGCGGAGAACAGACCCACCGGCACGGCCACCAGCATGGCGATGGCCGTTACCATAAAGGTGCCGGCGAACAGCGGCACCGAACCGAAGGCGGCACCCGACTCGCCCACCTCATCGGCACGGCCCGCCGCCTCCAGGAAGGTATCGCCGGGGGACCAGACGGTCCCGGTGATGAACTCCCAGACGCTGACTTCCCGGAAAAATCGCATCGCCTCGAAGACCACCGACAACACGATGGCCACGGTGGTGACGATGGATATCAGGGCCGCTCCCAACAGCAACCAACGGATCAGATTGTCCAGGGTGTTGCGGGCCCGCAGACTGGGACGAATCACCCGCAGCCCCGTGGCGAGCCCCGCTGCGGCGGTAACCAGCGCCATGAGCAGGACCAGCTCACGGGGTGGGGTGACGACCCCGAGCAGGCTCAACAGCGAGGCAGCGATGGCGACGCTGATGGCGGGCAGCGCCATCCATACCACCGAGTACCAACCGTACTGCTGGGGCCGCGAGTGCATGCGCACCCCGCCGGCCACCGTGGCCACGGCCTTGCGCCGACCCAGATAATAGGCGGCGTAGCCGAGGGGGACGAGGCCCCCGATGAACAGCAGTAAGGTCTCGCCTATGCTCAAGACGCCCTCCTGGAGCAGGCCTATATTCCGAGCCGCCAGTGCGACGGCAGGCGAAGAATAAACGTCATACGGAATGGCTACAAAAAAGACCCCTGCCGGCTAGCGACAGGGATCGCAGCGGTAGGGGCGGACGAGTCACCGCCCCCACCGGATCAGCCTACTCCAGGTCGCTGCGCTGGAGTTCGACGCGATCGGCGACGCGCTGCTGCCACTCGGCACGGACATCGTCCGGCAGGGTGATCAGGCCGACGTCGCGGAGCAGGCCATCGGATCCGATCATCAGGTCATCCATGAACAGGCCGACGTACTCGCCGATACCCGGGACCTGGCCCTCGTGGTCCTTCTTCACGTAGAACCAAAGGCTCCGGGCCACCGGATACTCGCCCTCCGAGATATTCTCCGGGGTGGGCTCGACACCGTCGATGCTCGCGGCCTGGATGGTATCGGTGTTCTCCTCGAGGAAGCTGTAGCCGAACACGCCCACGGCCTCCTTGTTCTCACGGATGCGCTGGACGATGAGGTTGTCGTTCTCACCGGAATCCACGTAGGCGCCGTCGGAGCGTACGGTGCTGTACTCCTTGGGATAGCCTACCTCCTCGCTGACGGCCTCCATCACCAGCTCCTCGAAGGCGTCGCGGGTGCCGGAGGTGGTCGGCGGGCCGAGGATCTCGATCTCGCGGTCCGGCAGGCTCGAATCGATCTCGTTCCAATTAGTGTAGGGATTGTCTACCAGCTCACCGTCCTGGGGGACCTTGGCGGCCACGGCCAGAAGCACCTGCTCGCGGGTCAGCGCCAGCGGCTCGTTATCCACGCTCTGGGCGAGGACGATGCCGTCGGAGCCGATCATCGCCTCGGTGATGTCTTCCACCCCGTTATCCTGGCAGCGGTCGAACTCACTGGGCTTCATGCGCCGCGAGGCGTTGGTGATATCCGGCGTACTCAGGCCCACGCCCTCGCAGAACAGCCGGATGCCACCACCCGAGCCGGTGGACTCGATCACGGGAGTGGGGTACTCGGTGGTGGCACCGAATTCCTCAACCACGTAGCTCGCGAACGGATACACCGTGCTCGAGCCCACGATACGGATCTGATCCCGTGCCTGGGCGCCGGTCGCGGCCCCCAGGGTGACAGCAGTAGCCGCGGCGATGGCGGTCGTCTTCCAGGTCTGCATCAGCTGACTCCTCATTGACGTCGGGCAGATTGCCCCTCGGTCGGGGCCTGGCAACGTGGCCCGGCATGACCGGGCGACTCGGGAGCGGAGTGTAGCCGTTGGAAATGACAAAGATATGAACGCCGGGCTACGAGGTGATGGCCGGAGGAGGTCCGCACGGAGCGGACCTCCCTACCCCCATGCGCCGCGGCTGGGTAGCCCGTCAGAGGCGCTCCAGGGCGAGCGCGATGCCCTGCCCCCCACCGATGCACATCGTCACGACGCCACGGCGGAGGCCGTCACGCTCCATGCCGTGGAGCAGGCGGGTGGTCAGGACGGCCCCGGTGGCGCCGATGGGGTGGCCATGGGCGATGGCGCCGCCCTCTGGGTTGACCACATCCTCGTTCATACCCAACTCACGCAGGCACGCCAGGGCGATGGCGGCGAAGGCCTCGTTGATCTCCACGCGCTCCAGGTCGCCGACGCTCCAGCCCGCGCGGTCCAGGGCCTGTTTCACCGCCGGGACCGGGCCGATGCCGAAGTAATCCGGCTCCACGGCGGCGACGCCGTAGGAGACCAGCCGCGCCACCGGTTTCAGGCCGTTGCGCTCGGCCCAATCCCGCCCCGCCACTACCATGGCGGCGGCCGCCGTGTTGAGGCCCGGGGCATTGCCCGCGGTGATGGTGCCATCCTTGCGGAAGGCGGGCTTCAGCCGCGCCAGTGACTCCTCGGTGGTGTCACCGCGATTGTGCTCATCGCGTTCGAAACGGACCGTGCCCTTGCGGGTCTCGATATCCACGGGGACGATCTCGGCCTCGTAGAGGCCCTTCTCCTGGGCGGCGGTGAAGCGTTGCTGCGAACGCGCCGCCCAGCGGTCCTGGTCCTCCCGGGAGACCTCGTAGCGGGTAACCAGGTCCTCGGTATGCCAGCCGGAATGCTTGCCGCTGAAGGCGTCATTCAGTCCGTCCAGGAGCATGCTGTCGTAGACGGTGGCATCCCCCATGCGGGCGCCCCAGCGACCGGTCGGCAGCAGGTAGGGGGCCCGGTCCATGTTCTCCATGCCGCCGGCGACGGCGCAGTCGATCATGCCCGCGCCCACCTCCAGCGCCGCGGTAACGATGGCCTGAGCGCCGGAGCCACAGACGCGGTTGACGGTCATCGCCGGCACCTCCACCGGCAGCCCCGCCCCAACGCCGGCCTGGCGGGCCGGGTTCATGCGGTTGCCGGCCTGGATGACGTTACCCATCACCAGGGTCTGTACCTGAGCGGGCTCGAGCCCGGCCCGCCGTATCGTCTCGCCTACCGCAACGGCACCGAGACGGGTAGCCGGCACGTCCTTGAGGGTGCCGCCGTAGGTGCCGATGGCGGTACGCACCGGGTGGCAGAGCACGATCTCACGCTGTTCCATGACCAACCTCCTGGTCTTGCTGTGATTGAGGGAGAGGCCCGCCGGCCACGATTCCCTTTCCTATCCTAGTATGCCCACCCGGGCGTGCGGCCACCGACTGGCGGACCGCGTGTACCCCTCACCGCCCGGGCACCACCAACACAGGGCAATGGGCCCCACGGGATACGGCCTCGGCAGTGCTCCCGAGCAACAGCTCACCGATGCGGTTACGGCCGCGCTTGCCGATCACCACCAGGTCCGCATCTTCCTGCTTTGCCGTCTCCACGAGCACCCGTCGGGGGTCCCCGTCGAGCACACGGGTCTCCAGACCGTCGATGGCGCCGGCCAGCCCGTCCAGATGCTGCTGGGCGTCGGCGATCTCGCGGTCACAGCCTTCGGAGGCGCAGGTTGCCGTAACGGCGAGGACACGCTGAAACCTCGGCGCCAGCAATGTGGCAACGCGTTCGGCCCCCGCGACGGCGCCCGAGCCGTCGGTGGCCAGCATCAACAGCCGGGTGTCTGTCTCGGGCCGCTTACCGTCCACCGGCTCCAGCCAGAGGGGGACTGGCGTGAGCCGGGCCGCATCCAACGCGGTGCTGCCCAGCAGGAACTCATAGACACGACTATGGCCACGGCAGCCGAGCAATACTAGATCGGCGCCCACCTCCGTGGCGCAGTTGGTGACCTCGGCCCCGGGCTCGCCGATACACACCTGCTGCTCGACACGGCAGCCATCCTCCGCCAGGGTACCGGCCTCTTCCGCAAGCCGCCTCTCGTAGTAGCCCCGGTGGCTTTCCTCCGGGGTCGCAGGATAGCGACTGCTCAGTACGTGCACGAGGGTGATCCGCTCCACGCCCCACGGCTTCAGCCGCTGCAGGCGCCGCCGGAGCATTGGCCACGCCTCGGAGAAATCCACAGCAACCAAAACATGATCAAACATGCCATTACTCCCTGAGTCGTTTCGGGCTGCTCCCCTCGACGAAGAGCCGTTTCAGCCCCAGCATTCCTTCCACATCGATGAGCAGGTCCTCACCGGCGAGATCCGGATCCAGGGCCACGGAAACGCCCTCGCATTCCTCGTGCACGAACGCCGCCGGATTCGCTGGCGCAGCGGCCTCGGCAACGGCCACCCGCGCCCCGCCCCCACAGCAACCGTGACGCGGTGACAGCCGCACCGTAACCCGGCCACCGCGGTGACAGATCCACTCCCGGGCCTGCTCCGTCAGCCGGATGGCCACGGGTTCAAGCCTGCGCCGGGGCGGCGGGGAAATGCGCCCGGGTGGCATTGGCGATGCGCACCAGCGCCAGCATCAGCGGCACCTCCACGAGCACCCCCACCACCGTGGCCAGGGCGGCCCCTGACTGCAGCCCGAACAGCGAGATGGCGGCGGCCACCGCCAGCTCGAAGAAGTTGCTCGCGCCGATCATCGCGCCGGGGGCGGCCACGGGATGGGGTACCCGCCAGGCCCGGGCCCAGCCGTAGGCGAGGAGGAAGATCAGGAAGGTCTGGACGATGAGCGGGATGGCGATGAGCACGATATGCAGCGGGTGCCGCAGGATCACCTCCCCCTGGAAGGCGAACAGGAGAATGAGCGTCAGCAACAGCCCGGCCGGCGTCACCGGTGCCAGCCGCTTCATGAACACGTTGTCGAACCAATCGGTGCCACGGCGGCGGATCACCGCCACGCGGGTGAGATAGCCGGCGGTCAGCGGGATGACGATGTAGAGCACCACCGACAGCGCCACCGTGTCCCAGGGCACCGCCATATCCGAGATGCCGAGGAGGAACACCACGATGGGCGCGAAGGCGAACAGCATGATCAAATCGTTGAACGCCACCTGCACCAGGGTGTAGGCGGCATCGCCCCGGGTGAGATAGCTCCAGACGAAGACCATGGCCGTGCACGGGGCGGCGCCGAGCAGGATGGCCCCGGCCAGGTACTGACTTGCCAGCGCCTCCGGGATGAAGGGCTGAAACACCACCTTGAGGAAGAACCAGGCGATAAAGAACATGGTGAACGGCTTGATCAACCAGTTCACGGTGGTGGTGATCACCAGCCCCTTGGGCTGGCGGCGCACCCCAAGGATGGAGGTGAAATCGATCTGCACCATCATCGGGAAGATCATCGCCCAGATCAGCACGGCCACCGGGATGGAGACCTGGGCGTACTCGAAGCGCGACAACGCCTCGGGAACCGCCGGCACGAGCTGTCCCAGGGCCACGCCGGCGACGATGGCCAGGGCCACCCACACCGACAAAAAGCGCTCGAATAACCCCATGCCCTCACGGGTATCCGGGATATCGGTCTCCTGGCGCACGCTCATGCAAAAACTCCTCTGTAATGCGGCTCAGATGGCGCGTTGGTTGACCCGGCGCGACAGCGCATCAGCGCTCTCGATCCGCTCGGAATAGCGATCGGTGAGGGCGTCCACGCGGTCACGGATCAACCAGGTAAAGCGCACTAGCTCCTCCATTACGTCGACGATCCGATCGTAGTACGGTGACGGCCTCATGCGATCGTTGTCGTCGAACTCCATGAAGGCCTTGGGCACCGACGACTGGTTGGGGATGGTGAGCATGCGCATCCAGCGCCCGAGCACCCGCAGCTGATTGACGGCATTGAACGACTGCGACCCTCCGCAGACCTGCATTACCGCCAAGGTCTTGCCCTGGGTGGGACGCACCGCCCCCAGCGCCAGCGGTATCCAGTCGATCTGGGCCTTCATGATCCCGGTCATCGCCCCGTGACGCTCCGGTGAGCACCACACCATGCCCTCCGCCCAGGTGGCGAGCTCGCGGAGCTCGACGACCTTCTCGTGAGAGGCATCCTCGGCGTCGGGCAACGGCAATCCCCGAGGATGGAAGATGCGCGGCTCAGCCCCCATGGCGCGCAGCAGACGCGCCGCCTCCTCCACCGCCAACCGGCTGAACGAGCGCCGCCGCAGGGAACCGTAAAGAAGGAGGATCCGCGGGGGATGGGCATGCATGGGGGCGAGACCCAGCTGGGCCGGTTCGGGGACCCGGAAGAGATCCGGGTCGATATTCGGCAGATCCTCAAGCGGGTCCATTTTCACTCCGCTGCAACAGCTCGTTCACGCGCGCCCGAATCTCGTCACGGCAGGCACGGAAGACCTCGCGAATCGCGGCCTCGTCGCCCTCGGCGCGGGCCGGGTCGTCGAGGGGCCAGTGTTCGCGGCGGGTACCGGGAGGCAGGATGGGGCAATGCTCGTCGGCGTGGCCGCATACGGTGACCACCAGGTCGGCCCACTGCAGGTCCTCGTCGGTCAACCGGTGGGAGGCCTGCCCGGAGATGTCCACGTCGACCTCCGCCATGGCCTCGACTGCCCGCGGATTGAGCCCGTGGGCCTCGATACCCGCAGAGCGCACCGAGACCTCATCGCCGCCGAGATGGCGGGCCCAGCCCTCGGCCATCTGCGAACGGCAGGAGTTCCCGGTGCATAGGAACAGGATATGGCGCACCGCGTCGCTCATTGGGGTCCTCCTTTATGGATTGGTGGAACAGCGACCGCCGGGACGTTCCGGCATCGCCGCCAGGCGTTCGCGGTCGGCGGCAAACGGCGCCTGCCCCGACAGCTCCTGGCAGGCACAGGCAAGCACGCGGGCCTGCCAGGCGGGCAGCGAGGGGGCGATCCGGTAATGGATCCAGGCGCCCTCGCGCCGGTCGCTGACCACTCCGGCCTCCCGTAGCGCGGCGAGGTGCCGCGACATCTTGGGCTGGCTCACCCCCAGCGCCTCCGTGAGCTCGCAGACGCAGAGCTCACCCTCGGACTGGAGCAGCACCAGGGCCCGCAATCGGGTCTCGTCGCCGAGCATCCGAAAGAAAGCCGGGAAGGCGACGCTCGTGCCCAATTCGGTAACCGAGGCGCTCATGCATCCCCCCCGTCGTCGTCGCGGCCGATGGCGTCGAGCTCGCGCTGCAGCCGCATCCGGTCCAGGGAGGTCAGGGGAAGGTTCAGGAACAGGCTGACACGGTTCCGCAGCCCGTAGAACGCGCGACGAAAGGCCTTTTCCGGGGGCTCTATCGACCGTACCGGATCCTCGATACCCCAGTGCGCGGTCATGGGCTGTCCCGGCCAGACGGGGCAAGGCTCCCTTGCAGCGCGATCGCAGACGGTGAACACGAAGTCCATGGACGGCGCCTGCGGACCGGTGAACTCCTCCCAGCTCTTCGGGTACAGGCCGGCGGTGGGCAGGCTCATCGCTTCCAGCAGCGTCAGCGCCTGGGGGTGGACCGCCGCCTCCGGGTGACTGCCCGCGCTGTACGCGGTGAAGCGACCGCGGCCGAGGGTATTGAGTATCACCTCCGCGAACTGGCTGCGGGCCGAATTCCCGGTACACAGGAACAAGACATGATAATGGGGCTGTTCATCCAAGGCTGCGCCCTCCAGTGCTCATGTTCCGACGAATATATCTGCTTTCCCGTATATACGCCAGAACGGATATACACTCCACCTGAGGTGTGATCAGCTCCGCGGAAAGGAACGCGCCCTATCGGCCCCAGAGCGCTGATACTCCGGGAAGACGCAGCAGAAGGTGCTGCCCTGACCCGGCGTGCTACGGATCTCCAAGCGAGCACCGTGGCGCGAGAGCACGTGCTTGACGATGGCGAGACCCAGCCCGGTACCGCCGGCGGCCTGGCTGCGGCCCTTGTCCACGCGATAGAAGCGTTCCGTCAGCCGGGGAATGTGGTGGGCGGGAATCCCGGGGCCGGTATCGGCAACGCACAGCGAGGCCCCCTCGCCGCTGCGCTGCCAGCGGACATCGATACGCCCCCCGGCGGGCGTGTACTTTACCGCATTGACCAGTAGGTTGGAGAAGGCGCTGCGCAGCTCTTGCTCGTTGCCGCGGACCCTCAGGTCCTCCTCCGCCTCCAGATGGATGGCGTGCGCCCCCTCGTCCATGGTCTCCGTTTCCGCCACGAGCTCCCGTAACAGGGCAGCCACGGTCACGGGCTCCGTGCGCGCGGGGCGCGCCGCGGTCTCGAGCCGCGACAGCACCAGGAGGTCGTCGATGAGCCGGCGCATGCGCTGGGCCTGGGTATCGATCATGCCCAGGGAGTTCGCCAAATCCTCGGGCTCCGCACCGTATTCCGCCAGGGTCTCCGAGAGACCTTGGATCACCGTCAACGGGGTGCGCAGCTCATGGGTGACGTTGGCGACAAAGTCACGCCGCATCCCCTCCAGGCGATGGATGCGGGTGACGTCTCGGGCGACCAACATACGCCGGCCATCCCCATAAGAGACCATCCGGATCTCGAGGATGAGGTCCTCGTCCAGCGGCGACGGCACGGTCACCGACTCGCTGCCCCCCCCCTCGCGGAGGAAGCGGGTGAACTCGGGATGGCGGAGCAGATTCCCCGGTCGCTGTCCCTGGTCCACGGGCCAGCGCAGGCCCAGGAACTCGGTCGCCCGCGGATTCCACCATTCCAGGCCGCCGTCGGAGCGGATCACCAACACCGCGTCCGGGAGGGCGTCGATGGAGGCCCGAAACCGGTGCAGCAGTGCCACCAGCCCGTGACGGCGACGGACCTGGCCGCGCCGGTGGCGCTCGAGCTGGCCGGCGAGGTCCCCCCACAGGCCGGGCAATTCCGGCGGGGGCATACGCTGGCCCCGCCGCGCCCAGCGCTCCAGACGCATCAGCAGCCACCCCTGGCGGACGATCCATGCCAGCAGCACCAGCGAGAGCACCAGCCAGGGCCGGCCGAGCAATAACCCCACCAGCAGTGCCGCCGCCACGACGGCGACGAGGCGCAGCCACGCCTCCGGCCAGGGATTACGCGGCATCATCGCCGATGTGCCCCCGCTCAGGCCTCCGCGGAGAGCCGGTATCCCGCCCCGCGCACCGTCTGCACCAGGGTATGGTGGCCGGTCGGCTCCAGGCCCTTGCGCAACCGGCGGACGTGGACGTCCACTGTGCGCTCTTCCACGTAGACATTGGTGCCCCAGACGTTATCCAGCAGCTGGGTGCGGGTGAATACCCGGTCGGGGTGGGTCATCAGGAAGTGCAGCAGCCGGAACTCCGTGGGACCGAGATCCACCGGAACGTCGCCGGCGCGTACCCGGTGACTGACCGGATCCAGGCGCAGCCCCCGCAGCTCCACCGGTGCCTCGGTGGCGGTGGGAAGGGTGCGCCGCAGCACCGCCTTGATCCGGGCGATGAGCTCCCGCGGCGAGAAGGGCTTGCTGATGTAGTCATCGGCGCCGGTGTCGAGGCCGCGGACGCGATCCTCCTCCTCCCCCCGTGCGGTGAGCATGACGATGGGGATGTCCTTGTACTCAGGGCGACGCTTGAGCTCACGGGCAAGCTCCAGGCCGCTGCGGCCCGGCAGCATCCAGTCCAGCAGCACCAGGTCCGGACGGCTCAGGCGCAGCGCCGCCTCCGCGTCCTCGGCGGATTCCGCGTGCCGCACCTCGAAGCCGGCACGCCCGAGCCCCATGGCGATCATCTCGCGAATGGGGGACTCGTCCTCAACGATCAGTATGCTCGCAGCCATGGATCTCCCGTCCTCCGGACAACCGCCGGGATTATGCCCTGCAGAGATGACAGGGCCATGACAGCGCCGGCGTTAGGCGTTGGCCGTGGCCGCCTCTTCCGATTCGGTCTCGCTGATCTCCAACGCCCGCACCACGTCGGCCCGCGTGAGCCGCGCGAGCTCGCTGCGACCCCGCTCGTGATTCCGCCGCGGCGCGCCCACCGCCAGACGGGCCTCGATCTGGGGGCACGCCGCCAGACGCCATACATTGGCCACCAGGCTCTCGTCACCGGTGAACGATGCCACGGTACTTCCATCACGGTGGCGGTATTCCAAGGCGATGGCCTGCACCGGCGCGGCCGCGTCCACGGCGGCCTGGTACAGCCGGGCACGGAAGGGGCGCACGCGCCTGCCATCACCGGTGGTACCCTCGGGGAAGAACAGCACATAACCGCCGGCTTCCAGGCGCCGGCGCATGGCGGTCACCGCCTCCGCCGCCGCGGCCGGGCGCCCACGGTCGATATACAGCGTGCCCAGGGCAGTCGCCGCCTGGCCGATCACCGGCCAGCGGCGGACCTCGGTCTTGCTGAGGAAGGCCACCGGCCAGCGCGCGGCGATGCAGACAATATCCAGCCACGAGAGGTGATTGGCGACCAGCAGTGCCGGCGGCCCGGCCAAAGGCTTGCCCTCCACGGACACCGTTACACCGAGCAGCCGGCACAGCCCCCGGCACCACTGCCGCTGCGCCCACCGGCCAAGGCCATGGGGCGGCACACGGTCGCGCCGATCGGCGGCCACGGCGAGTACGATAGCCAGCCCGCCGAACAGGGTGTACAGCGCCACGCTCACCACCCGGATCCAGCGCATCATCCGCCACTGTTCTCCTTGAGGGCCTCGATCACCTGCTCCAGTGCGTAGTCGAAGGCGTCCGCGTCCGTCAGCTCCACGGCCTCGCCATCACGAAGCGCCGCCGCCATCTCCGTGGCCGAATACTCTGCGACGCGGAAGCCGGAGCGATTGACGAACACGAACCGATCACCCTCGTTGAGTCGCGCCGAGAGCTTGCCGCGTACCGGCTCGCCGGTGCCGCGCAGCTCGAACCAGCTACCCACGGGCACGGCCTCCAGGCGTGCCCGGGTAGCAGGATCCAGGACCTGGGCCGCGGGGCCATCCGGCCCTTCGGGTTGCGCTACCTCCGTGCCGGCGCCTGACGCCGGCCCCGGGGGATCGCTGTCGGGATCGAGGCAACGCAGGTGCTCGGCCTCCAGCTCCCGGAACAGCTCGGTCATGTCATGGGGATTGTACATGATGCCGTTGAGGCCCTCGCGCAGGTCCTGGAGCAACTGCGGCATGACCTGGAGCATGCGCTGGCGCTCGCCGGCCTCGCGCTTGGGCCGCACGCTCCAGACCAGCTCGTCCATCAAGCGCAGCTGGCGTTGCCAGGCCTCGCTGTCCTCGCCCTCGCGCACGGCGGTGATGAACATCACCCGAAACCAGGCCTCACCGAGCAGCCGTTCCACCACCGGTGGGACGCCCTCGGCCAGCCTTTCGTCGACCGCCCGCTGCACCGCCTCCCGGGCCATCTCCACACGGAGGTTGCCCTCGGCGGTCTGGCGGGTGCGCTGCTCGACCACCCGGGCGCGCTCGCGCTCGCGCTCGAGGAAGGCGCGCAGGTCCCGCAGGGCGCGGTCGAATACGTCCACGTCCTCGCGGTAGCGGGCCACCACCCGCTCCACGACCTCCACCGCCTTGGCATACAGCGGATCACTCGGCGGGTCGGCCGGCTCCGTCCAACCCGCGGCGGCGAGGCCGAGCTCGTTGATCAGCTGCCGTGCCGGGTGATCGGCCCGGTCGAAGAGCGCCCGATCGCGGAGCGCGACCCGAAGCACCGGGACCTGCAGACGTGCGATCACCGCCCGCAGCGCCGGCGACAGGCGCGGATCGGAGAGGAGGTTCTCGAAGAGCATGCCCACCAGGTCGATGGTGTCGTCCACCGGGGGCTGGAGGGCGCTGGCCTGGCCCTGGCGCTCGAGCCAGTCGTTGACCCGGGCCTTGATATCAGCCGGCGCGATGTCGATGGCGTCGAGGATCTCCAGCTGCAGCGCCGCCAGTGCCCGCAGTACAGTGCGCGCGTCCGCCATCTGCCTGGATGCCGCGGTCGGGCCCCGACCCGTACCCGTGCCCTCACCGTGGCGCTTGGCGCGGCGTATCAGCCGCTGCAGCAATGCGCCCGTCCCGTCCTCCTCCTCTTCTCCACCACCCTGCGCATCCTGCGGCGGGGGGACCTCCGGGGCGGCCGCAGTGGGATCAGCATACGGCGGCGATTCGTCCGTGTCCGCCACCTGGTCTGCCTCCGGGGCTGGCTTGACCTCCGCCCCCGCCGCCTCGAGCCTGCCGTCGACGGCCTTCAGCAGCCGCGGCAGCTCCCCATCCAGGGCCCGTTCGAAGAGCTTGTAGAGGATGAGCCGGGCGGCCAGTGCCACCTCCACCCCCTCCAGTGACAACGAGAAGGCGATGGCGGCGGTCTGGGGGCGCAACGGATTGGCGGTGGGGGGGAGTGCGGCACCGACGAGGTTGCGCAGCCGCCCCTCCACCTGCTCGACGAGCATACGGTGATGGCCCTGCAACCGCGTCCCGATGGACTCCACCGCCACCTCCTCCTCGAGCCGATGGTCGTCCACGAGGGCGAGCTCGTCCGACTCGGAAGCGGTGTCGACGCCCTGCAGCGGCGCAGGCGTGCCCCGGGCCAGATCGCGGAACAGACCCTCCAGCGACCTGCGGTAGCGGGCCACGATACGCCGGCGCTGCAGGCGCAGCTCGCGCATGGCGGTGAAATACGACTCCTGTACCGTGGACTCGCCCGCCCCGTCCGCCCGCTCGAAGAGCGCGTCGTCGCTGCGATCCAGCGTGCGGGTCACCGCCCGCACCAAGCGCTCTGTGGCCAGATGGCGGATCTCCTCCATGACGTCGACGCTGTAGCGTCGGCCGCCACCGCGGAGATACACCACCTTGTCGTCGGGGCCCATAGACCTCCCTTCGCCCTGCGCCCGGCGTGGCCTCGTTATTGTCGTATTATTTCATCGTTTGTCCCACAGTGTGACCGAGAACCGGTGCACACCTTCGGCAGGGATACACGACTTTGGCAGTCTTCAGCGGCTGTTGGTAGACTCTGCCGTCATGCGTTACGCCAGCTCCCTCGCCGCTGTTCTCGTGTTGCTCTGGCTGGGCCTTTCCGGGGTCTACAAGCCGTTGATCCTCGGGCTGGGAGCGGCGTCTATCGCCCTGGTGGTGTGGATCGCACGGCGCATGGACGTGGTCGGCGTGGAGCACAACCCGGTGCTCTACTCCTGGCGGCTGCCGGTCTACTGGGGCTGGCTGCTCTGGCAGATCGCCCTCGCCAATCTCCAGGTCGCCGCCTGCGCGCTGCAGCCCTCCCGCTTGCGGCCGCAGGTGGTGCGCGTGCCGGTGCCCCACCGTACGGCGGTGGCAAAAGTCACCTACGGGAATTCCGTGACCCTGACTCCCGGGACCGTGACCCTGCTCCTGGCCCCTGACGAGCTCACCGCCCATGCCCTCCACCAGGACGCGGCGGATGACCTCAAGAGCGGCAAGATGGCGGAGCGCATCGTCTGGCTGGAATCCGGGCGCTCGACGGAGGGGGGGCAGTCATGACCACCGTACTGGTGATCACCACCCTGGCGGTACTGGCCACCATGGGGCTGGCCCTAGCGCGCGCCCTGCTCGGCCCGACGGTATATGACCGGATCGTGGCCGTGAACGTCTTCGGCACCAAGACGGTGCTCGTGGTGGCGCTGATCACCTACATCACCGGCCACGCCGATCTCATCGACGTGGCCCTGGTCTATGCGTTGATCAACTTCATCGCCATCGTCACGGTGTTGAAGCTGGTGAAGATGCGCGACCTTGCCAAGGCCGGCGAACAGGACATCACCGATGGCTGAGCTGTTGGATCTCCTCTCCTGGCTCTGCCTGCTCGCCGGCGGCGCCTTCGCGCTCATCGGCGGGATCGGGCTGATCCGCTTTCCCGATTTCTACACGCGCCTCCACGCCGGGGGCATCACCGACACCCTTACCGCGCTGCTCATCGTCGTGGGCCTCGCCCTGCAGTCCGGGCTCAGCCTGCTAACGATCAAGCTGGCACTGATCCTGCTGTTTCTGTTGTTCACCACCCCCACGGCGACCCATGCGCTGGCGCGGGCCGCCCTCGCGGACGGTCTCCGGCCCGAGGGCGCGGGGGCCGAGCAAAACGGAGGCGGGTCATCGAATACCTGATTGATATCGCCCTGCTGGTCTTCCTGGTGGTGGTGGCGCTGGCCGTCATCCGGGTCCGCGACCTGTTCGCAGCGGCGATGCTATTCGCCATCTACTCGCTGCTCTCGGCGGCGCTGTTCGCGGTGCTGGACGCCGGTGACGTGGCCCTGACGGAGGCCGCGGTGGGTGCCGGCATCAGCACCATACTGGTGCTGGCGGTGCTCACCCTGGCCCGGCGCTACGAGCACCCCATTCGGGGCCACAACCTCCTCGCGCTTGCCGTGGTGCTGGTCACCGGTGCCGGGCTGGTATACGCGAGTATGGACCTGCCGGAGTTCGGCAATCCTGACAATCCAGTACACGGCCATGTGGGTAGCTACTACACCGAGCAGACCTATGAGGACATGGGGGTGCCCAACATGGTGGCCGCGGTACTCGCGAGCTACCGCTCCATCGACACCCTCGGCGAGGCGTTTGTGATCTTCACCGCCGGCCTGGCGGTATTCGCCCTGTTGTCCGTGCGACCGTCCCGGCATCGCCGACGGCGCCCGGAGGACGAAGAGGGGAACAACTCATGAGGGAGAACGGCATCCTCCGGGTCATTGCCCGCTTCATCATCCCGCTGATCCTCCTGTTCGGGCTGTATATCCAGTTCCATGGCGAGTATTCCCCGGGCGGCGGTTTCCAAGCGGGGGTCGTCTTCGCCGCCGGCTGGATCCTGTTCGCGCTGATCTACGGTCTCGACGCGGCGCTCCGGGTGATCTCGGAGGGCGTGATGTACCGCCTCGCCGCCCTGGGGGTGCTGCTGTACTGCGCCGTGGGGTTGGCCGGCGTGGCCCTCGGCGGGCACTTCCTGGATTTCTACCCCCTGCTGCCCTGGCCCCATGCGGCGCAACAGGCCGGCATCATCACCGTGGAGCTCGGGGTGGGCGTCACCGTGGCCACGGTGATCATGCTTATCTTCACGCTGTTCGCCCGTCGCCGCGGCTGGTGGGACGAGGCGGAGATCGAGGCCGGAGCGGAAGAAGGGGATCAGTGATGGAGTGGCTCGGCTACTTCAACTACTGGATCGTGGTCGCGCTGATGATGATCGGCTTCTACGGGGTGATCGCCCGCGGGAACATGGCCAAGAAGATCATGGGGTTGAACGTGTTCCAGACCTCGGTGTTCATCCTCTTCATCTCCGCGGGCAAGGTCATCGGTGGCTCCACCCCTATCCTGCGTGAGGGGGTGACGGTCTACACGAACCCCCTGCCCCATGTGCTGATCCTCACGGCCATCGTCGTCGGCGTGGCCACCGTGGCCGTGGGCCTGGCACTCGCGGTGCGCATCCAGGAGGCCTACGGTTCCATCGAGGACGATCACATCGCCGAGCAAGAGGCGGCCGAGGAAAGAGAACAAAGCGAGTCACCTCAATGACGATCGTCGAGCTCAGTCCGTTCAGCGTGCTCGTGCCGCTGATCGCCTCCGGTGTGTGCGCATTGCTGCCGGGCCGGCGATGGCCCTGGCTGCTGACCTTCGCCGCCGCGCTCGCCAGCGCCGTAATCGCGGCGGTCACGCTACCGGCGGCGATGACGGCGCCCCTGTCCTACGCCTTCGGCAACTGGGAGCCGCCCATCGGCATCGAGTACCGCATCGATGCCGCCAACGCCTTCGTCGCGCTGCTGGTGGCCGCCGTCGCGGCAGTGATCCTGCCCTGGGCAAGGGCCAGCGTCGACCACGAGGTCCCCGAACGCCAGGGGCCGTTTTATGCGCTGTTCCTGCTGGCCTTCGCGGGGCTCATGGGCATCACGCTGACCGGCGACGCCTTCAACGTGTTCGTGTTCCTGGAGATCTCCTCGCTGTCGACCTACGCGCTGATCGCCCACGGCCAGGACCGGCGTGCGCTGTTGGCCGCCTTCCGCTACCTGATCATGGGCACCGTCGGCGCAACCTTCCTGCTCATCGGCATCGGCTTCCTCTACATGATGACCGGCACGCTCAATATGGCGGACCTCGCCGAACGGCTGCCGGAGCTACGGGATACCGCCACCGTCAAGGCGGCGCTCGCCTTCATCATCGTGGGGATGGGCCTGAAGCTGGCGTTGCTGCCCCTGCATCTGTGGCTGCCCAACGCCTACACCTACGCCCCGAGTTTCATCTCGGTGTTCCTCGCCGCCACCGCCACCAAGGTGGCGCTGTACGTGATGCTGCGATTCACGTTTACGGTGTTCGCGCCGGATTACAGCTTCATCGCCCTGCCCCTGGCGCTCGTGCTCATGGCGCTGGCCGTGGCCGGAATGGTCGCCGGTTCCTGGGTGGCGATCTATCAGAGCAACATCAAGCGCATGCTCGCCTACTCCTCGGTGGCACAGGTGGGCTACATGGTGCTCGGCGTGAGCCTGGTCTCGGTGACGGGGCTCACGGCGGGGCTGCTGCACCTGTTCAACCACGCCCTGATGAAGGCTGCGCTATTCATGGCGCTCGGTGTGGTGGCCTATCAGGTAGGCAGCGTGCGCATCGAGGCGTTTCGCGGGCTGGGCAAGCAGATGCCGTGGACGCTCACGGCCTTCTCCCTCGCCGGGGTGAGCCTGATCGGTCTGCCCCCCACCGCGGGATTCATCAGCAAGTGGTACCTGATCAGTGCCGCGGTGGAGGCGGGGCACGGCTGGCTGGTGGCGCTCATCGTGATCACCTCGATGATGGCGCTGATCTATATCTGGCGGGTAGTGGAGGCCGCCTGGTTCCAGCAACCCCCCGAGGGCGCCGCCACCGTCCCCGAGGCCCCTTTCCGCCTGGTGTTCCCGGTGTGGGTGCTGGTGGCAGCGAACTTCTACTTCGGCATTGACACCCGCCTCAACGTGGGGGGCGCCACCGCCGCCGCACAGGCCCTGCTCGGCGGCGTCACCGGAGGCGCGCAATGACCCTGCTGCCCCAACTCGCCCCCTTCACGGTCGTGCTCATCCCGTTCATCGGGGCCATCGCCATCGCCTTGGCCGCCCGGGCTCCGCGGCTGCGCGACGCGTTCTGTTGGCTGTTCCCGATCCCCTTCTTCCTCGGGGTCCTCGGCCAGATCGCGCCGGTGCTCGAGGGCGGGGTGCCACCGCAGCACCTAGTGGAGGTCTTGCCCGGTCTCGGCATCACGTTCTCCGTACAACCATTGGGGCTAGTGTTCGCGCTGCTGGCCTCCACCCTGTGGCTGCTGGCGACCCCTTACGCCATCGGCTACATGCGGGCAGAGGGTTACGGCAACCTGGCCCGCTTCTTCGCCTGCTACTCCATCGCGCTGGGTGCGGCGGCGGGCATCGCCTTCGCCGACAACCTGCTGACCCTGTACTTGTTCTACGAGATCCTGTCGGTATCCACCTATCCGCTGGTGGCCCACACCGGCACGGACAAGGCCCGTCAGGGCGGTCGCACCTACATCGCCCTGCTTCTGGTGACCAGTGTGTGCCTGATGCTGCCCGCGATGATCTGGACCTGGCACGCCACCGGCACCCTGGACCTGCGCCCCGGCGGGATCCTCGGCGGCGCCATGGACCCCCGCGCCGGCGCGCTCCTGCTGGTGTTGTTCATGTTCGGCACCGGCAAGGCGGCACTGATGCCCTTCCACCGCTGGCTGCCGGCGGCCATGGTGGCCCCCACCCCGGTCTCGGCGTTGCTCCACGCGGTCGCCGTGGTGAAGGCCGGCGTCTTCGTGGTGCTCACCCTGGCGGTGTATGTCTTTGGGCTGGACTACCTCCGTGAGCTCGCCACCCGGGACCTGGTGCTCTACGTCGCCACCTTCACCATGCTCGCCGCCTCCCTGGTCGCCCTGCATCAGGACAACCTCAAATCGCGGCTCGCCTACTCCACGGTAAGCCAGCTCTCCTACATCGTGGTCGGCGCCTTGCTGGCGAGCCACTGGTCGGCCATTGGCGGCGGTATGCACATGCTTATGCACGGCTTCGGCAAGATCACGCTGTTCTTCTGTGCCGGCGCCATCTATGTCGCTACCCACAAGGCCAATGTCAGCGAGCTCGACGGCGTCGGCCGCCGTATGCCCTTTACCATGCTGGCGTTCCTCATCGGTGCGGTGTGCGTGATCGGGCTGCCACCCACGGGGGGTGTCTGGAGCAAGCTGCATCTGATCATGGGCGCCTATGACACCGGCGAGGCGCTGGTGGTCGCCGCCTTCGTGCTGAGTACGCTGCTGAACATCGGCTACCTGCTGCCACCGGTGATGCGTGCCTTCCTGCGGCCGCTGCCGGAGGGCGAGCCCGCCCGGGTTCGGGAAGGGCCGATGCTCTGCGTGGTGCCACTGTGCCTGACCGCCATCGGCACGCTGGTGCTGTTCTTCCTCGCCGGCCAGGCCTTCGGGCTGCTGTCCCTAGGCATCAACTGACCCGTATAGCGGAGTTAGGAGCGATCGCGAGCATGAGCACAGGCAAGATCCTCGAGGCCCTGGTGGCAAGGCGGCGGCCGCTGCGCAACGCGATACTGGTGGTGATGGCGCTGCTGGTGGTAGCCGATCTCTTCAAAGAGCCCCACTATGAGCGCTTCCCCTGGGACGGCATCGGTGGCTTCGCGGCCCTCTATGGTTTCGTCTCCTGCGTGCTGATCATCGTCGTGTCCAAGGCCCTCGGCTACGCCTTCCTCTACCGCAAGGAGGATTACTACGGCGAATCGGAGGACCGGGATGCTTGAGTGGATCCATCCCTCGCTGGTCCTGATCGCCGGCGCACTGCTGCTGCCCTTCCTGGAAGGGCGCTCCCGGCAGATCTGGCAGATAGCCCTGCCCGCCTTCGTCCTCCTCATTCTCCTCGGCCTGGAACCGGGGGAGTACGGGCGGCTGAGCGTCGGCGCCCTGGAGCTGCTGCCGGGGCGTGTGGACAAGCTCAGCCTGGTGTTCGCCTACGTCTTCGGCATCATCCTCGTCGTCGGCAATATCTACGCCCTGCACGTGGACGACTGGATCCAGCACGTGGCCGCAATGGTGTATGCCGCCGGGGCCCTCGGGGTGGTCCTCGCCGGCGACCTGGTGAGCCTGTACGTGTTCTGGGAGCTGATGGTCATCTCCTCGGTGTGGCTGATCTGGCAACGGCGCACCGAGGTCTCCTACCGCGCCGGCATGCGCTACATGCTGGTCCATGCCTTCGGCGGCATGCTCCTGCTCGCCGGGCTGCTGGCCCATTACCAGGCCACCGGCTCCATCGCCTTCAATGCGTTCGACCCCGACGGCTGGTGGTTCTATTTGATCCTGGTGGCCTTCCTAATCAACGCCGCCGTACCGCCGCTGCACGCCTGGCTTACCGACGCCTATCCCGAGGCCACGGTGACCGGCACCATCTTCCTCAGCGCGCTCACCACCAAGACCGCGGTGTACACCCTGGTGCGGGGCTTCCCCGGCACCGAGCTGCTCGTTTGGCTGGGCGTGGTCATGGCGCTCTACGGCGTCGTCTACGCGGTGCTTGCCAACGACATCCGCCGCCTGCTCGCCTATCACATCGTCAGCCAGGTGGGCTACATGGTCGCTGGCGTGGGCATGGGGACCACCCTGGCACTGAGCGGCACCGCCGCCCATGCCTTCACCCATATCCTCTACAAGGCCCTGCTGCTCATGGGCGCCGGCGCGGTGCTGCATATGACCGGGCGCAGTAAGCTCACCGAGCTCGGCGGGCTCTATCGCTGGATGCCGATCACCTTCCTGCTCTACATGATCGGCGGGCTGTCCATTTCCGCCTTCCCACTGTTCAGCGGGTTCGTGAGCAAGACCATGATCGTCGAGGCAGCGGCCGTGGACTACCGGGGCTGGGTCTGGCTGCTGCTCACCATGGCCTCGGCGGGCACCTTCCTGCACACGGGGCTGAAGCTCCCGTATTTCACCTTCCTCGGCAAGGACTCCGGGCTGCGGCCCAACGAGGCCCCGCGCAACATGCTCATCGCGATGGGGATCGCGGCGGCGTTCTGTTTCCTCCTCGGCGTCTTCCCCGGCGCGCTGTACGCGCTGTTGCCCCACGAGGTGGACTACCATGCCTACACCGCGGGGCATCTGCTCAAGGAGATGCAGCTGCTGCTGTTCACCGGGCTCGGCTTCTTCCTGCTGCTCAAGCACGTCGGCGGCGATCCGAAGATCAGCCTGGACACCGACTGGTTCTACCGCCGTGCCGGCCCGGTGGTGGCGGTGGCCCTGCGCGATGCGGTCACCGCCGCCGATCGCAGGGTTCGTGCCGGTTCGATGATGCTGCTCGGGCGAGCCCTCGCCGTCAGCCGCGAGCGCTTCGGCCACGGCGGCCGGCTCGCCCAGAGTTGGCCGACGGGCTCCATGGCCTTCTGGACCATGGTCGTCCTCGCCGTCCTGCTGGTGCTCTTTGCCCTGCAGTAGGGGGTGGGGCGGAAGCCGATGATCGACAGCGACCGCGTCGCCGACGACGTCCGCCGGGCACTCGCCGAAGACGTAGGCGATGGTGACCTCACCGCCGCCCTCCTCCCTCCGGGGCGCCGGGACACCGCCACCGTGGTGGTGCGCGAGGACGCGATACTCTGCGGCGCGCCCTGGTTCGAGGAGGCCTACGGGCAGCTCGAAGACTCGATCACGGTGGATTGGCGCAGCGGCGAGGGAGAGCCCGTGAAGGCGGGCAGCCTCATCTGCGAGCTGCGCGGCAGTGCCCGCGCCCTGGTCACCGGCGAGCGCACCGCGCTCAACTTCCTGCAGCTGCTTTCCGGGACGGCGACCACCGCCCGACGGTACGTGGATGCCGTCGCCGGCACCGGTTGCCAGGTGCTCGACACCCGCAAGACCATTCCCGGCCTGCGCCACGCCCAGAAGTACGCCACTGCCTGCGGCGGGGCGGTCAATCATCGGCTGGGCCTGTACGACGCGATCCTGATCAAGGAGAACCACATCATGGCCTGCGGGGGCATCACCGCAGCGGTAACCACCGCCCGGCGGCTCCACCCGGGGGTGAGTATCGAGGTGGAGACGGAGGACCTCGACGAGGTCCGCGAGGCCCTCGCCGCCGGCGCCGATATCATCATGCTGGACAACTTCCCCCTCGACGGGCTCCGGGAGGCGGTGGCCCTGAATGCGGGCCGCGCCCGACTGGAGGCCTCCGGGAACGTGGAGCTTGAGACCATTGCCGGGATCGCTGCCACCGGCGTTGACTACGTCTCCACCGGGGCGCTCACCAAGAACGTGCGGGCGGTGGACCTGTCCATGCGCTTTTACGCCGGCACCGGCTAGCCCCTTTCCAACCCAGCGACCACACGGAGGTGTTTATGTCGCGCCACGCACTCTCTCTGATCCTGGCCACTGCCGTGGCCCTGCCTGCGATCTCCCTGGCGGAGGAGCGCAAGGCTTCCTACGCGGAGCCCTATCTGGTGGAATCGCCGGGCGCCGGCGGCGAGCGCCACCGCCGACTCGAGGCCGGCGAGCCGGTCCGCGTGATCGGCCGGGACGGCCGCTGGGTACGGGTGCGCACCCGCAATGGGGAATCCGGCTGGGTGCGGCGCAGCCAGCTCCGCTGAGCCGACACCGTCAGCGGGGGTGTAGGACCATCCGCCGGTCGCGGAACTCCAGGTCGAAACGATCCAGGTAGCTCATCCCGAGCAGGGCGGTCTCCCCGTCCAACCCGGGATTGATGGAGCCGCGGACGTCTCGGGCCTCAAGGCCACCGAGGCGCACGGACTCCAGGTTGGTGAGATGGCCGCGGACCCGTCCGTTGGCGGTGCGGAACGTCACCGCCCGGCCCTGTTCCAAATCCAGCCGTGCGGCGATCTGCCGGGGCACCGAGACGTAGGTGGCCCCGGTATCCACGAGGAACTGCACCGGCTCACCGTTGATATGGCCGGTAGCGACGAAGTGTCCGGAGCGGTTGCGCTCCAGCACCACCGGCTCACCGGGCTCCCCGCTCGCCAGTTGGGCGTTGGGGTTGTAACGCTCGGCGACCATCCCCTGGAACCACCAAGTTCCCATCCCGAGGGCGAGGACCCAGAAGGCGGCCATCATGCCCCAGCCCATGCGGCGCTGGCCGCGGGCCTGCTCATCCATTACGCATCGTCGTCGAGGACGCCCCTTCGGATCTGATCCTCCTCAATGGACTCGAACAGCGCCTGAAAGTTGCCCTCGCCGAAGCCCTCGTTGCCCTTGCGCTGGATGAACTCGAAGAAGATCGGCCCGATCACCGTCTCGCTGAAGATCTGCAGCAGCAGGCCCTGACCCTTGGTAGGGGCACCGTCGATGAGGATGCTGCGTTCGCGCAACGCCTCCAGGTCTTCGCCGTGGCCGGGCACTCGCTCATTGACCCTCTCGTAATAGGTATCCGGCGTGTTCATCAGACCGAGGTCGTTGTCCCGCAGTCGGTCCACGGTGGCGCAGATGTCATCGGTACCCAGGGCGATGTGCTGAATGCCCTCGCCGTTGTACTCCTGCAGGAATTCCTCGATCTGGCTCCTCTCGTCCGCCGACTCGTTGATGGGGATGCGGATCTTGCCGTCCGGGCTGGTCATCGCCCGGGAATGCAGGCCGGTGCGCTTGCCCTCGATGTCGAAATAGCGGAGCTCGCGGAAATTGAACAGATCCTCGTAGTAGCGCGCCCAGTGATCCATCCGCCCGCGTCCCACGTTGTGGGTCAGGTGGTCGATATAGGTGAGACCCACCCCGGCAGGCTCCGGGTCCACCCCCTCGATGGGCACAAAGTCCACGTCGTAAATGGAGCGCTGGCCGTAGAGGTCCACCAGGTAGATCAGGGCACCGCCGATGCCCTCGATGGCGGGTATGTTGAGCTCCATGGGACCGGCCTTGGCGGCCACCGGCCTCGCGCCGCGGGCCACCAGCTCGTCCATGGCCGCTGCGGCGTCGTGGACACGGAACGCCATGGCATTGGCGCAGGGGCCGTGCTCCCGGGCGAAGTCCGCGGCCTGGCCGTCGGGCTCAGCGTTGACGATGAAGTTGATACCGCCCTGGCGGAACAGGCTCACCGCCTTGCGCCGGTGGCGTGCCACCTCGACAAAGCCCATGCGGCGGAACAGGGCCTTTAGCTCATCGGGCTCCGGCGCGGTGAACTCCACGAACTCGAAGCCATCGGTGCCCACCGGGTTGTCCCAGAGGCGGAGATTCTCGGCAGTGGCGGTCATGACGACCTCCTTCCCCTCGACCTGGATGTGACGACCAGAATACCGCCGGAGGGTCGCGGGGTTTTTGCAGATTGGCGCAGCAGAGGAAAGAATATGCAGATTTCCTGCATTGATACGGATCAAAACGCAATGACCATGCACGAGATCTCCTTTGACACCTATGACCGCCGCCTGCTCACCGCCATCCAGGACGATGCCCGGCTCTCCAGCGTGGAGCTCTCCGAGCGCGTCCATCTCTCCCCTTCCCAGTGCCAGCGGCGGCTGAAGCGCCTGGAAACGGCCGGGGTGATCCGCGGCTATGTGGGGCTGCTCGATCGCGGCCGGGTGGGACTGGGGGTGATGGCCTTCGTCAACGTCTCCCTGGAGCAGCACGGCGCGGGATCCGCGGCGGAATTCGCCCGCGCGGTGGCCGACTACCCGGAGGTGCTGGAGTGCTGGGCGGTGAGCGGGGACTCGGACTACCTGATGCGCGTGGTGGCGCCGGACCTGGAGCGCTTCTCGGATTTCCTGCTCCACGGCCTGCTCGAGCTGTCCATGGTGGCGAGTGTGCGGTCCAACATCCTGCTGCAGCGGCTCAAGGAGACCACAGCGGTGCCCCTGGCCCAGCTCGGGGAGGCCTCCTAGGGTCGCTGCGAGTCGCCGAGCTGTTCCATGAGCTCCAACGCCAACGCCGCACCCGGGGCGTTAAGCCCGAGATCCCGCATCAGCCGGGCGGCGCGCTGCACCCGGACCACGGCATCACCGGGGAAGCGCCATTCCGGCGGTCGGCTCCCCCCTGCCGGCTCGACCACCCCCTCGTCGACCAAAGAGATCACCCAGCGCTGCTCCACCCGACAGAGGCCGCAGACATCGTCCAGGGTCCATCCCTCGGTATGCTCCAGGATCACGCCACTCAGCGCGCTGGCCTCATGCTCCCTCATGACTCACCTCATCGGCTGTCCGTGTCTTCCCCCTCTCCCCGAGGATAGGCCAAAGCGCCGCCGGCGCCCATCTCCCCGGCGAAGAGCTCCCGCTGGGCACCGCCGCGCTTGCGCTCGATACGGCGGCGCCGATGGGCGACCGCCGGGCCCGGCGGCAGCCGGCCGGTCCAGGCGAGGGCGCCGTCCCAGTCCCGCCGGACGTGCTCGTAGTACTTGGCCAGCGCCTCCACCGCATGGTGATCCCCCTCCGCCGCCAGGTCCTCCCACAGCCGCCGGGCACCCTGCCAATCGCCGGCGCGGCGGCGAAGGCGGGCGAGCTCACGGCGTGCCGGGGTATCCAGCCCGGGGCTGTATTCCAGCACCGAACGGGCCCTCCCCTCCTCGCCCCAGTGGTACCAGGCCCGGGCCGCCGCCAGGGGCGAGGCCCCCAGGGCATGGGGAGCACGAAAGGCATCGGCCAGCAGCGGCCACAGGGCCGCCAGGGAAAGCAGGTCCCGGCGGTTATGCTCCAGCACCCGGGGCAGGTCGGTCATTCGCCCCAGGCGCAGGAGCTCGGACCACACCAGCGGCGCCGCACTGCCGGGCAGATCCCCCTGCCGGTGCAGTCCCAGCAGCCGCTCCTCCGCGGTGGCCAGGCGGCAGTCCGGCCAGGTGTGGCGGAACAACCGCCGCACGGGATGCAGTAGGTCCGCGTGGCCGCTCTCCTCCAGGCGATGATCCTGGCCGGCCAGTCGAAAGCGGTCGCGGAGCAACGGCGCATCAAAGCTACGGCCGTTGTAGCTCACCAGTACTGCGTCGTCCCCGAGGGCGGCCCGCACCGCCGCCAGCAAGGCGGGCTCGTGGCCGAAGCGGGTCATGAGGAACTGATCGGCGACCAGCGCACCGCTATCGATGCGGGCGAGGCCCACCAGGTAGGCCACGGTGCCGGTACCACCGGCGAGGCCGCTGGTCTCGGTGTCCAGGAACACCGCCCGCTCCCCGGGGAAAGCGCCGATGCCCGGCAGCACACCTCCATCATCGCGTGGCACGGCATCGGGCAGGGGCAACCGCCGGGTGACACGGACGACCCCGTCCTCCAGGGCCTCACCGCCCAGATGCCCCGCCACTACCTCCGGCGTGACCGCGGGCGGCCCGCCCGCCGTGCCTCGGCCGCGACCCAGTCGACGTAGCCGCTCCGCCAGCGCGCTATCGGCCGCCCGCGGTTCGGCCGCGGCCGCATCGGCGCCCGCCTGGCGACGCAGGGCGTCAAGCCGGGACTTCAGGTTCATGGTCGCCAAAAAGGTCCAGCACGGTCAGCGCCGCGCCCTTGGGGGAGAAACCCCGGACCTCGTCCGAGGCCAGGATGGGGCCCACACAGCCGGGACAGCCGTGGTCGCAGCCGCAGGCGGCCACCAGCTCCCGGGCGTCACGGACCACGTCGTCGCGGCGGCGGTACAGGGGCTCGGAGAGCCCCACGCCACCGGGGTAATTGTCGTAGAGGAACACCGCCGGCCGGAAGTGGCGCTGCTCTTCCGGATCGAGCTCACCGCCGTCCAGGGTGCGCAGGCTGCCACGCCCCGCCGGGCCCACGGTGGCGAACCAGCGGGCATCGCCGTCGCCGACGGCGCGGCCCAGGTCATTGGGCTCGGCCATCACCCGCAGCGCCGCCACGTGGTGCATCGCATACGCCGCCCCGAGGAAGCCGTCGATGGCCTCCTGGCGGCCCGGAAGCGCGGCAGCCAGGGCGTGCGGCGCCACCTGCCACCACACCGCGGTGGTGTGCATCTCCTGGTCCGGCAGATCGATGTTCCCGAAGCCGACGTTCTCATGGGTGTAATAGCGGATCTTCTTGTAGCCGGCAATGCGCCGGACCAGGTGCACCTCGCCGTGGGCGGTCTCCGCGCGTCTCGCCCGCGCGGCCTCGAAGTTCTCCAGGATCTTCAGGCGCGTGTAATCGATGGCATCGGTGTAGTAGTCCACCCGGGTCTCACGCACATAGGCCTTGCGGCCCGTCCAGTCCAGCTCCTCCACCTGGTAGGGGCTCGCCTGGACCAGGTAGATGGCCCCCTCGTAGAGGGTCTCGGCGGCGCTGGAGTAGTCCACCTCGGCGATGATCCGGCGCCCGCCATCGGTGGTATCCACCACCACGAAGTTGCCCTCGGCCACCGAGCGCAGACTTACCGCGTTGGCGGGATAGCTGTCCTCGATCCAGTGCCAGGTGTCCGCCTCGCGGTGGAGCACCCCCTGCTCGGCGAGATAGTCGAGGAGTGTCTCCAGGTCTTCACCGCCGAAGCGCTCGCCGGCGCGGAAGGGCAGCTCGAAGGCGGCGCAGCGGACGTGGTCCAGCAGGATCAACAGCTGGTCCGGGCTGATGCGGGCGTGCTCCGGCGAGGCGCCCAGGAAGAAATCCGGGTTGCGGACGATGTACTGGTCCAGCGGTTCGCTGGAGGCGACCAGCACGCCCAGGGCCGGGCGGTTGCGCCGGCCGACACGCCCGAGGCGCTGCCAGGTGGCGGCGATAGTGCCGGGATAGCCATTGAGTACGCAGACGTCCAGGGCGCCGATATCCACACCCAGCTCCAGGGCGGAGGTGGCGATGACGCAATCCACCTTGCCGCCGCGCAGGGCCTTCTCGGTGCCCCGCCGTTCGGTGGGCAGATAGCCGCCACGATAGGCGGACACCCGCGTCGGCTTGCGCGGATCCCGATCGAAGACGTCCTTGAGGTACTTGGTGATCACCTCGACCATCAACCGCGAACGGGCAAAGACGATGGTCTTCATCCCGCCACGCACCGCCGCCCGGGCGATGCGGGTCGCCTGCGAGCGCGCCGAGGCGCGGATACCGAGATCCGGATTCACCACCGGGGGATTCCACAGCAGCAGGTGCTTCTCTCCCGCCGGCGCCCCGCTCTCGGTGATCGCCCCCACGGGTTCCCCCACCAGGGTTGAGGCCAGCTCGGCGGGATTCGCAATGGTCGCCGAGGAGAGGATGAATACCGGCTCCGAGCCATAGAACCGACACACTCGACGCAGCCGCCGGATGACGTTGGCCACATGGGAACCAAACACCCCACGGTAGGTGTGGGTCTCGTCGATCACCACGTACTGCAGCGACTCGAAGAATTGCGCCCACTTGGTGTGATGGGGCAGCACGCCCTGGTGGATCATGTCCGGGTTGGAGACGACGATATCCCCCTTGGTGCGCACCGCCTTGCGCGCGTCTCCGGGGGTGTCGCCGTCGAAGGTATAGGCGCGGATGCCCAATTCGCCGGCCTGATTGAGCTCGGTGAGCTCGGCCACCTGGTCTTGGGAGAGCGCCTTGGTGGGGAAGAGATACAGCGCCTTGGCGCCATTGCTAAGCGCGGCATCCAGGACCGGCAGGTTGTAGCACAGGGTCTTGCCCGAGGCGGTAGGTGTGACCACCACCGTGTGCCGGCCGGCACGGATCCGATCCCAGGCCTCGCGCTGGTGGCTGTAGAGCCGCTCCATGCCCCGCGCGCGTAGCGCAGTGGCCAGCGCCGGGGAGAGCTCGTCGGGGAAATCCGCATAGCGCCCTTCCCGGGTCGGGATGGTGAGCTCACCGGTGATCCGTGCGCTATACTTGCCCTTTAAGCGAGCGGCCAGGCGGTGGACGGGGTCTTCGGTTCGCGCTTCCCGGATCTGTGCCACCTTGCCCATCGACCTCTCCGCTTCACGAAGTTTGCGCCACCGCCGTGGTCCGCTCAGAATAGCAGAACAGAAGAACCGAGGGAGAACCAGAAGCGCCATGCCCGGACTGACGCGCCGCCAACAGGATATCCTCGCCTTCCTGCAGGATTGCGCCCGCGACGGGCACGCCCCCACCCTGGAGGAGATCTGCCGCCATTTCGGACTCCGCTCCCGCGGTTCGCTGCACAAGCACGTCATCGCCCTGGTGGAGGCCGGCCTGGTGGAGCCGATGCAGGGCCGCCGCCGCGGGGTTCATCTCACCGATGCCGCCCGCGAGGGCGAGGGCCTGCCGCTGCTTGGCCGCATCGCCGCCGGCGAACCCATCGAGGCCGTCCCCGGCACCGAACGCATTTCCGTCCCGGAGGTGCTTCGCGGTAACAGCGAGTGCTACGTCCTCCAGGTACGCGGCGAGTCGATGATCGACGACGGCATCCACGACGGGGACTGGGTCATCGTCGAGCATCGCGGCCACGCCCGCAACGGCGAGCTGGTGGTGGCGCTCATCGACGAGGATGCGGCCACCCTCAAGCGCATTGAGCAACGCCCCGACGAGGTGGTGCTCCACCCGGCCAACGCCGACTACGCGCCCCAGCGCTACGCCCCGGAGCGGGTCACCATCCAGGGGGTGGTGGTAGGGCAGATGCGCCGCTACCACTGAAGCGGCGGGCTCACCCCACCAGCCGATAATAGAGCATGAACGCGAGGGTGCTCACCGACACCATGATCACGCCGTAACGCCAGTTCGCCCGCAGCACCCGGCCGGGGGCGATATCGTAGGCCCCCTGGAGGGCGAGATTGAGCCCGGACAGCGGGCTGACAGTGACGCCGATGGCCCAGCTCGCGACAAAGGTCATCGCCAGAAGGCTCGGGTCCGGGTCCAGGGGCGCCAGCAGCGTGCCGAAGGCAGCGATGCCGATGACCGGGTGCACCCCCAGCAGGGCCATCAACACCATGATCGCCAGCACCACCCCTGCCTGCCAGCCGCCGAATGCGGCGAAAGGCACCCAACCACCGAAGGTATCCACCACCCCGGCGAGCCCGCCGGCAAGCACGCCGGCAGAGAGGAACAACGTCAGCTCATTGGCCATCAACGGCAGGCGGGCGGTCACCTGGCGGCCGAGTAGCCAGGCCGGTCGCTGCTCCCGAAACGGCAGGAGCACGGCGGTGAGCAACGGCGCGAACACCGTGATGATGCCGAGCACGGACAGCTCCGGGGCCCGGGAATGGACGAACAGGATCACCGCCGCCAGCACCGCCGGCAGCGCGAGGCTGCGCGGGTGCAGCGGATAGCCGCGGAAATCCTCCAGCGGCTCCCGGTCCAGCTCCACCGCGGTGACCATCAGCGCCACCACCGCAAGCGGCAGCCCCACCAGGATGATCTGGTCCAACCGGGCGCCGGGGGCATACGTAAGCGCCGCGGCCATGGCGGCGAAAAACGGCGACCAAAACGCCGCCGCGGCGAACCCCCGGGTAAGCACCCGTAGCTGCTGATCGTCAAGCCGACCTTCCCGGGCCATGCGATGGCCCATGATGAACACCGTGGAGATATTGATCACAGCACCAAAGAGGTGCAGGCCGAGCAGCGTCCCTCCGATGCCGCGCCGCCCCGACGGCAGGCGTTCCTGCTCCCCCTGCGGAGCGGCGATGAGGCGGAGAAAGCCCACCGCGGCGAGCATGCCGATGAGTGCGGCGTTGCCCGACAGCGCCGTGCCCCAGGCGGGGGCGGCTCCCCAGGCGAGGGTCCAGGCAAAGCCCAGGCCGCCGGCGCCGAGCAGGGCTAGCGCCTGGATCCGGGTGCGGCGGGCCACGTCCGGCCATAGGAGTGCGGTGGCCAGCCAGGCCGGCAGGCCCGCGGCGGCCATGGGCACCACAGGCGCGAAGGCGTGCACCCCCGCCGCTGCCATGGCCAGGGCCAACGCCACCCCCGCAGTGGCCCGCCGCAGCCGGCGGCGCGCCTGTTTCCTCGTCGTCCTGGAATCGGGCATAGAGCCGATCAAGGATACCCCTGCCGGCACGCGAGGGGAAAACCCTACGCCGTCTGCCTTGATGAGCGCCCACGGCGCCACCATGCTTGGCCTCGACTTGCAATGCCGCCACCCCCGAACCCCCGAAAGACACCGAACCCATGAGCCTTGATGCCGCACTCGCCCGTTTCGAACTGAGCTTCGCCGACCTGCAGACCCCGGCGGGGCTGGAACGCCTCGACCGCTGCTTCCGCGAACACCTCGCCACCGAGGATCCAAGTCTCGATGAACGCCTGGCGCACTACCGCACCGGCGAGCCGCTCTCCGCCACCGAGACCAGCGATCTCCTACTCGCCCTGGGGCCGGCGGTGGAGGATTTCATTGCCGGCGCCTTCGGTATCGAGGCGGCGGTGGACCGGGCGCGTGCCGCCACCCTGTCTCATGACGTGGTCATGGCCTTCAAGCAGGAGTACGTTCAGCGTCGGGTGAAAAAGCACCGCCGGCCGGTGGAGCAATCCCTGGAGACATTGGGCGACTGGCTGGAACAGGCCAGCGCCGACCACGACGGCGACCGCGAACGCCGCATCGCCGCCTACGCCATGGCACTGCTGGACGACAGCGACGCCAACGCCGAGGCTATCGGGGCGGTCACCGCCTGGTGCAAGCTCGCCCGCCAAGACCCGGGGGCCGCCGGCGTCGCCGACTGGGCGAGCTTCCGGCTGCCCCAGCGGGTCAACCACGAGGATCTGGTGGCGCTGGTGCATACGCATGACGCCGCCCGCTCGGAGACCGCCCCGGAGGAACGCCTGCGACGCCGGGATGGGTTCTCGCTCACCGACGGCCGCGCCGATGCCCGCCAGGTGCACTCCGAGGTCCACTACTGCATCTACTGTCACGACCACGATGGCGACTTCTGCTCCAAGGGCTTCCCCGAGAAGAAGGGCCGCCCGGAGCTCGGGCTCAAGGAGGACCCCCTCGGCAATACCCTCACCGGCTGCCCGGTGGAGGAAAAGATCTCGGAGATGCACAGCTTGAAGCGCGACGGGCGCACCCTGGCCGCGCTGGCGGCGGCCATGGTGGACAACCCCATGATCCCGGCCACCGGCCACCGCATCTGCAACGACTGCATGAAGGCCTGCATCTACCAGAAGCAGGACCCGGTGGATATCCCCCAGATCGAGACCCGCTGCCTCACCGACGTCCTGGACCTACCCTGGGGCGTGGAGATCTATCACCTGCTCACCCGCTGGAACCCGCTGCGCGCGGAGCAGTACCTGCCGGCGCCAGACAACGGCCGCCGGGTGTTGGTCGCAGGCATGGGCCCGGCGGGCTTCACCATGGCCCATCACCTCACCCAGGGCGGCTGCACCGTGGTGGGCATCGACGGGCTGAAGATCGAGCCCCTGCCAAACGAGCTCCTCGAGCGCCCTGTCGAGCGCTGGTCGGATCTGGTGGAGGACCTGGACGAGCGCATCCTCATGGGCTTCGGCGGCGTGGCCGAGTACGGCATCACCGTGCGCTGGGACAAGAACTTCCTCAAGCTCATCTACCTAACCCTCGCCCGCCGACCCAACTTCCGGGTCTATGGCGGCGCCCGCCTGGGCGGCACGGTCACGCTGGAGGACGCCTGGCGGCTCGGTTTCCATCACGTCAGCATCGCCACCGGGGCCGGGCTGCCCCGGGTGCTGCACATGGGCAACAGCCTCGCCCGCGGCATGCGCCAGGCCAGCGACTTCCTCATGGCGCTACAGCTCACCGGCGCGGGCAAGGCCTCGAGCCTGGCCAACCTGCAGGTGCGGCTACCGGCAGTGATCATCGGTGGCGGGCTCACCGGCGTGGATACCGCCACGGAGGTCCAGGCCTACTACATCCGCCAGGTGGAGAAGGTCCTGCACCGCTACGAGACCCTTACCACCGCCTGGGGCGAGGAGCGCGTTACCGCCGGCCTGAGTGACGAGGACCGGGATATCCTCACGGAGTTCCTCGAGCACGGGCGCGCCGTGCGCGCCGAGCGCAAACGCGCCGCCGCTGCCAGCGAGAGCCCGGACTTCGTGGCCCTGCTGCGGCAATGGGGTGGCGTCACCATCGCCTACCGCAAGGGCATGAACGCCTCGCCGGCCTACACCCGCAACCACGAGGAGCTCACCAAGGCCATGGAAGAAGGCCTGTACTATGCCGAGGGTCTCGAGCCCCTATACGCCGACGTCGACGAGCACCAGCACGTAAAGTCCTTGGTCTGCCGGCGCATGGACCGTGTCGAGGGGCGGTGGCTCGCCACCGGCGAGGAGGTCACTCTCCCCGCGCGGGCCATCTTCGTGGCCGCCGGCACCGTGCCCAACACCATCTACGAGCGCGAATACCCGCGCACCTTCGCGCTCAACGGCAACCACTTCCTGCCCCACGTGGCCCACCGCGAGGGCCTGCAACCGGTGGAGGACGCCGATCACTGCAAGTCCCGGGAGTTCGGCCCGTTCACCTCCTACGAAGACGACGGCCGGCACGTGAGCTTTATCGGCGATACCCATCCGGCCTTCAACGGCAGCGTGGTCAAGGCCATCGCCTCGGCCAAGCGCAGCTACCCCCAGGTATTACGCTCCGCGCTCGCCCTCTCCCCCGAGGCGGCGCCGACGGAGGCGTTTCTGGCCACCATGGACGACGCCTTCACCGCCCGGGTGGTCTCGGTCAACCGCGACAACCCAGCGATGACCGAGGTCTGGGTCCACGCGCCACTGGCGGCGCGCAACTTCCGGGCCGGTCAGTTCTTCCGGTTGCAAACCTTTGAGTCCACCAGCCCGGTGGTGGCGGACACCCGCCTGCAGGTGCCGTTGCTGACGGTGAGCGGCACCGGCGTGGACGGCGACTGCATCCGCCTGATGGTGCTGCAGTGGGGCACCGGCCCGCGCCTGGTGGGCCGCCTCGAACCGGGTGATCCGCTGGTGCTCATGGGCCCCACCGGCGCCCCCACGGACATGCCCACGGGCAAGACCATCATGGTGGTGGCCGGGCGCTGGGGGGCGGCAGTGATGCTCGACATTGGCGCCGCCCTGCGCGCCGCCGGCAACCGGGTGCTCTATGTCGCCGCCTTCGGCAGCGCTGCCGACGTGGACCACCAGGAGGAGCTGGAGGCCGGCGCCGACCAGGTCATCTGGTGCACCGCCTCCGAGCCCCGCATCGAGGCCCGCCGGTCCCAGGATATGAGCCTTGTGGCCACCGATATGCTGGATCTGGTGCGCCGCTACGGCGATGGCGAGATCGTGCCGGAATCCGGCGGCATCCCGCTGAGCGACGTCGACCGGATCATGGTCATGGGGGGCACTGGCCTGCTCAAGGGCTTCCAGACTGCCTTGGAGCGGGATCTGGCCGGTTACTTCGCCCCTGGCGCGGAGGCCTTCGGCACCGTGGGCGCGCCCATGCAGTGCATGTTGAAAGGGGTCTGCGCCCAGTGCCTGCAGTGGCAGGTGGACCCGGAGACCGGCGAGCGGACGCGCCCCGTGTTCACCTGCGCCGGCCAGGATCAGCCCCTGTCGTGGATCGACATCGACAACCTCTCCGCCCGCCAGCAGCAGAACCGCCTCACCGACCGCCTCGCCAGTCACTGGCTGGACTATGTCTTCGAGCGGGAGTCCGCCGCTAGCGGTGGATGACACCGCTGCCCGCGGCGAGTTATGTTGCACTGCATCGAACCGACTAACGGGCCCAGCACGGCCGGGCCACGGGGAGGCACATGGCGGCCGAGGAATCACCGGATCGCGACGCAAGCGTATGGCATGCCTTGGAGGCGTCCGAGGCCCTGGATCGGCTGAAATCCGCTCGGGACGGGCTCAACGACGAGGAGGCCGCCGCCCGGCTCTCGCGCCATGGACCGAACCGCCTGGCGGAACAGGCGCGGGAGAGTGGCCTGCGGCGCTTTCTGCGGCAGTTCCACAACGTCCTCATCTACATCCTGATCGCCGCTGCCGCGGGCACTGCCGCGCTGCAGCACTGGGTGGATACCGGCGTCATCCTCGGCGTGGTGCTCATCAACGCGCTCATCGGCTTCCTCCAGGAGGGCAAGGCCGAGAAGGCCATGGACGCCATCCGCGGCATGCTCTCGCCCCGGGCCACGGTGCTGCGCGACGGCAACCGCCGCACGGTGGACGCCGAGACCCTGGTGCCCGGCGACGTGGTCCTGCTCCAGCCCGGCGATCGGGTGGCCGCCGACCTGCGGCTCATCGAGGCCCGCAACCTGCGCATCGACGAGGCGGTGCTCACCGGTGAATCCGTTGCCGCGGAGAAATCCATTGCACCGGTAGCCACAAACGCCCCGCTGGGCGATCGCAGCGCCATGGCCTATTCGGGCTCGCTGGTGACCTTCGGGCGCGGCCTGGGCGTGGTGGTCGCCACCGGCGCGGCCACCGAGATAGGCCGGGTCAGTGCCATGCTCTCGGAGGTGGAGCAGCTGACCACGCCCCTGCTCCGCCAGGTGGCCCAGTTCGGGCGCTGGCTGAGCGGGGCCATCATCGTCCTCGCCGCCGCCACCTTCGCCTTTGGGGTGCTCGCCCGCGGCGGCGACCCCATGGTGCTGTTCCTGGCCGCGGTCAGCCTCGCGGTGGCCGCCATCCCCGAGGGGCTGCCGGCAATCATGACGATCACCCTCGCCATCGGGGTGCAGCGCATGGCCCGGCGCAACGCGATCATCCGCAAGCTCCCGGCGGTGGAGACCCTGGGCTCGGTGACCGAGATCTGCTCCGACAAGACCGGGACGCTGACCCGCAACGAGATGACCGTCCAGGAGATCATCACCGGTGAGCGCCACTACAACGTCTCCGGCGTAGGCTACGAGCCCGTGGGCGGCTTCTGCCTGGACGAGCGCGACATCGAGGTGGAACCCGACGAGCACCCGGTGCTCTGGGAGCTGCTCAACGCCGTGGTCCTTTGCAACGATGCCCACGGCTACCAGAGCGAGCAGGGCCGCTGGCAAATCGAGGGCGAACCCACTGAGGCGGCGCTGATCACCGCCGGGCTGAAGGCCGGCCTCGACCCCAAGATACGCAACCGCTCCGAACCGCGCACCGACGTCATCCCCTTCGATTCCGCCCACAAATTCATGGCCACCCTGCACCACGACCACGAGGGCCACGCGCGGATCCTGGTCAAAGGCGCCCCGGAGGCGGTGCTCGCCCTGTGTGCTCGGGAACGCACCCTGAACGGCGAGGACGCCCCCCTGGACCCCGAACGCTGGCACCGCCGCATGGACGAGGTGGCCGGCCACGGCCAGCGACTACTCGCGGTCGCCATGCGCCCGGTACCAGCGGAGCACATCGAGCTCACCTTCGACGATCTGGATGGCGGCCTCACACTGCTCGGCGTGGTGGGCATCATCGATCCGCCCCGGGAGGAGGCGATCCATGCGGTGGCCGAGTGCCAGCAGGCGGGCATTCGGGTACGGATGATCACCGGCGATCACCTGGCCACCGCCCGGGCCATCGGTGAGGCGCTCGGCCTGCAGGGTGCCGACAGGGCCCTGGCCGGCCACGAGATCCACGACCTGGACGACGACACCCTGCGAGAACGGGCCCGGGAAGTGGCGGTGTTCGCCCGCACCACCCCGGAGCACAAGCTGCGCCTGGTCACCGCATTGCAGGCGGACAACCAGGTCGTGGCCATGACCGGGGACGGCGTCAACGACGCCCCGGCGCTCAAGCGCGCCGATGTGGGCGTGGCCATGGGCGTGAAGGGCACCGAGGCGGCCAAGGAGGCCTCGGAGATGGTCCTCGCCGACGACAACTTCGCCTCCATCGCCCACGCCGTCGAGGAAGGCCGCACGGTCTACGACAACCTCAAGAAGGCCATCCTCTTCATCCTCCCCACCAACGGCGGCCAGGCCTTCACTATCGTCGCGGCCGTGCTCTTGGGCCTCGCCCTGCCCCTGGAGCCGGTCCAGGTCCTATGGGTCAACATGGTCACTGCCGTGACCCTCGCCCTGGCGCTGGCCTTCGAACCCCCGGAGCCGGGGCTGATGGCACGGCCGCCACGACCGCCCGGCGTCCCCCTGCTCACCGGCTTCCTGATCTGGCGAGTGCTGTTCGTCTCCGCGCTGCTGCTGATCGGCACCTTCGGCCACTATGCCTGGATGATCGAATGGCAGGGGGCCGATGTGCCGTTGGCACGAACGGTGGCCATCAACACCCTGGTGGTCGGAGAGATGTTCTATCTCTTCAACAGCCGCCATGTCCTCGAGCCGGTGCTCAGCCGCCGCGGCCTGTTCGGCAGCCGGCCGGTGCTACTCGCCATCGCCGCGCTGGTGGCGCTGCAACTCGCCTTCACCTACGCCCCGCCGCTGCAATACCTCTTCGGCACCACCGCCATGGGCGCCGCCGAATGGCTACGGGTGGTTGGCTTCGGCATTGCACTGCTGCTGATGGTGGAGGCGGAAAAGGCGGTGCTGCGGCCCCGGCTGGACCGCCACGCAGTATAGTGCGCCGGGAGGAGCGCTGATGCTCTCGACCGCCATCGGGCCGATAGCCATCTCGGTTGGTCAGCTACTCCTCGCATGCGCGCTGGCCGTGGCACTGCTCACCGCCTGGGCGAGTGCCCGGCGGCCCGAGGAGCGGGTGGCCCACCTCCTGGTGGACGCGCTGCTTATCGGCTTGGCGGCCGCCCGCATCGCCTTCGTGGTGCGCTACCTGCCTCAGTACCAGCAGGATTGGCTAGGGATGCTCGACATCCGCGACGGCGGCTTCCTGCCCGTCTGGGGTGGGCTCGCCGCCGCCCCCTTCCTGGCCTGGCGGCTCTGGCAGGCGCCCGTGAAGTGCCGGCCGCTCGCCAATGCCCTGTTCGCCGGCGGCCTGACCTGGGGACTGACGGCGGGCGTCATCACCATGATCGAGTCCGAGAGCCGGGCGCTGCCGGCCACGGAAATGACCACGCTAAACAACAAAACCGTGACCCTGGCGGAGCTCTCGGAGCAACCCCTGGTGGTGAATCTTTGGGCCTCCTGGTGCCCGCCCTGCCGCCGCGAGATGCCGGTGCTCGAGGCCGCGCAACGCCAGCGCACCGATATCACCTTCGTATTCGCCAACCAGGGCGAAGGTCCGGGGACCATCCGTAATTACCTGGACAACGAGGGACTGGGCCTGGACAACGTCCTCATGGACCGCCACCGCGAGCTCGGCGAAACCGTCGGCGCCGGTGGGCTGCCAACCACCCTGTTCTACGACGCCAGCGGAAAGCTCGCCGACGTGCACCTCGGCGAGCTCTCCCGCGCGACGCTGCAGCAGTCCCTGGACAAGCTGGACGCAGGGCGCTGAATCCGGCCAGCGCCAGCGCGACCCCATGGGGAACGTCCTCCCTGCGATGACGCCCCTTCGGAATGCATGGCCCAGATCGTTCCCGCCAGCTCAGGAGGGATCGATCACCGCCTCGAGGGGACGGCGCGGCGCAGCGGGTAGCTCCTCCATCGGGTAGCCCAGGCGCAGGACCGCCTGAGGGAATCCGTCCCGGCCGAGCAGGTGCTGGAGTTTAGGCCGCAGGGAGGCCACCTGCACCGGTTGATTGAGATAGGAAGCCTGCAGCCCCGCGCCGGCGGCGGTGAGCAGCAACCGCTCCAGGGCCTGGCCGGCATGGAGCCAGTCCGCGACGCCGTCCCCACCCGTGCCGAGGACCGCCAGCACCGGAGAGGCATCCGCGAGCTCCCGGTCCTTGGCACCGACACCGTTGCCCATATCAAAGGTGCGGACCACGGCCTGGGCGAACGGAGCCACCAGCCCCGGGACCGTCAGCCCGTCACCACGCCGCCGCGGGTGCATCCACGCGGCGAGCTCCCGGCGCCAATGCCGGTCCGACCATTGGATGCCGTCGCCCTCGGCCACCAGCGCCGCGAGTCCATGGCGTTGGTCGTCAGGCTCCACCACATGCAGCCAGGCACCCTCCGCCTCCGACGCGCGGGAAAGCGGTTCCAGCACATCTGCCGGGACGTCGCCGTCAGAGAAACGCTTCCGGAACGTGCGCCGGATATCGATGGCGGGGAACAGTCCGGCATCGGCCGCCGAGGCCTCCGCCTCCCCCGGCTGCAAGGAGACTCGGGCAAACAGGTCCTCGTCCTCCGCTTCTGGCAGCAGCGTGCAATCCACCCGAAGGCCTGCCTGCGCCGCCGCCACCCGCAGGTTCATCAACGCACAGCCGCAGCTGATAGTCAGCTCCCGATCCTCCGGGTCGTTCACCGGCAGCGCCCGGGTGCGATCCGCATACAGCTCAATGACGCCATCTCGAATACGGAACCTCCAGGGTTGGGTGTTGTGGCTGGACGGCGCCCGGGTGACCGGCTCAAGCAGCGTCTGCAAACGGGCAGTGGAGGTCTTCTCGTCATCCGGCGCGTCGCTCATCACCCTGACTCCCTTGTTACCGTGACCATCCCCTGATCTTGCACTACCAATCCGCGCCGCAGTGCTCCGCCTATAGCCGCTATGCGGCTTAGGGGGTGGTGAAGCGGCGCATGGCGCGCAGCGCGATCACTCCGGCGCTTCCTGTTGCTCGATGTAGTGCTTCAGCACCGAGAGCGGCGCACCGCCGACGCTGATAATGCAGT
The DNA here is from genome assembly GCF_052060015.1 of Arhodomonas sp. SL1. Classification (NCBI taxonomy): domain Bacteria; kingdom Pseudomonadati; phylum Pseudomonadota; class Gammaproteobacteria; order Chromatiales; family Ectothiorhodospiraceae; genus Arhodomonas; species Arhodomonas sp. SL1. Next base: position 9 of record NZ_JBPODZ010000012.1, on the reverse strand, counting down.
AACTCCGAG
>NZ_JBPODZ010000011.1:0-77976 GCF_052060015.1 Arhodomonas sp. SL1 | reverse complement strand
GACCACCGCTTCAAGATCGAACTCGCGGTAGGAGGAGCGAAACAGCCGCCGCAGCTGCGCCTCGAAGCCCAGCTCGCCCCAAAGCTCGGTGAGCAGCCACGTCGGCCCCAGCGAGCGGGCCGGATCGAACCCCACCGCCTCGGGGTGAACTTCGGGCATCCCCGTATGCCGGCGCAAGCCGCGAATCAGGCTGCGGACCTTGTCCTCGGTGAGCTGATCGGCGCGGCCGAGCTGAGCAATCTGGCGCTGACGGGTGCGCCCGTTCTCATCCCGGTAGCCCTCCACCAGCCGCAGGTAGGTCCGTCCCTGGGAGCGAGAGGCGCGTATGAACATGGCATCGCATGGTAGCTACTCAACAGCTCTCAATCAACGCGCCAGTAACGTAGAGTTGGCACAACACGGCTCCCGCCGTCGCCACGCTTAAGTCACTGATCCGACAGAGCCCCAAGGCCGCAAATACCACCTCTCACGGCCTTAACCTGTGGAACCGGGGCGGGCCGTCCACGCCGCCCTGACCGCGCCGGAGATCCCAGCGGGGAGGGGCGACTGATGGGCAGGATACGCACCATCAAGCCTGGATTCTGGACGCACGAGGACCTGAGCGAACTTCCGCCGGAAACCCACATGCTGGCGGCGGCGCTGCTCAACTATGCGGATGATGAGGGCTACTTCAACGCGAATCCGAAGCTCGTAAAGGCCGCGTGTTGCCCGCTCCGTGAAGACTCAGTGAGCGTTCAGGAATCCCTCACTCGGCTCGCAGCCATCGGGTTCATTCGGCTCGGCACCGGCTCCGATGGGAAGCGGTATGGTCACATTCCCACGTTCCAGCGGCACCAGCGCGTAAACCGCCCCCGACCTAGCGAGATCGCCACCCGGGAGATCGCATGGGACGGCGCCCCCGGCGACAGCTGCCCCCCGCTCACTGAGGATTCAGTGAACGATCACGGAACAATCACTGATGACTCAATGGGGGAAGGGAAGGGAATGGAAGGGAAGGGAACTACTTCGGCCCCTTCCGGGGCCGGCGAGGAGGCCAAACGATCCGGACCGAACCGAGCGGCCTACCCCGAGGAGTTCGAGCAGGCTTGGTCGCTGTACCCGAAACGGGACGGCGGGAACCCGAAAGCGAAGGCGTTAAAGGCCTGGAGGGCCCGGCGGAAGGCAGGCATACCGGCCGAGGATCTACAGGCCGGCGTGGGGCGCTACGCTCGCTACGTACGCGCACGCAGCAAGGAGGGGACGCCGTACGTAATGCAGACCGCCACGTTCTTTGGCCCGGATGAGCACTGGCGCGAGTCCTGGTCGGCAGATCCGCCGCCGGATGACCGGAAGCGCCAACACCCCACGGGCGGATGGGGTGACCACACGCTCGTGGACTTCTCGGCACGGGAGGGCCAGGGATGAGGCAAGACGAGCAAGCGATCCTCGCGGCGCTGCTGTTCGATCCGTCGGCCATCCTGGAGCTGGACTTGTCCGCCGAGGAGTTCAGCACCGGGGAAGGCCATCGGGCGTTCTCCGCGATGCAGGCCCTCGCCGCCCGCGGTGCCGCGGTAGACGGGCCGACCCTCGGCAACGAACTCGGTGACTACGCGCTGGTCGCAAGGATCGCGGAGGCGCAGGGCAGCCCCCGTAACGTCGAACACTACGCCGCGAGCATTCGCCAGGCCGCTCGTCTGCGCGCCGTACAGCGGCTATGCCGCGACACAGCCACGGCGGCACAGGCTCACGGTGCCGATCCCGACGCCCTGTCGGATCGACTTCTGTCCGCGCTTTCTGCCAGCCGTGGCGACGCAGGGGACTGGTCGATGGCCGATGTGATGGCGGACACCCTGGGGGCAGTAAGTGAGGCACGGGAGGCCCGCCGCCAGGGCGGCACCGTTGGCGTGAGCACTGGATTCCGCGACATTGACCGGGCGCTGGGCGGGCTCCGGGGTGGGCGCCTGTACGTAGTAGGGGGCCGCCCGAAGATGGGCAAGACGGGTTGGGCGCTGTCGCTCCAAACGAACGCCGCGCGATCCGGCCACCGGGTTGGCTTTGCTTCGTCGGAAATGGCGGCCCCGGAGTGCGGGGCCCGCTGGCTGGCCGCAGCCGCTGGCGTGGATGCGAGCCGGATGCAGACTGGCGAGCTCACCGACAGCGAGGAACAGCGCCTTGCCGCCGCCTCGAGCCGGCTCGCCGAGCTCCCCATCCATATCCTCGACAAGGCCGGCGTGACCCCCGGACGCATCCGCCGGCAGGCGATGAGCTGGCAAAGGCGTCACGGCCTGGACCTGCTGGTGGTGGATTACCTCCAGCGCCTCCAGCCGGACAGCGCGGGCGAGCGCCGCGACCTGACGGTGGGAGCAATGGCCCGCGCGTTCAAGACGCTCGCCCGGGATCTCGACATCCCCGTGGTCCTGCTGGTCCAGCTCTCCCGCGCCGTAGAACAGCGTGAGGACAAACGGCCGCAGCCCGCAGACCTACGCGACTCAGGCGAGATCGAGCAGGAGGCGGACGTAATCGCGTTTCTCTACCGGCACTGGGTCTATTTGCCCGACGCCGATCCTTGTGAGGCCGAGTTCCTGATTCGCGCCAACCGGCACGGTCCCCCGGGCGTTGCTCGTCTTCACTTTGACGCCCGGCATCAGCGGTGGCTCGACCGAGATCTGAAACACTACGAGGAGGTCGCATAGATATGACGGAGGCCCACCAGGAACCGGAAACACTCGCCGCAGCCATCACCGCCGAGATCGCCTTACACCGCCGACCCTGCGCCGTGTACCGCGACAGGTCCGGCACGCCGCGGGTACGGCCGGCTGTTACCACCCGCGGCAAGGAGTCCGCGCTCATCGACGAGGCCGCGGCCCGGGGCGTGTTGCTGGGTGTGTACGCTCCGGGGGTGTCGGTGCAATGGATCGCGGAAGATCTGCAGGCATGAGCAACGCTGTGATCCGCTTGCCGGTGATCTCGCGTCGGTTTTACGGCTGGGTTCTACGCTTCGGCGAGGTGGCACACGCTGCGTTCCTGCTGCCAGACGGGGCCGGTGGCTGGGACGTGCGCATATCGTGCAGCGGCGGCCATCTCCGCGACGAGGATGTACTCGCGCCCGCCGGTGCGTCGCGCTGCCGGCGCTGCGAGATCAACTATCGCGCGCACCTATCCCAGAAACTCCGCGAGAGCGATCAACGTGACGATACGAGAGGTGAAAAGCGATGATGGAGACTGACGAGACCCTGGCGCCGCCAGAGCACTTCACCGCGGAACAGCGGGAGACCTTCGAGGGCTTGAAGCCCAAGCAACAGCGAGCCGTGGTGAAGGCTATAGAGACCATCGAATCAGCCGAGGCGGAGGCTCGGGAAATCCAGGCGCTCGCCGACGCGATGGAGCGGCGGCGTAACGAGGTAGGCCGGCAGGTGAGCGCGTGGGAACAGGAGCTACACCAACGCATCCCGGACACCCGCCAGGCGCTGCTCGAGGGCGAGGCGAGCATCGACGACCTGGTGGACCTGCTGAGCCAGCGCCGTATCCTGCGGGACCTTGAGGCCGAGCTGCCGGAGCTGGACAAGGCCGTGGAGGCGCAACGGCATCGTCAGATGCAACCAGGCAACCGCGTGCGAAGTGCGAACCGCATCCTCGGAGCGAATGGCTTGGCGTGATCCAACGATGCCCCGCTCCGGCGGGGCCGTTTTCAAGTATCTTCAAGCGGAGGAGCTACAGCGATGGCACGGATCACGGACAAACAGGAGGCCTTCGCGCGGGAATACCTTGTGGACCTGAACGCCAGCCAGGCCGCCATCCGCGCCGGGTACAGCCTGAAAACCGCCGGACAGGTGGGGCATCAGCTCCTCGGCAAGCCCGCGGTCGCGGAACGCATCGCGGAGCTGAAGGCGGAGCGGGAACGGCGACTTGAGGTGAACGCGGACACGGTGGTGCGGGAGCTTGCCAGAATCGGCCTGATGGACCCGCGCAAGCTGTTCCACGCGGATGGCACTCCAAGGGCAGTCACGGAACTCGACGATGCCACCGCAGCCGCGATTCACTCCCTGGAGGTGGCGAGAATCGGAAATAGCGAGGTCGAGGTGGGGCAGGTGTTGAAGTACCGCTTATCCGACAAGGTGGCCGCCCTGGACAAGCTCATGAAGCACTTCGGCATGTACGAGCAGGACAACCGACAGCGCGGGGACCCGATGCGCGAGTTCCTGGAAGCCATTGCTCAGGCGCCGGAGTCCACGCCAGCGGGACGGATCAAGGCGAGTGAGGCGGCCCGCGTGGGCGACAGCGGGGGCACGGAGTAGCCTGCCCCCGCCTTTTCCGTCCCTACGGCGCCGCCTCGGCTCCGTCCAGCCGCTCGATGAGCTCCCGCCGGCTACCCTGCGCCGGCAGCCCGCGCCGCTTCGCTTCGGCTTGAAGTTCGCGCCAGGTGCTGCCCTCGGGGTCGCTGTCCTCGCCGCGGGCAGCCTGGGAAGCCTGCCCGACGAGCCATGCATTAATCCGCTGCACCGCCTTCCGCGCATCCTCGGGATGCTCTCGGGCGTTGGTCATCAGCGCCCGGAACAGCTCAGGATCATCCATGCTCGCGGCGATGATTTCCCGGCCCTTGTCCCGCGTAATCCGCCCCAACAGGCGCTGCATACGCTGGCTGAAGTGCTGAGCCATCACCAGTGACGAGCCCATGCCGTCGGCCATGCGCTGGCCGGACTTCGCGCCGATCAGGCGGGCGATGAGCGAGGCAATCTCGCCCGGCATGTCGTCCATCACCGGCTCGCCAGACCGGGGCCGCGTCTCCATACGCTCAAAGGTCGTCGCGATGCGCTCCAGGCGCCGGCGTTCGGCGTCGGTGAATCCGAGCGCGTCCGCCACGTCCTCGTGGTCTTCGAGCAGCCGCCGGAACCGCCGGCCGGAAACGAACCGGGTACCGTCGTCGGCCACGTCGCCAGCCTCCGCGCGGCGCATAAGCGTTTCCACGAAGCTCGATTTCAGGCCCTGGCGTGCCTTGGGGTCCTTGCCGATCTTGCGACGCAGCGCCCGGGCCGCTTTTGCCGGCTCCTTAGAGCGGAGTACGCGGTCCCATTCCTCGCCGGGTGCGCCGTCCAGGTACAGCGCAGCCCGGGACTTGTTGCGGTTGTAGGCCAGGCGCCGGGCGTTGCCGGCCCGCGCTTTGAACCGCTTCGCGGCCCGCGCCATGCGGTCTGCGTCACTGAGCTCAGCCTTGAGCTCGGGGAGCTGGTCCAGCACTTCCCCATGCTTCCGCCGGAACGCCCGGGCCGCCCGTGGGTTCACGGTGCCTTCTTCGGTGGCCTGGGACAGGAACGCTGCCCGTAGGTAATTCGCCACGTCCTGCCGGGCCTCGGGCGCGGCCTCCAGGAACTCACGCGCCTGGGTGCCGGACGCCTGCCCGCCGACGATCTTGCGCAGGGTATCCGCGGGGTCCACGGCCGGCCCGCCCCGGCGCTCGAAGCCGAGTAGGCGGCCGACGGTCCCCTGGCGGAATCGCTGGTTGAGCTTGCGCGAATACGCGAGCGCGGATTCCAGGGCCTTGCCCTGGCCCTCGGCGCTTGCCATGTCATCCAGCAGCGAGTCATACGTCTGCGAGAGGATGCGGACCTTGCTTCGGTTCGGCGCCGGTTTTGCCCGCTCCTCCGCCAGGGCCGAGCCCACCCGCTGCCGCAGGGCGTGGACATCGCCGAAGGTCACGCCCTCGCTGCCGGCCGGCTTACCGTCCGGGCCGAGGATCGGCGATTCCGTTTCGTCGATGGCCTTCGTGAGCCACTGCGGCACGTCCTCGGGATCATCGAACCTGGACCGATTCGCGAGCTCCGCGCGCAGCGTGCGGCGGGTGGTGGAGAGCGTGGCCGGGGCGTCGCGGTCCAGACTGCTCCACAGCTCCGTTTCCGTCCGCCGGGCATCGTCCAGCGCGTTCTCGACGCGGGAGCGAGCGGCCTGGCTGATCTCCCGCGGGGATGCGTCGGGGTCGAGGCGCTGTATTGCCTCGTCAGCCTCATCGGCCGCCTGGGCGGCCCGCCGATCCAGGGTGTCGAGCAGGTGTTCGCGGCGGTTCTCGAGCAGTTCCCGGGCGCGGGCCGGGTCGCCGTCGAGGTCCGTGGCCGCCCGGCGGGTTACCCGGTTGGCCTCGGAGAGTTGGCGCGATAGGCGCTCGTCGAATTCGGGATCCGCCTCCGCGACGCTGCGCTCAATGCTGAGCAGCCGCCTGTCACCGCTCCGGCGCGCCGGCGATAGCGGCGCCTCCGACAGCGTGTCGTCACCGCCCACCCGGGCGGCGGCGGCATCGGGGTCCGCGGCGGCACGCTGCATCCGATCAGCGGCGCGTACCTTGCCGCCGGTCTCGGTGAATGACAACGCGCCCTTCTTTGCCTTCCGCCCCGCCCATTTCGCCAACTGAGCGGTGGGGCCACCGGTAACCGCCGCCGGGGTGAAGCCGCCGGCGAGCTCGCCCAGCGCCTCCGCCAGCTCTGACTCGGGCATGATCCACTCAGCGGTCTCGCCGCCCGCGGTGGCTCCAGCGATGGACGCGCCCTCGGCAGCCGCGGCGGGCCCGGGGCGGGTGGCGACCGTGCGGGCCGCATCGTCCACGAATCCCCCGCCCGCCGCTCCGGTGCGGGCGAGCTGCGCACCGCGGCCGATGAGTCCGGCATACGGAATGGCGCTGCCGCCCATGATCCGCGAGGCGCGGTTGCCCACGGTGTTCGGTTCCTCGTCCCACTCGTAGGCGACCCCGTAGTCCGATGCGAGCTCGCGCAGGTCCTCGCTGTCGCCTGGGATCTCGGGGGCACCGACCGCACCGAGCGCGGTGTTCAGGAGATCGGCGGGCATCCCGATCACGTCGAGCGCCCCGCCGGCGAAGGACTTGGCCCCGGATACGAAATCGCGGCCGGCCTGTTCCAGGATGCCGCCCTCGTCGCTGGAACCGCTGCGCTCGCGTTCTGACGTTTGGCGGCGCCGCTGCAACTCGGTAGCGAAGGGGTCGGGGCCGCTTCCGGGTTCCTCGCGCTGTGCGGTCTGTGTGTCCGCAGGAGCGGCATTCATTCGCGCCGGTGGTGCGGCGGACTCTCCGCCGTCGGTCGGTTCTCTGCCGCCTTCGATGGCTTCCAGGGACCGCCGAGCCTCGGCGATCTCGGTGTTCACTGCCTCGTCGGCCTGGGCTTCTTCGGGTTCCACGCCGCGCCGGCGGCGCAGCTCCTCGGCGAACGGATCTACGGCTGCCATCATTCACCTCCTCGGATCTGCCGATACCGCCGGCTTGCCTCGATGAGCTCTTGGTCGGAGAGCTGTGAGGGGTCCAGCGCATCGAGTTGGTCCACGCTCATCTGCGAGATCGGCACGTCCGCCCCGCCGCGCTGTCCGTTCCTGGCGCCGGCCTGGCTGCCACCCTGCGGGCCGCCGCCCTCCGGGCTACCCATGAGGTCGATCACGCTCTCTAGAACATCGTTCTGATCAGCAAGCGCGGCGCGGCGCTTCGAGGTGATGTTGCCGGCCTCGACACTTTCCTGATTCCGCTGGCGCTTGCGCTCAAGGAAGTCGCGGAGCTCCAGCAGGCGCTCGCGGGCCGCGTCGGGGTCGTTGAAGAACTGGTTCGGATCCGGCAGGAGCTCGGCGACGATCTTCTGCTCATAGACCGGGAAGCGATTGGAGTTCACCAAGGCTTGCTTGGCGGTCTGGTTGAAGTTCCGCAGGGCGCTGCGGGCCCGTTCGGTGTCGGGGAATAGCGCACCGTCCACGAACGGGCCGACCACGCCGCTGATCGCGCTGCGGATGTTCGACAGCGGCCCGGTCCCCTCGGCCACGTCGGCGAAGACGCTCGCATCGTCGCCTTGGCCCCGGGGCTGCTGTGCGGCGCCCGTGGGCTGCCCCTGCCCGCTGGACTCCAGGGCGCTCCGTCCACCGCCTTGTCCGCTCCCCTCGGCTCCGCGCTGGTCTCCCTCCTGTCCGGGCCGGCCGAGGTTGCGCACCTCGCCGGTCGCGCGGTTCGTGGCGATGACATTGCCGAAGTCGTCCATCTCGGTGGTGACGTTGCCGTTCGCCACGTCCGTGGCCCACTCCTCGGGAACGCCACGGTCCACTAGGTTCTGAACCTCCTCTTCCTTCGCGGTGGGCTTGCTGGGTTTCCAGCGCGGAGCGGTCGAAATGCGCCGCACCGGCTCACCGCCAGGGCCGAGGACCCAAGTCTCGATCTGGTCGCCGCTCTTGAACTCCTCGTAGCTGAACTCGCCCTCGTTGCCTGTGAACACCTCCGGGTCCACGCCCTGGGAGATCGCCATCTGCTCGAGCTGGCCGCGGAGCTGGTCGTTGCTCTCGACCATCGCCGCGAGGTTGTCCATGCCGCGGAGCTTCTTGACCACGTCATCGAGCGGGATGTTGCGGACCATGTTGTCCTCTCCGCCCGCACTACGCCCGTCGGTGGCCGGGGCCCCGTAGACCTTGCGGTTGCCCTCGTCATCGACGGCCTCGACGGCGAGGTCGAGCATCACGCCATCCCCACCGGGAGACGGCACCACGCCCTGTACGAACTTCCGCCGGATGGTCCACTCCTTGCCGTCTTCGCCCTGGAAGCTCTCGCCCACGCCCTCGGAGAGCTCCGGCTGCAAGACCAGGTTGGCGGCATTGGCGATCTGCTTGGGGTCGTTGACCTCGCCCTGAATCCCGCCCTTTAGCACGTCGATGGCCTGGCGCTTGCCCGGCGACCACACGTTGCGAAAGGCGCGCATCACCTGCCCGTCGGAGAGCTCGTTCGCCTGCTCAAGCAACTGCGGGTCCGGGGCCTGGCCGTTCTCTAGGGCGTGCGCGATCCCGCCCCACGTCTGCTGGAGCTGCTGTTGATTGCGCTCGCGCTCGACCTGATCCATCGTCGTGTCGAAGCGCCGGCGCTCCATGCGCCGCTTCTCGCGCAGCCACTGCCGGTCCTCCTGGTTGGCCTCGCGCTTTCGCTCGCGGTCGCGCATGTCCTGGTGGAACCGGTAGCCCTGCTGAAAGGCGCCCGCCGCGGACGCCAATGCCCCTTGTGCCATTGCTCGCTGCCTCCTGAACGAAAACGGCCGGCCCCCGAGTAGGGAACCGGCCGCGAATGGGTGGGTACGGGGTCGCGATCAGAAACCCGAACCGCGATACCCCCCGCCCTGGTGGTAATCACGAGCGCCCGGGTCATTGATGACCGAGGGGCTGCGCCGCGTGGCCGGGCTGTTGTAGCCGGGTTCACCGCCGGCGCTCATCATCGCGGACGTGATGTTCCCAGCACCCCATGCCGCCGCGTTGACGTTACTGCGCCGGCGCTCGAAGTCCTGCAACGCGCTGTTGACGGCCTCCTGGTTCGAGCGGGCGGCTATGTTGCTCATTCCCTGGACCGCACTCGCCGACTTGCCACGGCCGAGCTGGATGACCGACTCCAGACCCTCGTAATGGGCATCGCTGACGTTTTGCTGGGCATTCACGCCGGTCATCGCCTGGGTGGCCGCCCGGTCGAGGGCGCTCGACTGCAACGCACTGACGCCGGCGCCCTCCATGCCGGCGCCGCGCTCGATGCTCTGCCCGGTGATCTGGTCCGGCTGGCCCGAGTAGTTCTGCTGGACGGCGGCGTTCGCAACTCCCTCGGCCTGGGCACGCTCCGGCTCGCCCATCCGCACCCGGTCCATGTACTGGTTCTCGAGCGGGGCGAACACATCCTTGTAGCGCTCCCACTGCTGCTTGCCGACCTGGGCGAGCACCTTCTCGTCCTCGGTCTCCTTGACCTCCGCGTCGCCACCGCCCTTGCACGCGGCCACCGGACCCTCGTAGTCATAGCTGACCTCCTCGAGGACTTCCCCGGTGGTCATGTCGATGACCAGCTTCTCGTAGACCTTCATTTCTTGACCTCCTGCTTGTAGACCACCCGCCAGGGGTGAAGGCCGTAGTCCGCCATGAAGTCCGCGGCGTCAGGCCCTGCCGAGATGCGCAATTCCTGGCAATCGTGTTCATCGGCTTCCTGTTGCGCCATCGCCATGGCTTGGCGCGCCCAGAGCTCCATGTCCCGGCCCGCCACAGTGAGGACATGGAGCGCCAGCCCCGCCGGAACTGCCTCGATCCGGGTGACGCACGTGCCGAGGGTGGTGCCGTCGTCGCGGATCACCGCCCAGACCATGACGCGATCATCCTCCAGCAGCTCGCGGATGGTGTCGGGCAGACAGTCGCCCGGGTTCACGTTGGCCACGAACGGCGCCACACGTTCCCACAACGATGGGCGAGCCTCGCCCTCCAGGGGAACGATGGCGAAGCGGGGCGTAGCCTGTTCGGCGGTCGCAGGCATGTTCGGCATCCTCATAACGAAAAAAGCCCGCAGGGCGCACCGTGCGGGCTTCTCGTGACGCTCGCCCATCGTCAGGGCGAACGAATCCATGATGACGACAGTGTATCAAACCCTGTCTGTTCCATGGGGTCTGGGGCCGGGCAGATTCGCAGCCACCCGGCGAAGGCCCTCCGGGGTCCGGGGCCCGGTACTGCGGCCGCCGTGGAGCCGGCACCGACCGCCCGCACCGAGGTCGCGGCGCTGGCAGGGATGGCCTGTTCTCGTGGTGACCCCGCACCGCAGCCCCCGGACCTCCAGCGGCATCGGCGGCGGTGGCCCCGGTTCCGTCCCCGCCTCGCGGCACTGCTGGAGCCACCGAGCCCGGGCCTTCTGCCACTGGACCCACAACCGCCTGCGCTCGTCGTCTTTCATCGCCTCGACTCCTGTATCAGGCCTGCACACATTGTACCCTTGACGTGACTGCGTAACGGAACTACATTTGTTACTGCGTAACGAGGCAAGCAATGGCAATGAGCGACGCTGAACGCCAACGGGCCTACCGACAGCGGCAACTCAAGGAAGGCACCGCCGACCGCATCAACATGGTGGTGAGCGCCCACGCAAAAGCCGCCCTGGCGCGGCTGGCCCGCCACCGGGGCGAGACCCAGCGGGCCACGCTTGAGGCCATCATTTCGGAGGCCGAGGGGAACACGGTGGAGGCCCTGGACGCGCAGGGGCGCCGCCGCTACTTCGACGACGAGTAAGAACGCACAGGGGGAACCATGCAGAACACCGCCAGCATCACCAACGACCACACCGCCACCATTCCGATGGACGCCGAGGAGTACCGCGAGAGCGTCGCCGAGCTCCGGCACCTGCTCGGCGTGGAGACCCTGGAGACCAAAGGGCGCCAAGTATGCCCCGAAGCGGTGGCGGCCTTCTTCGCCCCGGGCGACGCGCACGAGAACGCCGAGGCGGCCCGCGAGATCGCCGTGCGTGCCAAGCTCACCCGGATGGTGGGCGCATCATCATGGGCGGAGGTCGCCCGGATCGCGCCGGAGGTCTTCAAGTCGCTGGACTACATGACCTTCGGCCAGGCGATCACCCTGGCCCTGGAGCACGGCGCGGATCCGCGCACCGACGCCCGCGGCCGGCTTGTCGATGCCATCCCGGAGGCCCGGTTCTGGGGGGACGTGGAGCGCATGGCGCCCGGCGTCGTGCAGGCCTGCCATACCCGGCCCTTCGCCGAGGCCTTGGAAGCGGCCGAGGTGTTCGCGGCGGAGAGTGAGGCAGCCTGATCCACGCGCTACCCCACCAACGCTATCATGGTCGGCAGGGCCCCGCCCCGGGGCCGGCCGTCCAGCGACAGGAGCCGCACCCGATGGCGCAAGATCACGCTCTCGAGGACACCGCCGAGGCGCTTCTGGCCGAGTGGGGCCGCTACCAGCGCCGCGAATCCTCACCGGGCCCCGCCGGTTACCCGCGGGAGAGCACGATCTATAAGGCGATGCGACGGCGCAGTGTCCGCCGGGGGCGCCGCAAGCCCGTCACGGGGGTTCAAATCAACGCGCCGCCGGCATCCCCGCGGTCGAAGCGCGAGGCATTCCGCCGCGACTGGCCGGAGCAGGTTCACGCCGTGGACCGCGTGGTGGCATTGCTGCCGGAGCGGCAACGCAAGGTGGCGGTCGTCCACTACGTCCAGCGCCCGCCGATGCGGGTGGTCGCCGAGATCGTCGGCATCAGCAGGCCCTCTGTCTACGATGACCTCGCCCGCATACGCGGCGAGCTCGCCGCCCGCCTCGATCTCACCGACGCGGCCTGATCGGGACTCCCCTCCTTCTCCGTCCTGAAGCCCCGCACCATGGCGGGGCTTTTTCGCTCCAGGTCGGGCATACCGATCCCTGGGCGTCTATCCTGAGTAACGGGCACACGGACGACGGGGGAACGACATGGACCCGGTAGCCCTGGTTTTGCTGGTGATCCTCGCCATTCCCGTGGCGCTATCCCTGATCGCTACCGCCGTGTACGTGGCGTTTCGACTCGGCGTCTGGACCATCAACGGCGCCCTGTTGATGCTCGCGTTCTTCGGGCAGTGGGGCTACATCGGCGTCGGGTTCTTCGTGATCTTCTTCGTGATCGCCACGCCGGTGATGGCCGGGATCGCCGCGGTGATCGGGTTCTTCGTGACCGCCAGGGATAAGGAACCCGCGCCACGGCTTGAGTTGGGCACAAAGGACTGGCGCATCCTGCGCGGCGAAGGGAACGGAGACCCCGAGACCCGCCAGGAAGTCGGGCACGAGCGGTAGGACGCCACCGCGCCAGACACGGAGGTCACGATGCCGCATCTTACTTCCGCGCAGCGCTTCATCCTGGTGGTCTACGCGCTCGCCGCCGTGGCACTGGTGCTGTGGCCGCCGTTCTACTTCGAAGTAAGCGGCCGACTGATCCACGCCGGCCATGCCTTCCTGCTGGACCCGCCCGCCCTGGGGAGCTCAGAACGGGTCACCGCCATGGTCGCCTATCGGACGCTGGCCGTGTATATCGCCGGACTGACACTCGCCGCCGGGGCCGCTGCTCTCGCGGCGGGCAATAAAGGGCAGGGGGAGAAATGAAGGGAATGTTCCGCGTCCTGGTTCGAGGGCTACAGATCGTTGCGGCCCTTCTCGGCCTGGCACAAGTCGCGTTGATGCTGCCCGCCCTGTCGTGGCTGACAGCGCCGGGTGATGTTCCGCCGGCCTACTGGGCCGCACTCGGCATCAAGGCCGCGGTCGCCGCGATCACGCTTGCCATCGCCTGGGGCCTGGGAAAGCTACACCGGCGGATCGGTGGCGGGTCCGTGGCGAGCGTCCAAGTCCGAAGCTGAACCCAACCGCCCGGCCGGTGGCGTGAGGCGCCACCGCCGCATACCGCCTGACTTCCCGTGTCGGTTCATCGGCGCCTTCCAGGGCGAGGGTGGCGGGTTGAGCCTAGCTATTGCAGGCCGGCGCCTCAAGGCACCGAAGCGGGGTAGCAGTGATCCGTGGTGACCCTGGCGGTGACCCTGAGCGGTGATTTTCTGGATGGGTTCCTTTCTGGGAATGCTATAACCGACTGATTATTATGGTGGGCCCGGCTGGATTCGAACCAGCGACCAAGGGATTATGAGTCCCCTGCTCTAACCACTGAGCTACAGGCCCCGTCGGCGCCGCATTATAGCCGCTCGCGGTGGGCGGGGGACAGGGCGGCAGGTGGTGAAGCTTCCGGCGGCGTGCAATGCTCTGGCATTGTCGGGCGATGCGGGTCACGACGCGGAGAGGCATGCCATGGGCTATCGTTTGTACTACTGGCCTACCATCGAGGGCCGGGGGGAGTTCATCCGTCTGGCGCTGGAGGAAGTGGGGGCCGACTATGAGGACGTAGGTCGCCGCGGCGACGGTGCGGATTTCGAGGCCGTTGCCGAGGTGCTGAGGCGCGAGGGGGCGGCGGAGATCCCTTTTGCGCCGCCGGTGCTGGAGGTCGAGGGCCACCTGATCGCGCAGACGGCGAACATCCTCCTCTTCCTCGGTGATCGTCACGGCCTCGCGCCCTCGGACGAGTTCGGTCGCCTGTGGGCGCATCAGCTGCAGCTGACGATTGCCGACTGGGTGGTGGAGATCCACGACACCCATCACCCGGTGGGGGCGACGCTGTACTACGAGCAGCAGCGGGCGGCGTCCAAGCGCCGGGCGGAGGTGTTCCGCTCGGCGCGATTGCCGAAGTGGCTCGCCTACTTCGAGCGGGTGCTGGCCACCAATCCGGCCGGGGGCGATTTCCTGGTCGGAGATGACCTCACGGCTGCAGACCTCTCGCTGTTTCAGGTCATCGCCGGGCTGCGCTATGCCTTCCCACGGGCGATGGCCCGGCTGGAGCCGGACCACCCACGAGTCATGGCCCTCCAAGATCGGGTGGCGGAGCGCCCGCGCATCGGCGCCTATCTCGCCTCGCCGCGGCGCATCCCCTTCAACGAGGACGGCATCTTCCGGCATTACCCGGAGCTGGACGGCTGAGCGGGTAGCGGTACGGCAGTCTGGTATGATCGCGGACCGCGAGTAGGCTTTAGGGGGCGCCCATGACGGTCCGCATCAGCACCGCCAACCTCAACGGCATCCGCGCGGCGGCGCGCAAGGGCTTCTTCGATTGGTTCGCTGACGACGCCCCGGATTTGCTCTGCGTCCAGGAGACCAAGGCACAGTACGAGCAGCTCGCCGGCGATGCCACGTATTTCCCGGACGGTTGGCACGCCTACTTCAAGGATGCGGAGAAGAAGGGCTATAGCGGTGTCGCCCTGTACAGCCGGATCGAGCCGGACGAGGTGATCCGCGAGGTGGGTTTCCCGGAGATCGACCGGGAGGGGCGCTGGATCGAGGCGCACTTCGGCGATCTCGCCATCGTCTCCTTCTACATGCCCTCGGGTACCTCCGGAGACCACCGCCAGGACTTCAAGTACGCCTTCATGGAGCCCTTCCTCGAGTATCTCGCGAAGCTTCGTAACGGGCGCCGTAGCTACATCATCTGCGGCGACTGGAATATCGCCCACACCAGGCTGGACCTCCGTAACTGGCGTTCCAACCAGAAGAACTCTGGCTTTCTCCCGGAGGAACGCGCCTGGCTCGACCGCCTGTTCGACGAGGTGGGGCTGGTGGATGCCTTTCGGGTGGTGGAGCCCGATGCGGAGCAGTATACCTGGTGGTCTTATCGCGGCCAGGCCTGGGCCAACAACACGGGCTGGCGCATCGACTACCAGGTGATCACCCCGGACCTGGCGAATCGGGTGCAGGCCGCGGCGGTCTACGAGGGGGCGCGATTCTCCGACCACGCCCCGCTGACGCTGACCTACGACCTGACGCTGGAGTCCTGACCCGGCTCAGGCTCGGTGCTGCTCCGCCTCGCCAAAGCGACGGATGAGGTAGGCGACGATGTCCGCGGACTCGTAGAGCCAGGTGTCGTCGCCGTCCTCGTTGTGGATGCGCAGGCACGGCACCATCGCCTGGCCGCCGCCGTCGATGAGCTCCTGGCGGTATTCCGGGTGACGGCGGATGTCGCGCATCTCCACCGATACCCCCAGGCGTTCGAGCACCGCACGGACCCGCAGGCAGAATCCGCAGAGCTCGTGATGGTAGAGGGCAAGGTCTTCGGCGTGGATGGTGTTCTCCGCGCTCATGCCGGTGCCTCCGACTTGCTGGCCGTGGTGTCCGCCTTGAGCTCCAGGGCGTCCAGGTACTTCTCCGCATCCAGCGCGGCCATGCAGCCGGTGCCGGCGGAGGTCACCGCCTGGCGATAGACATGGTCCATGACATCGCCGGCGGCGAACACGCCGGGGACGCTGGTGGCCATGGCGTTGCCCTCGAGGCCGCTGTTGACCCGGATATAGCCGCCAGCCATGTCCAGCTGACCCTGGAAGAGCTCGGTGTTGGGCTTGTGGCCAATGGCGATGAACACCCCGGTCACCGCTAGCTCGCTGGTGGAGCCGTCCTCGGTGCTCTTCAAGCGCACGCCGGTCACGCCGGACTGATCGCCGAGCACCTCGTCGAGGGTGGCGTTCCAGCGGATTTCGATGTTGCCCTCCCGCGCCTTCTTGAAGACCTGGTCCTGGAGGATCTTCTCGCCGCGGAAGCGGTCTCGGCGGTGGACGATGGTGACCTTGCGTGCGATGTTGGAGAGATACAGCGCCTCCTCCATGGCGGTGTTACCGCCGCCGATCACCGCCACGTCCTGGTTCTTGTAGAAGAACCCGTCGCAGGTGGCGCAGGCGGACACGCCCTTGCCCATGAAGCGCTCCTCGGATTCCAGGCCGAGGTACTTGGCGGTGGCGCCGGTGGCGATGATCACCGCGTCGGCGGTGTAGGCGCCCGTGTCGCCGGTCAGCCGGAAGGGACGCTCGCGGAAATCGACCTCGTTGATGTGGTCGAAGACGATCTCCGTGCCGAAGCGCTCGGCATGGGCCTGCATGCGCTCCATCAGCTGCGGGCCCTGCAGGCCCTCGACATCGCCGGGCCAGTTGTCCACATCGGTGGTGGTGGTCAGCTGCCCGCCCATCTCCATGCCGGTGACCAGCACCGGCTCCAGATTCGCCCGGGCGGCATACACCGCCGCGGTGTAACCGGCGGGACCGGAGCCCAGGATCAGCAGCTTGCAGTGTTTCGCGTCGCTCATGGTCACGCGCCTCTACCTAAGGATTCGAAGGGGGATACCCGACCCTGTAGGACGATAAGGGACTGGGCCCCGTCACGGAAATTTATGCTCCGCATCGTCGGCATAGCCGGGCTCAATGCCGGTGTACACGGCACCATGGCGCGGAGATCGGGCCCGTCCGAGCGGATTTCAATCCCTACCAACCACCGTGCGGTCCCCCGCCCGGACCCATTCCGGGGCCGAACATCATCCCGCCGATCCCGAACACCATCCCGACGAGCCAGATCACCAGGATGATGAGCGTCAGCACTCCGCTTATGGTGAAGAACGTACGCAGCCGCTGCTGGCCGCGGATCATCGCCGTCTCGTCGCCCTGGTCCCTCGCCTGGGAGATGGCCCCGGAGGCCTGGAAAAGGAGTACCCCCATCCAGATGGGCAACCAGGCGATCAGCAGGCCGACGATGGTCAGGGCGGTAAGCACACCGTTGACGATGAGCAGCACGCCCACGAGCTTGAGCCAGAAGTTGCCCTCGGCGAGCGGGGTGGCGAGGCGGCGGATGAGGGTCCCGGATTCGTTTTCCATGGTCGCTGTTTCCTTGCTCATTCTTCGGCGGTGGCCGCCGCCGTGGCGGCGGGTCGGGGGTCGCGGTACATCAGCCACAGGATCAACACCACCGCGGGCATGCCCAGGGCGGCGGTGACCAGGAAGAACGTTGCGTAGCCCTGGGCATCCACCAGGATGCCACCGAAGCCGCTGAGGAACTTCCCGGGAAGGGTCATCAGCGAGCTGAACAGCGCATACTGGGTGGCCGTGTAGCGCTCGGTGGTCAGGCTCGACAGCCAGGCGATGAAGGCGGAGCCGGCCAGGCCGCTGGCCAGATTCTCAGCGCTGATCACCGAGGTGAGGGCCCACACCCCGCCGCCGGTGCTCGCTAGCCAGGCGAACAGCAGATTGGTGGCCGCGGCGAGCACGGCACCGGCGAGCAGCGCCCGGAGCAGGCCGTACCGGCTTACGGCGAAGCCTCCGGCGAAGGCGCCGATCATCGTCATCACGGTGCCGTAGATGCCGCTCACGGTGCCGATCTGCGCCTTGCTGTAGCCCAGGTCGATGTACAGCGGGTTGGCCATGCTGGCCATGGCCAGGTCGGTGATGCGAAAGGCCCCCACGAGCGCCAGGATGCCGATGGCCGCCGGACCGAAGCGGCGCAGGAAGTCGCCGATGGGGGCGAGTACCGCGCCGGCGAAGCCGGTGGCCAGGTGGGCGAGCACCGGCGGCAAGCGGCGATGGCGGTGGCCGAAATCGGCCACTGCCACCTCCTCGCGGCTGGGCGCGAAGGCCGCCGTCCGTCGCTCCGGCTCGGCGCTCGCCGCCACCGCCAGCATGCCGACGCCGGTGAGCGCGGCCATGATCAGATAGGTGGCGGGCCAGCCGACGCCCGAGGCCAGGTACAGCGCCCCGGCGTAGGAGACCAGGATGGCCACCCGATAGCCGAGCTGGTAGGTGGCCGCCATCGCGCCCTGCTGGTGCACGGGGGCGGACTCGATGCGGAAGGCGTCTATGGCGATGTCCTGGGTGGCGGAGGAGAAGGCCACCAGCAGCGCCAGCAGCGCCACCGCCGTCAGCGCCTCGGAAGGTTGCAACAGGCTCATCCCGGCAAGGCCCGCGGCGATGCCGATCTGTCCCGCGAGCATCCAGCCGCGGCGTTGGCCGAGTCGCCGTGTCAGCAGCGGCAGGCCCAGGCGGTCGACGATGGGCGCCCACAGGATCTTGATGGAATACGTGATCCCCACCCAGCTGAAGAAGCCGATGGCGGTTCGGGTCACTTCGGCCTCGCGCAACCATGCGCTCAGGGTCGCGAACACCAGCATGAACGGCAGCCCGGCGGAGAAGCCGAGGAACAGCATGATGATTACCGGGCGGTCGGTGTAGAGGCGGATTGCCTCTCGCCACGGGCTGGTGTTCCGGTCTGCAGCCATCGGGTCTCCTGGTCCGTCGCTGCGGGGCATGTTCGGTGATACGCCGTATTCCGGCAAGGCGGCCTGTCACATCCGGTCACCTTCCGGCTATCCTGTTGACCGGCGGTGTCATCGTTGCGCCGCCGCCGGATCCTTCCCCAGGGAACGGAGTTCCTGTATGTCACTGAATTTCCAATATTTTGACTCGCTGCGAGGGCGGTCCTAATGGTGGCATCAAAAGTGCATGGGGAAACTACCAGAAGGAATTGGATAATAGGGTC
Organism: Arhodomonas sp. SL1; assembly: GCF_052060015.1. Taxonomy (NCBI): domain Bacteria; kingdom Pseudomonadati; phylum Pseudomonadota; class Gammaproteobacteria; order Chromatiales; family Ectothiorhodospiraceae; genus Arhodomonas; species Arhodomonas sp. SL1. The sequence continues at coordinate 59,337 of NZ_JBPODZ010000011.1, read as the reverse complement.
GAACAATGATGGCTGCAGATCGAGACAAGGCCTGGAACGATTATCTGGCCGGTCGTCGCCTGGAGATGGGTGACTCCACGGGGGTGGACTTGAGCGAGGCGGCCCGGCTCTACCGCCGGGCTGCACTGCGTGGGCTCTCCGAGGCCCAGCATGCCCTGGCCTTCCTCTATGCCACGGGTCAGGGCGTGGAGCGCGACGATGGGCTCGCGGCGGGCTGGTTCCAGGCGGCGGCGGACCAGGGCTGTGTCGCCGCTCAGCACAACCTCGGAGTGATGTTTGCTGAGGGCCGCGGGGTGGCTCGCGACGAGCAGATGGCGGTCCGCTGGTTCTACCGTGCCGCACTCAATGGCAACAACGAGAGCCGGCTCTGGCTCCGCGGTCAGCTCGACCACTGCGAGGGTGCCGAATAGCGACACTGTTCCCCTGTGAGGGGCGCGGGGCTGGCCCCCTGCCTCCCGGCTTTGCTACTAATAGCGCTGTCCGGGGACGTGGGGGGAGAGAATGAGCGAACAATCAATCGGAACCGCCCTGGTGGTGGATGACTCGCGCCTGGCGCGGGTCGCGCTTACTCGGTTGCTACGCCGGCACGAGATTGATGTCGATGAGGCGGCCACCGGCGGCGAGGCGCTTGCCTATATCCGTGACCGCGTCCCCGACGTGGTCTTCATGGATTATATGATGCCGGACATGGACGGCTTCGAGGCGACGCGCCAGCTCCATGAGTACCCCGGTGCCGGCGACGTGCCGGTGGTCATGTACACCTCCCAGGACAGCGACGACGACCGTTCCCGGGCGAAGTCCCTGGGTGTGGTCGATTTCCTGATCAAGCCCAGCGGCGAGGACGGCCTCGAGCGCGTACTGGAATCCGTCCAGGCGTATCGGGCCGAGGCCGGAGCGGCGGAGATCCCCGCCGAAGCGTTTGCCACGGAGGCCGACGTGGCGTCGGGCACCGCGACCCTCGGCCCGCAGGCTGCCGCGCCGGCGCAACCCGCCCCGATGGAGGAGGAGGCCCTGCGGCGGCTGGTGGCCGCGGAGTCGGAGCGCGCGGCGCGGGATGCCGTTACCGCGGTCCTGGGCGAGGAGCCCGAGGCGCGTATCCGAGCGGCGGTGGAGGCGGCCCTGGAGCCGGTGCAGGCCCGTGTCACTGCCCTCGAGGAGGCGCCTGGACCCGGCCCCGGGGAGGCCCCGGAGGTTCCGGATACGGCAGCCCTGGCTGGCGAGGTCAGCCGCGAGGCCGCCGATCGGGTGGTGGACGAGGCCGTGCCACGGGTCGCCGAGCGGGCCAGCGCGGAGGCGCTCGGGCGCATCGAGCAGGCGGTGGATACGCGGCTTGAGGACGAGGAGCTGCTCTCCACATTGAGCGACCGCCTTGCCGGGCGGCTCGCCCCCATGGTGGAGGAGCGCGTGAGCGGTTCCCTGCGCGATACGCTGCGGCGCGAGCTCCTGGACGAGGCCTCGCGCATCGCCCACGAGCAGGCCGTCGAGGCCGTTGACGGGCGTGCCGCTGGCCAAGGCGATGCCGTGGAGAACCTGATCGCGGAGCGGGTGTCCCGGGAGTCCGCCGCCTTGCGGCGCATGGTCGTGGGTGTGGCGGTGGCGACCGCCCTCGGCCTCGTCGCGGTGGCCGCCCTCAGCCTGCTCTGAACCGACCCCGCCGGGAGGCCCGGTGGTCCGCCTGACGGATGGGTTCCGGGAGGCGATAACCCCGGCAGCAGGCGAGGACCCATTCCTCTGCGCCCGCGTGGTCGATGCGGTGACCCGGCGAGACGAACAGCGCTCGGACGCGGTCGCGAGTCCGCAGCACCGTGCCCACGCGCTCCCCGTCGGCCAGTAGTGGTGAGGCATCGCCGCGGTGCGGGCCCGGCTCGGTGTACTTGCCGGTCAGACGGCTCTTGCCCACCCCAATGGTGATGAGGTCCGTTAGCACTCCGAGGTGGGCGGCGATGCCCAGGCGCCGCGGATGGGCGATGCCCTGACCGTCGCAGAGCACCAGGTCGGGGGCAGTGTCCAGTCCCTCCAGGGCGGCGAGCACCGCGGGCAGTTCCCGGAAGGACAGCAACCCCGGTACGTAGGGCATGGGGGTCGGGGTGCGGGCGATGTGGTCGGCGATGACGTTCAGGTCCGGCCAGTCCAGCAGTACCGCCGCCGCCCTGGCGGTGGCGCCGCCGTCCTCGAAGCCCGTATCCACCCCGGCGATGGTCCGCACCCGCCGCGGCCCCGGCTCCAGCCGCACCCGGCCGGCGAGCCGGCACTGCAGCGCCCGGGCCTCGGCCGGGGTCAGGTCCCAGCGATGTCTTGGCAGCTCGGCCATGGCCGCCAGTTTGCCATGGCGGACACAAAAAAGCCCCGCACGGGGCGGGGCTTTCTGTCACGGCGCGGAGGCCGGCAGGGCTTACATCATGCCCATGCCGCCCATTCCGCCCATGCCACCCATGTCGCCGGCGCCACCCTCGTCCTTCTCCTCGGGGTGCTCGGCGATCATCGCCTCGGTGGTGACCATCAGCCCGGCCACGGAGGCGGCGTTCTGCAGCGCCGTGCGGGTGACCTTGGTCGGGTCGAGGATGCCGAACTCGACCATGTCGCCATACTCGCCGGTCTGGGCGTTGTAGCCGTAGTTGCCCTCCTGGGCGAGCACGGCGTTGACCACCACAGCGGCATCCTGGCCGGAGTTGGTGACGATCTGGCGCAGCGGCTCCTCGACGGCACGACGCACGAGGCCGATGCCGAGGTCCTGGTCGTGGTTGTCGCCCTTGAGGCCCTCGAGGGACTTCAGCACGCGCAGCAGGGCCACGCCGCCGCCCGGCAGGATGCCCTCCTCGACCGCCGCGCGGGTGGCGTGCAGGGCGTCCTCGACGCGGGCCTTCTTCTCCTTCATCTCGATCTCGGAGGCGGCACCGACCTTGATCACCGCCACACCACCGGCGAGCTTGGCCACGCGCTCCTGGAGCTTCTCGCGGTCGTAGTCGGAGGAGGCATCCTCGATCTGGGTGCGAATCTGGTCGACCCGGCCCTTGATGTCCTCGGCACGGCCGCCGCCGGAGACGATGGTGGTCTCCTCCTTGGTGATGTTGGCCTTCTTGGCGGTGCCGAGCTCGTCGAGGGTCGCCTTCTCGAGGGTCAGTCCGACCTCCTCGGAGATCACGGTGCCGCCGGTGAGCACGGCGATGTCCTGGAGCATGGCCTTGCGACGGTCACCGAAGCCGGGCGCCTTCACGGCGGCCACCTTGACGATGCCGCGGATGCTGTTGACCACCAGGGTCGCCAGCGCCTCGCCCTCGATGTCCTCGGCGACGATCAGCAGCGGGCGGTTGGACTTGGCGACGTTCTCCAGCAGCGGCAGCAGCTCGCGGATATTGGAGATCTTCTTGTCGCAGAGGAGGATGTAGGGATCCTCGAGCTCTGCGGACATGCTCTGCTGGTTGTTGATGAAGTAGGGGCTCAAGTAGCCGCGGTCGAACTGCATGCCCTCGACCACGTCGAGCTCGTTCTCCAGGCCGGAGCCCTCCTCGACGGTGATCACGCCCTCTTTGCCGACCTTGTTCATGGCGTCGGCGATGATCTTGCCGATCTCCTCATCGGAGTTGGCGGAGATGGTGCCGACCTGGGCGATGGCCTTATCGGTGTCGCAGGGCTTGGACAGCTCGGCGAGGCCCTCGACGGCCTGATGGGTGGCCTTGTCGATGCCGCGCTTGAGGTCCATCGGGTTCATGCCCGCGGTGACGGCCTTGAGGCCCTCACGCAGGATGGCGTGGGCGAGCACCGTGGCGGTGGTGGTGCCGTCACCGGCGCTGTCGGAGGTCTGGGAGGCGACCTCCTTGACCATCTGTGCGCCCATGTTCTCGAACTTGTCCTTGAGCTCGATCTCCTTGGCGACGGAGACACCGTCCTTGGTGACGGTGGGGGCGCCGAAGCTCTTCTCGAGGACCACGTTGCGGCCCTTGGGGCCGAGGGTGACCTTCACCGCGTTGGCGAGGGTGCTGACACCCGTCATCATGCGCTGCCGGGCGTCGTCGGAGAAGCGTATATCTTTCGCTGCCATTTGCTCTCTACCTCTGTATTCGGTGTTCGGTGGATGGTTGCTGCCGGCGGGCGGCTCAGTCCTCGATCACGGCCATGACGTCGTCCTCGCGCATCACGAGGACATCCTCATCGCCGAGCTTTACCTCGGTGCCCGCGAACTTGCCGAACAGCACCTTGTCGCCGACCTTGACGTCGAGCGGGCGGACCTCGCCGTTGTCCAGGCGCTTGCCGTTGCCCACGGCGACGATCTCGCCCCGGATCGGCTTCTCCGCGGCGGTGTCGGGGATAACGATGCCGCCGGGGGAGGTACGCTCTTCCTCCTGGCGCTTGACCACTACGCGATCATGAAGCGGACGCAGATTCATCGGGACGTCTCCTTAAAGCCGTGTTCACTGGAACATTGGAGTAGGTTGTGCCCGGCGAGGCCGTTTGTTAGCACTCGCCTCAGGTGAGTGCTAATGATAGTCACATCACCGCAGCAGTCAATAGTTGGCGAGGGGTGCGGTGGTACAATTGCAGTTTGTCCAGGCTAAGGAGGTGCATCATGGCGGACGATCACCTGGTGGCGCTGGTGACCTGCCCGGATCGGGAGGCCGCCGACCGCATCGCCGAAACGCTGGTCGCCGGCCGTCACGCGGCCTGCGTCAACATCGTGCCGGGGATGACCTCGGTGTATCACTGGGATGGGGAGATCCAGCGCGACAGCGAGCTGTTGCTGCTCGCCAAGACCACCCGCGAGGTCTTTCCACGACTGGAAGAGGCGGTCCGCGCTGCGCACCCCGATGAACTTCCCGAGATCATCGCGGTCCCCATAGCCGCGGGCCTCGCCGGCTACCTGCAATGGGTCACCGAGGAGACCTCGACCGGTTGAGGCCTTCGGGCCCACGCGCAACGGAGATCCGTGCTACCCCATGCCGCATCGCACCGCGCATCGCCGCTTGTTCTCGCCGCCCGTCCTGGCCCTGGGCTGCCTGCTGTTGCTCCTCGCCGCCGCCGTGGGGGCCCAGGGGCAGTCCGGTGCGCTGTCCGGGCTCGTCGGCGGCCAGGAGGATCTGCTGCCGCCGGAGCAGGCCTTCCCGCTCACCGTTGAGCGCGTCGCCGAGGATCGGTTGGTGGCCCGCTGGGACGTCCAGGAGGGCTACTACCTCTACCGCGACAAGATCGACTTCCGCGGCGCGGGGGGCGAGGTGGTCCGCCGCATCGAGTCCCCGCCCGGCGAGATCGACGAAGATCCGTATTTTGGCGAAGTGGCGGTCTTCCGGGAGCCGGTGTCCATGTCCATCTATGTGGACGAGGGCGGGCCGTTCACCCTGGTGGCCGACTACCAGGGTTGCGCCGAGGCCGGTGTCTGCTACCCGCCGGAAACGGTGGAGGTGGCGGTGGCCGGCGTCGATGGCGCCGCCCCGGCGGCGGGCGCCAGCGGCGGGGGGGGTTGGGTCTCCGGCGGCTCCGCCGCCCTGGACGGCGCGCTGGCCAGCGGCCGGCTGGTGCCTATCCTCGGCGGTTTCTTCGTGGCCGGGCTGTTGCTGGCCTTCACCGCCTGCCTCTATCCCATGGTGCCCATCCTCTCCGGGCTCATTGCCGGTGATCGCCATCGCACCGGCGCCCGGGCGTTCTGGTTGTCGCTGGTCTATGTGGAGGCCACGGCGGTCACCTACGCGGCCGCTGGTGTAGCCGCCGGGCTCACCGGTTCCGCGATCCAGGCCGACCTCCAGGGGCCATGGGTGCTCGGCGGCTTTGCGGCGCTGCTGGTGGTGATGGCCCTGGCCATGCTCGGGGTATTCCAGCTGCAGCTGCCGAGTGCCTGGCAGACGCGGCTGGCGGCGCTCTCCCACCGCCAGCATGGTGGCACCTTCGCCGGCGCAGCGGTCATGGGCATGCTCTCGGCGCTCATCGTCGGCGCCTGCTCCGGGCCGGCGCTCATCGTCGCCCTGGCCTTCATCAGCACCACCGGTGACGCCTGGCTCGGGGGGTTGGCGCTGTTCGTCCTTGCCAACGGGATGGGGGTGCCGTTGCTGGCCATCGGTACCGCCGCCGGCCGCTGGTTGCCCCGTGCCGGGCCGTGGATGACGGCGGTGCGGGCCGTGGTGGGCGTGCTCTTCCTGGGCGTGGCCATCTACCTGCTCGAGCGCCTCCTTGACGGTGCGGTGACCCTCGCCCTTTGGGGTGCGTTACTGCTCGGCTGCGGTGTCTTCCTCGGGGGGCTCGATCGCCTAGGGCCCGGCGCGCCGCCGGCGCGGCGGCTGCGCAAGGCCGGGGGCATGGCGCTGTTCATCTGGGGGGCGGTGGCGCTGGTGGGCGCCTCGGCCGGGGGCGGTGATGTCTGGCGCCCGCTTAGTTCGCTCACCGTGGCCGGCGGGCCCGCCCCCGAACCCACCGGCGTGGTGGGCGAGTTCCGCGAGGTGGATGACCTCTCCGGGCTGCGCGAGGCCCTGGCGGGGGCGCAGGCGTCGGGCCGTCCGGCGCTGGTGGATGTCTATGCCGATTGGTGCGTGTATTGCGTCAAGCTCGATGAGGAGACCTTTGCCGACGCCACGGTGCGCGAGCGCCTTGCCGGCGCCGAGCTGTTGCGGGTGGATGTCACCGAGATGAGCGCGGCGGACAAGCGTCTGCTTCAGGCCTACGACGTATTCCTGCCGCCGGCGGTGATGCTCTTTGATGCCGATGGCGAGGAGCGCCGTGAGCACCGGGTGGTGGGGTTCCTCGGCCCGGAGGCCTTCATCGGCCGCCTGGAGCGCGCGTGGGGCACGGGGGCGGCGGGCTGATGCGGCGGCTCATCTACGTCGCCCTGGCGCTGCTGCTCGGCATCGCCTTCGGGGTGGGCGGCCTGCTCTGGTACCAGGAGCGCCAGGGGACGGTCCGACCGGTGTTCACCCTTCCGGATCTCGACGGCGAGCGCCGTTCCATCACCGAGTGGGATGGCCAGGTCATCGTGCTCAACTTCTGGGCCAGTTGGTGTCCGCCCTGCCGCGAGGAGATCCCACTGTTCAACGAGCTCCAGGCGCGTTTCGGCGAGCGGGGCGTCCAGTTCGTCGGCGTCGCCGTCGATCGCCTGGAGGCCGTGCGCGGCTTTATCGAGGAACAGCCCCTCGATTATCCGACCCTCCACGGAGTGGGGGCCGCGATGGACGTGCAGACCCGCTACGGCAGCGACAGCGGGGCGCTGCCCTATACCGTGGTCATCGATCGAGGCGGGCGCATCCGCCATGTCTTTGCCCGCCAGGTCCGCGAAGGCGAGCTGGCACCGATCCTCTCCGAGCTCTCCCGAAACCGGGGGTGATCGAAAACTCCGCGGAAAAATTTGGATCCTGCGGCCAACTGCAGCGAACTAGACATTTTCGCCCTGCCCATTCACAATACCGCGCTGACGTCATCCGCCCCGGATGAATGTCGCCAATCGGGGGAAGGGCAATGGCGACGGTATTGCTGATCAACGGGCCGAACCTGAACCTGCTCGGCAGCCGTGAGCCCGGCTATTACGGGCGCGCGGGCCTGGAGGCCATCGAAACGGCGCTCACCCGCCGCGCCCAGGAGCAGGGCGCGACACTGATGTGCTTTCAGAGCAACGCGGAACACGAGATCGTCGAGCGCATCCAGCGTGCCGCCGATGAGTCCGTGGACTTTATCATCATCAATCCGGCCGCGTTCACCCACACCAGCGTCGCCATCCGTGACGCACTGCTCGCCGTGGCGATCCCGTTCATAGAGGTACACCTCTCGAACGTGTATGCGCGGGAGCCGTTTCGTGCCCATTCCTATCTCTCCGACCGCGCTGAGGGGGTCATCACGGGCCTCGGCGCGGACGGTTACGACTATGCCTTGGACGCCGCGCTCCGGCGCACGGGACAGGACTGAACACCCATGGATATCCGTAAGATCAAGCGCCTCATCGAGCTGCTCGAGGAATCCGGCATCAACGAGATCGAGATCTGCGAGGGCGAGGAGTCGGTGCGTATCAGCCGTGGCCGCGAGGCCCAGGCCGCTCCCCCCGTCCAATACCAGGTCCCCGCGCCCGAACCGGCCCCGGCGCCAGCGCCCGCCTCATCCGGCGACAGTGGCACCCAGCCGGAGACGCCGGCGGAGCCCTCGGGATACACGGTGCGCTCACCGATGGTGGGCACCTTTTACCGCTCGTCCTCGCCGGGCGCACCGTCGTTCGTCGAGGAGGGCCAGCAGGTGGAGGTGGGGGATACCCTCTGCATCATCGAGGCGATGAAGATGCTCAACCAGATCGAGGCCGACCGGGCCGGGTTGGTGCGCAGCATCCTCGTGGAGAACGGCCAGCCGGTGGAGTTCGATCAGCCGCTGTTCGTCATCGAGTGACCGCACCACCCGGGAAGGGAAGATCACCATGCTCGACAAAGTCGTCATCGCCAACCGCGGCGAGATCGCGCTGCGCATCCTGCGCGCCTGCCGGGAGCTCGGCATCCGCACCGTCGCCGTCCACTCCAGTGCCGACCGTGAGCTCAAGCACGTGCGCCTCGCCGACGAGTCCGTGTGCATCGGCCCGCCGCCATCGTCGGAGAGCTACCTCAACATCCCGGCGATCATCTCCGCGGCGGAGGTCACCGATGCCACTGCCATTCACCCCGGTTACGGCTTCCTCTCGGAGAACGCGGACTTCGCCGAACGCGTGGAGAACTCCGGGTTCGTGTTCATCGGCCCGCGTGCCGAAACCATCCGCATGATGGGGGACAAGGTCTCCGCCATCGAGGCCATGAAGGCCGCGGGCATCCCCTGTGTGCCGGGCTCCGGCGGCCCGCTCGGTGAGGAGCAGCAGGAGAACCTCGCCACCGCCGAGCGCATCGGCTACCCGGTAATCATCAAGGCCGCCGCCGGCGGCGGCGGGCGCGGGATGCGGGTGGTCCACAGCGAGGCCAACCTCCTGCACGCCATCTCGGTGACCCGGGCCGAGGCCCAGAACGCCTTCGGCAGCGACATCGTCTACATGGAGAAGTACCTGGACGACCCGCGGCACATCGAGATCCAGGTGCTCGCCGACGGCCATGGCAACGCCATCCACCTCGGCGAGCGGGACTGCTCCATGCAGCGCCGTCACCAGAAGGTCATCGAGGAGAGCCCGGCCCCCGGGCTGACCGAGACCCAGCGCCGGGACATCGGCGAGCGCTGCGCCGAGGCCTGCCGGCAGCTCGGCTACCGTGGGGCGGGGACCTTCGAGTTCCTCTACCAGGACGGCCAGTTCTTCTTCATCGAGATGAACACCCGTATCCAGGTGGAGCACCCGGTCACCGAGGAGGTCACCGGCGTGGACCTGGTGGCCGAGCAGCTGCGCGTCGCCGCCGGAGAGCGCCTGCGCTACGCCCAGCACGACATCCGCATCCGCGGCCATGCCGTAGAATGCCGGCTCAATGCCGAGGACCCGCGCTCGTTCATCCCCTCGCCGGGGCGCATCGAGCAGTTCCATGCGCCGGGCGGTCCGGGGGTGCGGGTGGACTCCCACATCTACTCCAGCTACGTGGTCCCGCCCCACTACGATTCCATGATCGGCAAGATCATCACCTGGGCGGACAACCGCGACAGCGCCATTGCCCGGATGCGCATCGCGCTCACCGAGCTGGTGGTGGAGGGGATCAAGACCAACGCCGAGCTCCACCTGGATCTGCTCAGCGACTCCGCCTTCCGCCAGGGCGGGACCAACATCCACTATCTGGAGAAGAAGCTCGGCGTCGGTTGAGCCGATTAGCCGATTAGCAGTCGGGCGCCAACCAGCACCAGGAAGACGGCGAAGGCGCGTTTCAGGATGTGCTGGGGCAGGCGGCTGGCGAGCCGCGCCCCCACCGGGGCCAACAGGACGCTGGCGGCGGTGATGCCGGCCACCGCCGGCCAATAGATGAACCCGGTGGCCCACTCCGGGAGCTCGGCGCGGGCATGGAGGCCGCCGGCGATGATAAAGCCCACCGTGCCGGCGGCCGCAATGGGCAGGCCGGCGGCGGCGGAGGTCCCCACCGCCGCGCGCATGGGCACGGCGCACCAGGCGAGGAAGGGCACGGTGAGGCTGCCGCCGCCGATACCGACGATGCTCGATACCGCCCCTATGCCCACCCCCACGGCGCCGAGCCCGAGGGGGCCGGGGACGCTACGGTGGGCGGGGGGTTGGCCACCGAAGGCCATCCGCGCGGCCATCACCAGCACGAAGGTGCCGAATACGCCCTGGAGCAGGTCCCCGGGCATCAGGCCGGCGACCTGGGCACCCGCCAGGGCGCCGGCAACCAGGCCGAGCGCTAGCGGCCGCCACACCGCCCAGAGGATGTTCTCCAACCGCCAGTGGGCCCGCAGCGACGAGATCGAGGTGACGATGATAGTCGCCAGGGAGCTGCCGATGGCGAGATGGGTGGCCACGGCCGGGTCCATCCCCTGCCATGCGAAGACGGCCAGCAGCACCGGCACGATGATCAGCCCGCCGCCGATGCCGAACAGCCCTGAGGCGAAACCGGCGCTCGCCCCCGCGAGCAGATAGATGGCGAGGATCTCCAAGGCGCCCCCTCACTGCGCAAAACGCCTAGTATCGCAGATTCGTGCCGTCGCATTCAGGCGGGATGCCGGTGATCAATGGTGGCGCCCGCCCACTGCAGCGCCTTGTTCCCTTACAATAGCGCCAGGTTTTGGGATTTTTCCGGATCACAGGGGGGCGTGGCCCATGCGAGTGAAATCCGTCTGTATCCTCGGCGGCTCCGGTTTCGTGGGGCGGCATATCGCCAATCGGCTGGCCAACACGGACGTGCGGATACGGGTGCTGACCACCAACCGCGAGCGCAGCCGCCACCTGCTGCCGATCCCCAACCTGGAGCTGGTGGAAGCGGATATCCACGACGCGGATACCCTACGCCGCGAGCTCCGGGGAATGGACGCGGTGATCAACCTCGTCGGCGTGCTCCACGACGAGCCCGGCCGCGCCCGCGGCTTCGACGAGGTCCACGTGAAGCTGGTGCGCAACATCGTCGAGAGCGCCCGCGCCGCCGGGGTGCGGCGCCTGCTGCACATGAGCGCCCTCGGGGCGTCCACGGATGCGCCGAGCCGTTATCTGCAGACCAAGGCGGAGGGCGAGCGCCTGGCGCTGGAGGCGCACCATGCCGGCTTCCCGGTGACGGTGTTCAAGCCGTCGGTGATCTTCGGCCGGGAGGACAACTTCCTCAACCAGTTCGCCACCATGCTGCGCCTGGCGCCGTTGATGCCCGTGCCCACCCCCAATGCGCGCTTCAAGCCGGTCTACGTGGGTGACGTGGCCGAGGCGTTCATCCGTTCCCTGGACAATTCCGATACCTTCGGCCAGACCTATGAGCTCTGTGGCCCGCGGGTCTACAGCCTGCGCGAGCTCGTCGAGTACTGCGCCGAGCTCATCGGTACCCGCAAACCGGTGATCGGGCTCTCCGACGGTCTCTCACGGCTACAGGCGCGGGTAATGCAGCACGCGCCGGGGCGGCCCTACACCATGGACAACTACCTCTCGAGTCAGGTCGATAACGTCTGCAGCGACGATGGCCTCGGCCGGCTCGGCATCCATCCCACGGCGGTGGAGGCGGTGGTTCCGCTGTATCTCGGCCGCCGCCGTGCACGCATGGCCTACAACCGCTTCCGCCGCACGGCACGCCGGGCCTGATGCCGGGTAGCCCCTCCCCTTCCACGGCCGTGCGCTGCCCCGAGGGGGCGCGGGTCTATCAGGTGGGGGGCGCCGTGCGCGACCGCCTGCTGGGGCTACCGGTAACCGAGCGGGACTGGGTGGTGGTGGGCGCCACCCCCGAGGGCATGCGCGCCGCCGGCTTCCGGCCAGTGGGCCGGGAGTTCCCCGTCTTCCTCCACCCGGAGACCGGCGAGGAATATGCCCTGGCGCGTACCGAGCGCAAGGTGGGGCGCGGCTATCACGGCTTCACCTTCCATGCCGCGCCGGAAGTGAGCCTGGAGGAGGACCTAGCGCGGCGAGATCTCACCATCAACGCCATGGCCGAGGACGCCGAGGGCCGGGTCATCGACCCCTATGGCGGGCGTGCGGACCTGGAGCGCCGGCAGCTCCGCCACGTGTCGCCCGCGTTCCGCGAGGACCCCGTGCGCATCCTGCGCCTGGCGCGCTTCGCCGCCCGCTTCGCCTCCCTCGGCTTCCGGGTCGCCGACGAGACCCTTGGCCTGTGCCGGGAGATGGTCGCCGACGGTGAAGTGGAGGCGCTGGTCCCGGAACGGGTCTGGCAGGAGGTCAGCCGCGCCCTGATGGCGGATGCGCCCAGCGCCTTCCTGCGCGTGCTGCGCGACTGCGGGGCGTTGGCCGTGCTGCTGCCGGAGGTGGATGCCCTGTTCGGCGTGCCCCAGCGGGCCGACTTCCACCCGGAGATCGACACCGGCGAACACCTCTGCCTGGCCCTGGATAGGGCAGCGCGGATCAGCGATGAGCTGCCGGTGCGCTTCGCGGTCCTGGTCCACGACCTGGGCAAGGGGGTGACGCCGGCGGAGGAGCTGCCGCGCCACCGCGGCCACGAGGAGCGGGGTGTGCCCTTGGTGGACGGCGTCTGCCAGCGCCTGCGGGTATCCAACGATTGCCGCGACCTCGCCCGGTTGGTCACCCGTTATCACCTGCAGGCCCATCAGGCCCCGCAGCTACGACCGGCCACCGTGGTGCGGCTGTTCGAGTCCATGGACGCCTTCCGCAAGCCGGAGCGGGTGTCCCGTTTCATCGCCGCCTGCGAGGCCGATGCCCGCGGCCGGGCGGGGCTGGCGGACAGCGACTATCCCCAGGGGCGCTACCTGGAGGCGGCCTTCACGGCGGCCCGGGCGGTAGTGGCGCGGCCGTTCGTGGATCAGGGCCTCAAGGGGCCGGACATCGCCGATGCGGTGCACCAGGCACGGGTACGGTCGGTGGCGGGGATTCGGGAGGAGTGGCGGCAATGACGGACGGCCACAGCGCCGCGGCCCGGGAGAGCTACAATATTGCCCACTGGGGCGAGGGTTACTTCGACGTCACCGACGGCGGCCGGGTGGTCGCGATGCCGCGGGGCGCCGACGGTCCGGCGGTGGACCTCCACGAGGTGGCGCGGGCGGCGGCCCGGGAGGGCTTGGACCTGCCGTTGTTGGTCCGCTTCGTGGATATCCTCCATGACCGCGTGCAGCGACTCTGCGGCGCCTTCGCCGAGGCCATCGCCCGGGAGGGGTACCGCGCCGGGCACACGGCGGTGTATCCGATCAAGGTCAACCAGCAGCGCCGCGTGGTCGAGGAGGTCCTCGCCGCCGATACGCGGGTGGGCCTGGAGTCCGGCAGCAAGCCCGAGCTCATGGCCATCCTCGCCGTGGCCCCGGCCGGTGCCCGGGTCATCTGCAACGGCTACAAGGACCGCGAATACATCCGCCTCGCCCTGCGCGCCCGCCAGCTCGGCCTGGATGTATGGGTAGTGGTGGAAAAACTCTCCGAGCTGGAGCTACTGCTCGCAGAGGCCGGGCGCCTCGGGGTGGCACCGCGGTTGGGGGTCCGTATCCGCCTGGCCTCCATCGGCGAAGGGAAATGGCAGAACACCGGCGGAGAGCGCTCGAAGTTCGGCCTCACGGCCGCCCAGACCCTGGAGGTGGTGGAGCGCCTCCAGGCCGCCGACGCCCTGGACGCGCTCGGGCTGGTGCACTTCCATCTGGGTTCACAGATTCCGCATATCGGCGATATCCAGCGGGGCATGCGTGAGGCGGCGCGCTACTACGCCGAGCTCCGCACCCTGGGGGCGCCGGTGGAGCGTGTGGATGTCGGTGGCGGGCTCGGCGTGGACTACGAGGGCACCCACTCCCGGAGCTTCTGCTCCATGAACTACTCGGTGGGTGAATATGCCTGGCACATCGTGCGCACCCTCCGCGAGATCTGCGACGAGTGTGGGCTGCCCCACCCGGAGATCATCACCGAGTCCGGCCGGGCCATGACCGCCCATCACGCCGTGCTGCTCACCAACATCATCGACGTGGACGGGTTCGACACGGGTGCGTCGCCGTCGCCGCCCGATGCGGAGGCCCCCGCCATCCTGCAGGACCTGTGGGGGGGGTATGCGGGTACGGCCGAGCGCTCGCCGCTCGAGGTCTACCACGACGCCTGCCACGGGCTCGAGGAGGCGCAGTCGATGTACACCCACGGGGTGCTCGATCTCGCGGCCCGCGCGGAGGCGGAGCGCCTCTACCGTGCCACCTGCGCCCGGGTGCTGACTCGCCTCGATCCGCGGGTACGGGCCCATCGGGAGGTCCTCGACACCCTGCGTGAGCGACTGGCCGGCAAGATCTTCGCTAACCTCTCGCTATTCCAGTCCATGCCCGACATCTGGGCCATCGACCAGATCTTCCCCATCCTACCGGTCCATCGCTTGGACGAGCCGCTGGAGGCCCGCGCGGTCCTGCAGGATCTCACCTGCGACTCCGACGGCGCGATCCACCGCTATGTGGACCGTGACGGCGTGGAGACCACACTGCCGATTCCGGCCTGGCGCCACGGGGAGACCCTGGTCCTAGGGGTCTTCCTGGTCGGGGCCTATCAGGAGATCCTCGGTGACATGCACAATCTGTTCGGCGACACGGACGCCGTGAACGTGGTGCTCGCCGACGGCGACTGGCGGCTCTCGGAGCCGTTCAACGGCGAGAGCGTGGAGGCGGTCCTCCGGCACGTGCACTTCGACGAACGGGGCCTGCTGCAGGCCTACCGCCGGCGGGCAGGGGCCGCATCACTGGACCCGGAGACCCGGGCGGCCTGCCTCCAGGAGCTGGAGGCGGGGCTGCAGGGCTCTACCTATTTACGAGAGAGAGGAGGTTCGCCATGAACGTGGGTGTGATCGGTCTCGGTGCCATGGGTGCCGGGATGGCGCGCAATCTGGCCAAGCACGACCTGCTGGGCACGGTATGGAACCGCACGACCGAGAAGGCGGAGGCCCTGGCCGCGGAGCTCGGTGTCACGGCGGCGGCCACCCCCGAGGACGTGGCCGCGGCCTGCGAGGTGATCATCACCTGCGTGTCCGCGGATGCCGACGTCCTCGAGGTGGTGGACGCCATGGCACCGGGGCTGCAGGAGGGCGCCGTGGTGGTGGATACCTCCACCATCGGCGTGAACACCGTCCACGAGGCCGCCCCGCGGGTGGCGGGGCGCGGCGCGCGTTTCCTGGATGCGCCGGTCTCCGGCGGCCGCGAGGGGGCGGAGAATGGCCAGCTCGTGGTCATGGTCGGCGGCGACGGCGAGGCGTTGGTCCAGGCCATGCCCGCCCTGGAGGCCATCGGCAAGTCGGTCACCCACATGGGGGATTCCGGTAGCGGCCAGGCCACCAAGGCGGTGAATCAGATCATGGTCGCCGGCATCAATCAGGCGGTGACGGAGGCGCTGGCCTTCGGCCAGGCCATGGGCCTGGACATGGACCGGGTCATCGACGTGGTCGGTGGTGGTGCCGCCGGTAACTGGTTCCTCACCCACCGTGGCCCGACCATGGTGCGTGGCACCTACGACCCCGGTTTCAAGGCGGCCCTGCACCACAAGGACCTCTCCATCTGCCGGCGCATGCTCGAGAACATGGGGGTATCACTGCCCACGGTGGAGATGACCCTCAAGCACTACGAGCGCCTCATGGAGCAGGGCCATGGCGACGAGGACATCTCCACGCTCTATCGCCTCAAGCAGGAGATGTTCGAGCAGGGCAACAAGCGCTCGCTGTGAGGCTCAGCCGCTGCGCTTGAGGAGGATGGTCTCGATGCCGTTGTCCTGCAGGCGCCGGCGGATGGTGTTGACCCGCTGGAGATCGGCGAACGGGCCGAGGCGGACCCGGTGCCAGAGCTCGCCGCCGGAGAGCTCCACGCGCTGGACGCGGGCCTCCACCCCGAGCAGGGCGAGCTCCGCCTTCATGCGGTCGGCGTCGTCGGCCTGACGGAACGAACCCGCCTGTAGCAGGTAGCGCTGGCCCTCGGCGCCGGCCTGCTCGGCGGCATCGCGGCCGTCGCTCCGCTCTGCCGCCGGGGGAGCCTGGTCTTGGGCGACCGGGCCGTCCTCGGCGGAGACGGCCGGCCCCGCCGGCTCCGCGGTCTCGCCGCGTTTCGCGGTGGTGGGGCGCTCGTCCGGGACCTCCACCTCCTGTTCGGGGAGCAGGCGGTAGAACTCGAAGCGCGGCCGGTCCCCGCCCTCCGGCGTGCCCTGGGGCTCGGCGGGGGTGGTGGTTGGTTGCTCGGGTGTCCCACCGAACAGCGCGGCGAGCTGTTCCGGTCCGCCGCTGGTGTGGTGCCAGTGCACCAGCACCGCCACCGCCAGGCCTGCCGCGAGCCCGCCGAGTCCCCACAGCCAACCCGGCAGGGAGCGCCCCTGGGCCTTACCCCGGCCCCCGCTGCGGCGGCGGGCACCGCGCCCGGACTGGCCGCGACTCGCCGCCACGGCTACATCCGCTCCGGGGCGTCGATGGCGAGGATGTCGAGGCCGTTGCGCAGCACCTGGCGGGCGGCGAGTACCAGATTGAGCCGGGCGTTGCGCAGCCCCGCGTCCTCCACCAGGAACTGGTGGGCGTTGTAATAGGTGTGGAAGGCGCCGGCAAGATCGCGGAGGTACTGGGCGAGCTGGTGCGGCTCATGGGCGAGTGCCGCCCCCTCGAGTACCTCCGGGTAGCGGGCCAGCTGGGTGATCAGGGTCTGCTCATGGTCTTCGGTGAGCCGGGCGATGGCGTTGAAGCCTGCCTCCGGATCGTGCTCCAGCCCCTGCTCGTCGAGCTGGCGGAGCACGCTGCAGATCCGCGCATGGGCGTACTGCAGGTAGTAGACCGGATTGTCTGCGGATTCCGACTTGGCGAGCTCCAGGTCGAAGTCCAGATGCTGCTCGGGCCGGCGCATGACGTAGAAAAAGCGGGCGGCGTCGTCGCCCACCTCCTCGCGCAGCTCGCGCAGGGTGACGAACTCCCCGGAGCGGGTGGACATGGGCAGCCGCTCGCTGCCGCGGTAGAGGATCGCGAACTGCACCAGGCGGAACTCGAGCCGGTCCGCCGGGTAGCCGAAGGCCTCCAGGCTCGCCCGCACCCGGGCCATGTAGCCGTGATGATCGGCGCCGAAGACATCGACGAGCTGATCGAAGCCGCGCTCGAACTTGTCCAGGTGATAGGCGATGTCCGAGGCGAAATAGGTGGTGGCGCCGTCGGCGCGGCGCACGACCCGGTCCTTGTCGTCGCCGAAGGCCGTGGCCCGGAACCACAGTGCCCCCTCGGCCTCGTAGCAATGGCCGGCCTCGACCAGGCGCTCGATTGTACGGGCCACCGAGCCGTCCTCGGTGAGGCCGCGCTCGGAGAACCAGCGGTCGAAGGTGACCCCGAAGGCGGCCAGGTCGTCGCGGATGTCGCCGAGGATGGCTTCGAGGGCGGCGTCCTGGATCTCGCGGTACGCCGCCTCACCGAGCAGTGCCCGCGCGTTGCGGATCACCGCGTCCACATGGGCCTCCTTGTCGCCGCCCTCCGAGGCGTCCGCCGGCGCCCCCGCGGCGAGCTCGGCGGCGTCCAACCGAAAGGCGTCGCCGTGGTGCGTCGCCAGCTCTGCGGCGATGTCGCGAATGTACTCGCCCCGGTAGCCATTGTCCGGGAAACGCACCGCCTCGCCGAGGTGCTCGAGGTAGCGCAGCAGCACGGACACGGCGAGGATGTCCATCTGCCGGCCTGCGTCATTGACGTAATACTCCCGGTGCGCCTCGAAGCCGGCGGCGGAGAGGAGCTTCGCCAGGGCGCTGCCGAAGGCGGCGCCGCGACCGTGGCCGACGTGTAACGGGCCGGTGGGGTTGGCGGAGACGAACTCCACCAGGATCCGGCGCCCGGCACCGGCATCGCTGCGGCCGAAGCCCTCGCCCTGTTCCCAGACATCGCGGATCACCGCGAACGCGGCCTCATCGGTGAGGAAGAAATTAATGAATCCCGGACCGGCCACCTCCACCCGCTCCACATAGGGATGCCTCGGCAGTGCCCCCACCAGGGCCTCGGCGATCTCCCGGGGCGGGCGCTTCGCCGGTTTGGCCAGGCGCATGGCGGTGTTGGTGGCGAAGTCGCCGTGGCCGGCGCCGCGGCCGCGCTCCACCTGGATGTCGAGCTCGATGTCGGTGGGCAGCTCGCCGGCGGCCTTCAGGGATTCCATGGCCTGGGCGAGCAGTCCCGCGAGTTGGTGCTTCATAGGTAGCCGGGTGCTGTCCGTGTGCGGATGGTCGAAGCGCCCTATTATCGCCTGTGCAGGCGTTCATGCAAGGAAGGGGAGATCCCCCTAGAGCATCTCCAGCGGGTCCACGTCCAGCGCCCAGCGTACCCGGCGCGCGCTCTTCAGGGCGGCCACCGTCGGCATCCACCGGCTGAGGTGGTGCTGCAGTGCCGCCCGGGTCGAGGCCTGGAGCAGCAGCTGTGCCCGGTAACGACCGGCACGGCGTTCCATGGGCGCCGGCACCGGCCCGAGCAGGGTGACGGTTGCCTCCTCCGGTGCCGCTTGCCGGGCCTCTTCCAGGAAGGCCCTGGGGGCGGCGGCATCCACCGCCTCGGCGCGGAGCAGGGCCAGGGCACTGAACGGCGGCAGGTCCGCGGCCTCCCGCTCACGCAGCGCCTCCTCCGCGAACGCCCGGTAGCCGCCATGGATGAGCATCTGCAGCAACGGGTGCTCGGGCTGGTGGGTCTGAATGGCCACCTCGCCGGGGCGCTCCGCGCGCCCGGCGCGCCCGGCCACCTGGATGATGAGCTGGGCGAGGCGCTCCGGGGCACGGAAGTCGGCGCTGAACAGCCCCTGGTCGGCGTCCACTACCGCCACCAGGGTCACATCGGGGAGGTGATGGCCCTTGGCGAGCATCTGGGTACCGAGCAGGAGGCGCGCCTCTCCGCTCTGGGCGGCGGCCATCTGGCGCTGGAACGCCCCCTTGCGCCGGGTGCTGTCCCGATCGATGCGGATCATGGAAGTGTCGGGGAAGGCCTCGCCAATGGCTGCCTCCAGGCGCTCGGTGCCCTGGCCCACCGGGCGCAGGTCGACGCTGCCGCACTCCGGGCACTGCCTTGGGACGGGACGCTCGTGGTCGCAGTGGTGGCAGTGCAGCCGAGAGCGGTGACGGTGGTAGGTCAGCCGGGCGTCGCAGCGCTCGCACCCGGCCAGCCAGCCGCACTCGTGACACAGCAGTACCGGTGCGAAGCCGCGGCGGTTGAGAAAGACCAGCACCTGGCCACCGGCATCGAGGTGGCTGCGCACCCGCTCCAGCAGGGGCTCGGAGAGCCCGTCGCGCATGGGGCGCCCGCGCACGTCGAGTAGCCGGAACGCAGGCATCGTCGCCCCGCCGGCGCGAGCGGGAAGATGGAGGAGGCTGTAACGCCCGCGCCGGGCATTGTGGAGGGTTTCCAGCGACGGGGTGGCGCTGCCGAGTACCACCGGTAGGTCCAGGCGCCGGGCGCGGACCACGGCTAGGTCGCGGGCGGAATAGCGGAAGCCCTCCTGTTGTTTGAGCGAGGCGTCGTGCTCCTCGTCCACGACGATGAGCCCCGGGCGTGCCAGCGGCGTGAAGACCGCCGAGCGGGTGCCGATGACCACGTCGGCGCGCCCCTCCCGGGCCGCGAGCCAGCCGTCCAGGCGCTCCCCATCGGCCAGCGCCGAATGCAGCACGGCGATGCGGGCGTCCAGTCGCCCGGCGAAGCGGTCCACCAGCTGCGGGGTGAGTCCGATCTCGGGGACGATGACCAGGGCCTGGAGGCCGCGGGCGAGCACCGCCTCGATGGCCTGGAGATAGACCTCCGTCTTGCCGCTGCCGGTCACCCCTTCCAGCACCACGGCCTGGAAGCCCCGCGCGGCGCGCAGGGCGTCGATAGCCTCTTGCTGGTCGGTGTTGGGCACCGGTTCCGCCCCCTCCCGGGCTCGCCCGACGACCAGGGCCGGTGTGTCCACGGTCTCGGTCACCGCCAGGCCCTTGTCGGCCAGGCGGCCCAGTCCCCCGCGCCAGTCCCCGCCACGCTCGGGGAAGTGCGCGGCGGTGAGGGTTTCGGCGGCCTGTAACCGCTCCAGCAGGGCCGCCTGCCGCGGTGCCCGCGCCTGTAGGCTCTGCGCCGAGGCCTCCCGGCCGGCGTCGGTGATCCGCCAGCAGGTCTCCCGGGTGTAGGCGGCCCGCGCCCCCTGGCGCAGGCGCACGGGCAGGGCGGCGGCGAGGGCCTCGCCGATGGGGTAGTGGTAGTAGTCCGCCGCCCATTGCAGGAAGCCCAGGAGCTCCTCGTCGAGCAGCGGGGCCTCATCCGGCCATTCGGTGACCGGCCGGAGCCGTCCCGGGGCCACCCCGGCGCGTACCGGCACCTCCACCACTACGCCTACGACCTGGCGACGCCCCAGGGGGACACGGGCCCTCATGCCCGGCAGTGGCTCGCCCTCGTCGACGCGGTAATCCAGGGCGCCACGCAGCGGCCCGGGCACGGCGACGCGGGCGATGGGGGGGGATTCGCTCATGTCGGCGTTCCCCGGGGTTGGCGGGGTCCACCCTTCCGGGGCTGTCGTGGATCCGATAGGATCCGGTCCCACGGGGTGTGTGCCCTGGGTGCAGCAGCCGGCAGGGGGATACCGTGACCGGGGGGGAGACAATGCGCACGCCGGCATGGCCGGGCCCGTGGGACCATCATCTGCCCCTCCTGGAGGAGCTGCTCCGGGAGGCGGCGCCCGCGGCGCTCAGCGAGTTCGAACTCATCCGCGTGCTACAGGCCCGGTCGGACGTGCCGGAGATCGACGGGGCGAGCCTGTCCACGCCGCTTGGGCTGTATCGCACCCATTTCCTGCTCTTCCATACCCTCTACCGCCTCGCCGAGCGCCTCGCTGCTGGTGGCGAGGCCCTGGAGATCCACTGCCTGCGCATCCGGTTGCTGCCGGCATCCCCGCAGGGGACGAGCCGGCCGGCGATGCCGGACCCGCTGCGCGAGTTCTACGCCGAGCACGTCAACCTGGAGGAGGTGGACGAGCTCCAGGTGCAGCGCCTGCTCGGCTCGTTTTGGGGCCGGTTCGCCGCGGGCGAGGAACGTGGCCATGCCCTGGCCGTGCTCGGCCTGGAGGACCCGGTGGACGACGCCGAGATCAAGCGCGCCTACCGGCGGCTGGCCATGCGCCACCATCCCGATCGCGGCGGTGACGGGGAGCGGCTGCGGGAGATCCACCATGCGGTGCGGGTGCTCGGCTTGAGCTAGCCGCCCACCCGCCAGATACCGGCGGCCTCGCGCTTGATCGCCGCCGCGTCCACGTCCGGGAACGCCGCCCCGAGGATCAGCGCCAACGCGTCGAGGGCCTCTGCCTCCGGGCGCGGGCAGCTCTTGCGGGTATACAGTGCGGCATTGGCGGTGGCGTCCCGCCAGCGCTCCTCCGCCGGGGATACCGCACACTCGCCGCGCGGGAAGTCCTCCAGGAACAGGTGCTGCTCGATGCGTTCCGCCTCCAGCTCCTGGCGCAGCACTTCCCGGCGCAGGGCCTCCGTCCGAGCCTCCAGTCCCGGTGGTGGCTGCTGGCGCAGCCGCCGGCGCAGGGCACGCATGGGCTCGATCACCTCCCGGTGCCACTCGATGGCCCGGCGCACCGTGGTTTCCAGCTGGGTGGCGCCCAGGCGGCCATGGCCGTGGGCCCCCGCCCAGATCGCACCGAGCAGGGTGGAGATGCTCAGTCCGTAGCGGGCCTGTACAGCGAGGCAGGCATCCTTGATGCCCGCCATGTCATAGACGCGCACGGCGAAGTCCCAGAGGGCTGCCGCCTCCTCGTCGATGGACGACGCCCGATCTGCCTCTGCGCCCATGCTCAGCGCAGCTGGAAGCCGCCGCCCGGCATGCCGCCACCGCCACCGCCGGCGCCGCCCCCGGGCATGGCACCGCCCTGGCCACCCATCTGGTCCGGCGTGACGATGCGCGAGGCGGACTCGCGCTGCATTTCCTTGAGCTCCTCCATGGTCTGCTCCAGGGCCTGCTGTGCGGCCTCCGGGAAGGCCTCCATGGCGGCGCCGAGGGAGTCGGCCTCGAGCTCGAAGGACAACGGTAGTGCCCCGGCGGGGGTCATCACCTGGGTCTGGCCGAGGTAGATCACGTCCCGGTCCGGGTCATCGCTGCCGTCGGTGCGCACCGGCGTCAGCCGCTGGATGGTGCCGATGCGGCGGTCGGTGAAGACCTCCTCGCGATAAAGCCCGTTGGGGTCCATCTTCAGCTCGGAGAGCCCGGATTCATCTGCCATTTCGATTCCCCTGAAAGACGGTGTTTGCGATGGCTCCATAGCCTAACAGACCCGCTACAGGGGTGCGTCCCCGCCGCCCGATCCCGCCGGAGCCCAATCGGGGCGTACGCGACGCCGTCGCCGGCGGTGGGCGGGGCCGTCGGTCAGCCGCTGCAGCCCAGCGCCTCGGCGTGGTGGCGGAGGTGCTCGTCGATGAAGCTGGCGATGAAGTAGTAGCTGTGATCGTAGCCCGGTCGCCGGCGTAGTCGCAGCGGGTGGCCGGCGGCCTCACAGGCGGCCTCCAAGGCCTCGGGACGGAGCTGCTCGGCGAGGAAGCCATCCGCCTCGCCCTGGTCCACCAACAGGGGCAAGCGTTCCGGGGCCGTGGCGACGAGGTGACTCGCGTCGTAGGCGCGCCACTGCGCCTCGTCGTCGCCCAGATAGCCCGAGAAGGCCTTGCGCCCCCAGGGCACGGCGACCGGGTTGCAGATGGGGGCGAACGCGGAGACCGCGCGATAGCGGCCCGGGTTGCGCAGGGCGCAGACCAGCGCCCCGTGGCCGCCCATGGAGTGGCCGCTGATCGAGCGTTGCCCGGTGACCGGAAGCTCGGCCTCCACCAGCGCCGGCAGCTCCTCGATGACGTAGTCGTACATCCGGTAGTGGCCGTCCCATGGCGGACGCGTCGCGTTGACGTAGAAGCCCGCGCCGGAACCGAAGTCGTAGTCGTCGTGCTCGCCGGGCAGGTCGGTGCCCCGCGGGCTGGTGTCCGGGCAGACGATGGCGAGCCCCAGCTCGGCGGCCAGCCGCTGGGCGCCGGCCTTGTGCAGGAAGTTCTCGTCGGTGCAGGTCAGCCCCGAGAGCCAGTAGAGCACCGGCACCGAGCGGCGCTCGGCCTGTGGGGGCAGGTAGGCGCCGAAGATCATCTCGCAGTCGAGGCTGCGGGCGTGGTGGCGGTAGCGGACCACCCGGCCGTCGAAGCAGCGGTTTTCGGCGACGGTCTCCAGCGTTGATCGTTCGGCCATCGTCCCCTCCCGGCTCAGAAGTACACCACCGAGCGGATGCTCTCGCCGGCATGCATCAGCTCGAAGGCGTGGTTGATCTCCTCCAGGCCCATCGTGTGGGTGACGAACTCGTCGATGCGGATGTCGCCGCCGAGGTAGCGGGTGACGTAACCCGGGAGTTCGGTGCGGCCCTTTACGCCGCCGAAGGCGGAGCCGCGCCAGACCCGCCCGGTGACCAGCTGGAATGGTCGGGTGGAGATCTCCTCGCCGGCGCCGGCGACGCCGATGATCGTCGACTCGCCCCAGCCCTTGTGGCAGCACTCCAGGGCGGCGCGCATGGTGTTGACGTTGCCGATGCACTCGAAGGAGTAGTCGACGCCGCCGTCGGTCATCTCCGTGAGGACCTGCTGGATGGGCGCGTCGTACTCGTTCGGATTGACGAAGTCGGTGGCGCCGAGCTGGCCGGCGAACTCGAACTTGCCGGGCTGGATATCCACGGCGATGATTCGCTCCGCCTTGGCGAGCACTGCCCCCTGGATGACACTCAGGCCGACGGCGCCGAGGCCGAACACCGCCACCGTCGAGCCGGGCTCCACCTTGGCGGTGTTGTGCACCGCGCCGATCCCGGTGGTGATGCCGCAGCCGAGCAGGCAGACCTTGTCCAGTGGGGCCTCGGGGCTGACCTTAACCAGGGCGATCTCCGGCAACACGGTGTACTCGGAGAATGTCGAGGTGCCCATGTAGTGGTGGATCTTCTCGCCCTTGTAGGAGAAGCGGCTGGTGCCGTCCGGCATCACGCCCTGGCCCTGGGTGGCACGGATGGCCGAGCACAGGTTCGTCTTGCCCGAGCGGCAGAACTTGCACTCGCCGCACTCCGGCGTATACAGCGGAATGACGTGATCCCCGGGGGCCAGGCCGGTCACGCCCGGGCCCACCTCCTCGACCACCGCACCGCCCTCGTGACCGAGGATCACCGGAAAATTGCCTTCCGGGTCGGCGCCGGAGAGGGTGAACGCGTCGGTGTGGCACACGCCGGTGGCGACGTTGCGGACTAGCACCTCGCCCTCGCGCGGCGGGGCGACATCGACCTCGACGATCTCCAGGGGCTGTCCGGCCTGAAAGGCGACGGCGGCGCGGGACTTCATGGTGCTCCTCCTGCGCGGGGCGCGAGTGGTTGTCGGTGGGTACCTCCCCGCAGTGTAGGGAGCCGGCAATACACGATAAAGTGCAAATGTCGGCGTATACGCGGTCTACCCCTGGAGCCGCTATCCGACGCCGAAGGTGCGGACGATGGTGGACTTCCTGGTGGCGCTCTTCCAGGGCTGGGATACCGAGGCCGGCGAACTCGCCGAGTAGGCCGCCGGGGGACCGCGGCCGCAATCAAAAAGGCCGCCCCGGGGGCGGCCTCTTGGTGGTGGCGGGGGTAGCCCCGTTCAGAACTGCTTGACCACCTGCACCAACTCGCCGGCGACCTTCTGGCCATCGCCGAAGAGCATGCGGGTGTTGTCCGAGAAGAACAGGTGGTTCTCCACGCCGGAGAAGCCGGTCCCGCGACCGCGTTTGATGACGATGACGTTCTCGGCGTTCTCCACGTCGAGGATGGGCATGCCGTAGATGGGGCTGGACTCGTCGGTCTTCGCCGCCGGGTTGACCACGTCGTTGGCACCGATGACCAGGGCCACGTCGGTGGTGGCGAACTCGGCGTTAATGTCCTCCATGTCGTAGATCATGTCATAGGGGACACCCGCCTCGGCGAGCAGCACGTTCATGTGCCCGGGCATGCGGCCGGCCACCGGGTGGATGGCGAACTTCACGGTCACGCCCTTGTCCTGTAGGAGCTCGACCATCTCCCAGATCTTGTGCTGCGCCTGGGCGACGGCCATGCCGTAGCCGGGGACGATAACGACCTGGTTGGCGTAGGCCATCATGATGCCGGCGTCCTCGGCCTGGATCTCCTTCATCTCGCCCTCGGGGCCCTCGGCGGCGGCGGACTCGGTGGTGCCGAAGCCGCTGAAGAGCACGTTGGTCAGCGGGCGGTTCATCGCCTTGGCCATCAGCTGGGTGAGCAGCGAGCCGGCGGCGCCGACCACGGTGCCGGCGATGATCATGGCCGGATTGCCGAGCACATAGCCCTCGAAGCCCACCGCCAGGCCGGTGAGCGCGTTGAACAGCGAGATCACCACCGGCATGTCGGCACCGCCGATGGGTACGGCCATGAACACGCCGAACAGCAGGCCGAGGGCGAAGAAGATCACCAGTACCGCCAGGCTGTCGGTGTAGAAGCTCCAGATGCCGAAGATCACCGCGGCGGCGAAGATCACGATATTCACCACCTGCTGGGCGGGCACCAGGCTGTTGCGCTTGAGCCGGCCGTCCAGCTTGGCCCAGGCCACCAGCGAGCCGGTGAAGGCCACGGTGCCGATCAGCGCGCCGAGTAGCCCGAGGATGGCGACGTCGGCGCCGAGGGCGTTGCCGACCGTGGAGTTGCCACCGACCAGCTGCTGGGCCTGCTCGATGGTGAGGTCCTTCGCCTCGGCGAACTCGCGGACGCGCTCCATGGCGCCGGCACCGAGGGAATCGATGGCCCGGATGAGCTCCACGGCGGCGATGGCCGCGGCGGCGCCGCCGCCCATGCCGTTGTAGAGCGCCACCATCTGCGGCATGTCGGTCATCTCGACCTTCTTCGCCGAGTACCAGGCGAGGCCGCCGGCCACGGCGATGCCGATGACGATGAGGGTGTAGTTGCCCACCCCGTGAAGGTCGGGCTTAAAGAAGGTTGCGACGGTGGCGACCACCATGCCCACGCCCGCCCAGACGATGCCCTTGCGGGCGGTCTTCGGCGAGCTCATCCCCTTGAGGCCGAGGATGAAGAGCACGGCCGCCAGGAAGTAGGAAAGCTGTACTACGTTATGCATTGTTCACAGGCCCCCTGCTTACTGCTCGTCCTTGCTCTTGAACATCTCGAGCATGCGTTCGGTCACCACGTAGCCGCCCACGGCGTTACCGGCGGCGAGCAGCACGGCGATGAAGCCGATGATCTGCTCGGTCACCGATTCGGCATGGCCGAGCGCCACCATGGCACCGACGATGACGATGCCGTGGACGAAGTTGGAGCCGGACATCAGCGGCGTGTGCAGGATGACCGGGACCCGCGTGATCACCTCGTAGCCGGTGAACGCGGCGAGCATGAAGATATACAGGGCGACGAAGCCTTCGATGACCATTACTTGTTCCCTCCTTGCAGGCGCTCGCGGGTCGGGCCGTGGCGCACCTCGCCGTCGTGGGTCAGGCAGCTGTCGGCGATGACCTGATCGTCGAAGTCGACGTTGAGCTCGCCGTCCTTGACCAGCAGCGCGAGCAGGTTGTAGAGGTTGCGGGAGTACATCTCGCTGGCGTGGGTGGCCGCGGTGCTCGGGATGTTCTTCGGCCCGACGACCGTCACGCCCTTGTGCTCCACGTCCTCGCCGGCCTTGGTGAGCTCGCAGTTGCCCCCGGTCTCGGCGGCCATGTCGATGATCACCGCGCCCCGCTTCATCCGCTCCACCGTGGCCGTTTCGATGATCTTCGGCGCGGGTTTGCCGGGGATCGCCGCGGTGGTGATCACCGCGTCGGCGGCGGCGATGTGGTCGGCGAGGACCTCGGCCTGCTGCTTCTTCTCCTCCGCGGTGAGCTCGCGGGCATAGCCGCCCTCGCCCTCCGCCTTGACGCCGGTCTCGACGAACTTGCCGCCCAGGGACTCCACCTGCTCCTTGGTCGCCGAGCGTACGTCGTAGGCCTCGACGATGGCGCCGAGGCGTTTGGCGGTGGCGATGGCCTGCAGGCCCGCGACGCCGGCGCCGATGACCAGCACCTTGGCCGGGCGGATGGTGCCGGCGGCGGTGGTGAGCATGGGAAAGAGCCGGGAGCAGCGGGAGGCGGCCAGCAGCGCGCACTTGTAGCCGGAGATGCTGGCCTGCGAGGACAGCGCATCGATGGACTGGGCCCGGGTGATCCGCGGCACCAGCTCCATGGAGAAGCTCGTGATCCGGCGCTTGAGGAAATTCTTGATCCGGCTGTCACCCTCGTGGGGCGAGAGGAAGCCGAGGAGGATGCTGCCCTCCTTGAGCTTGCCGGCGTCCTCTACCGTGGGGGGCTGCACACGCAGAACGATATCTGCTGCAGCGTATAGCTCCTCCGCGCTGCCTACCACCTTTGCGCCCTCGTAGTCGGCGTCGTCGAAGCCGCTGGTTTCGCCCGCCCCGGCCTGGATCAGGGTCTCCACACCGAGCTTGTCCAGCTGCTTGACCACGCTGGGTACCAGTGCCACCCGGCGTTCGCCGGGCGCCGTCTCCTTGGGCACGGCAACTTTGATGGTCATGAAACTGTCTCCCGTATTGTCGTGCTGTTCTCATAGCCAGGATACCCAATCGGCCGGACAGTATATGGGCACGGGGCGCCTTGGTCTAATCTATGGATAACATATTTTAGATAGCTGGCTTCTATGCGGCCGGCCGGAAACGCTGCAACAGCAGTGCAATGGTTGCACCATAGACTCGGTATATGGAATAAAGAGATCATCACATCGCGGGGTGTGTCATGTTGGGCCTCGAGCACCATATACTCCGCACCGATGTCTCTGGCATGCCGCTGGAGTGGATTACCTACCAGGACGCGGTGCGGCTCTACTACCTCGAACAGGTGGCCTACACCTGTGGCCAGCGGCTCTATCGTGTCCACGGCGGCCACAACGCGGCGACCGGCCGGCGTAGTATCATCGACGTCAACTCCATCATCGCCACCGAGGGCACCGCCCAGGCCGCCATTAAGGGCCGCGCCGGCTACATCCCGCCGCTGAATAACGCCACCCTGTTCCGCCGGGACGACCACATCTGCCTGTATTGCGGTGAGCGCCCGCGCAGTGGCTTCCTCTCCCGGGACCATGTCCACCCGGTGAGCCGCGGTGGACTGGATGTGTGGAATAACGTGGTCACCGCCTGCAAGCGCTGCAATAATCACAAGGGCAGCCGCGCCCCGGAGGAGGCCGGCATGCAGCTCCTTGCGGTGCCGTTTACCCCCACCCATGCCGAGTACGTCTACCTCCAGGGCCGGCGTATCCTCGCGGACCAGATGGCCTTCCTGCGCGCGCATTTCCCCCGGCGCAGCCCGCTGCGCGAGCGCATCGGGTGGCTACCCGCCTGAACCCCTTCGCTGGTCAATCAGCGGCGGCTTCCTTACACTGCCCGCGGGTTTGCCGCACGCGATGGGAGTGGCGTGTACCGACCGTTGTACCTCGTCGATGCCAGTCTCTATATCTTTCGGGCATGGTTCGCCGTGCCCGAGCAGGTGCGCGACGAGGCCGGCGCCTGCGCCAACGCGGTCCACGGTTTCGGAAGCTTCCTCTGCGATCTGATCGAATACGAAGGGCCGACCCACGTGGTCTGCGCCTTCGATGAGAGCCTGACCACCTCCTTCCGCCACGAGCTTTACCCGGACTACAAGGCCAACCGACCGCCGCCGCCACCGGAGTTGGAGCGCCAGTTCGGGGTCTGCCGCTCGCTGGCCGAGGCCCTGGGGGTG
The DNA here is from genome assembly GCF_052060015.1 of Arhodomonas sp. SL1. Lineage (NCBI taxonomy): Bacteria > Pseudomonadati > Pseudomonadota > Gammaproteobacteria > Chromatiales > Ectothiorhodospiraceae > Arhodomonas > Arhodomonas sp. SL1. Next base: position 30,616 of record NZ_JBPODZ010000011.1, on the reverse strand, counting down.
GCGACGCTGGCCAGCCCCCGCTACGAGGCGGATGACCTGGTGGGCAGTGCGGCGCGTCACTGGCGCGAAGCCGGCCACCACATGGTCTATGTGACCGCGGACAAGGACTATGCCCAGCTCCTCGAGACCGGGGACTGGTGGTGGGATGCCGCCCGGGACCGCTGGCTCGATCCGGCGGGGGTCGAGGCGAGCCTTGGGGTGAGGCCGGATCAGGTCGCCGACCTGTTGGCCCTGGCCGGTGACGCGGTGGACAACATCCCCGGCGTGCCCGGCATCGGCGCCAAGACCGCGGCCGCGCTGCTGCGCCACGGTGACAGCCTGGACGGGCTCTACGCCGACCTCGGTGGCGTGGGCCGCTGGGGGATCCGCGGTGCCGCACGGGTACGGCGGCTGCTGGAGGCCCACCGCGAGGCGGCCTTTCTCTCCCGGGAGCTGACCCGCATCCGCCGGGACCTGCCCATTCGTCACGCCCACGAGGTGGCAGGCTGGCGGGGCGTGGACGCCGATGCATTGGAGCGTTTGGCACTGCCGGTGCAGCTGCGCAACCGTATACGTCGCCTGCCCCTGGCCGACGCCGCCACCGAGGTGTCGCTGCCATGAGCCCGACCTTGCCCGGGGCGGTGCGCGAGGCGATCCGGGAGGCCGCAGGGGAGGCCGCCGAGGGCCGGGCGGCGCCGGTGGCCGGCGGCGACATCAACCGCGCCCTGCGCCTCGGTCGCTGGTTCATCAAGCTCAATGCCCCGGCGCGTGCCGACATGTTCGCCGCCGAGGCGGACGGCCTCCGCGAGCTGGCCGCCGCGGAGGGCGGGCCGCGGGTGCCGGCGGTGCTCTGCCATGGCGCCGCCGGCGGCTGTAGCTACTTGGTGCTGGAATGGCTGGCCCTCGCCGGCCCGGGTGCCGACGGCTGGGCGCGAATGGGCCGGGCGGTGGCGTCGATGCACCAGCGCCGGGCCACGCGTTTCGGCTGGCACCGGGACAACACCATCGGCACCACCACCCAGCCCAACGGCTGGCACGACGACTGGGTGCGTTTCTTCGCCGAGCAACGCCTCGGTCACCAACTGCGCCTGGCTGCCGACAACGGCGGATCCCGGGATCTGCTCGACGACGGTGAGCGCCTTCGCGAGCACCTGGGCGGGCTGTTCAGCGGTTACCGGCCAACGCCGTCACTGCTCCACGGGGATCTGTGGGGCGGCAACGCGGCCTTCGACGGTGATGGCACGCCGGTGCTCTACGACCCGGCGGTATACTTCGGTGATCGGGAGTCGGATCTGGCCATGACCGAGCTCTTCGGCGGCTTCCCGGATGCCTTCCACGCCGCCTATGACGAAGTCTGGCCCCGGGATGCCGGCTATCCGGTACGGCGCGGGCTCTACCAGCTCTACCACCTGCTCAATCATTTCAACCTCTTCGGCGGTGGCTATGCCGCCGGCGCCCATCGCGCCATCCAGCGGCTTCTCGCGGAGCTCGGTTAGTCGGGGAAGGGCGCGCCGGGGTCGCTGTCGCCCCCGGAGTCCATGTCGTCGAAGAAATCGCCGTAGGGATCTTCCTCCTCCGGCGGATCGCCGTCGTAGATGAGGTTGCGCCGGTATTGCAGGTAGCTGGAGCGGGTGAAGGCGTAGGGGTCTAGGGCCGCCTCGTTGCGCAGGCGTACCGTGCCCTCCAGCCGGGCGCGGGTGTTGACGAGGTTCAGCGCCACCAGCCCGCCGGTGGCCACGCCGCTCAAGGCGAGATAGTTCATGCCGCCGGTGTAATACTCCACCGGGTAGCGGGTGACGTCCCGGGCGCTGGAGGGACCCAACGCCGGCAGCATCAGGTAGGCGCCGCTGCCGGCGCCGTAGTGGCCCAGGGTCTGGCCGAAGTCTTCGTTGCGCTTGGCCAGGCCCATGCGGCTCGCCGGATCCATTAGCCCGCCCACGCCCAGGGTGGTGTTGACCAGTAGCCGCGCCGTGCCGTCGGCGGCATAACCGACCTTGCCCTGGAGCAGGTCATTGAGGATTACCCCGGGGTAGGCGAGGTTATCGAAGAAATTGCCCACGCCCGTACGTACGGTCTCGTTGGTGACCGCAACCCAGCCCCGCGCCGCCGGTGCGAGGACATACTCGTCCAGGGATTCGTTGAAATCGAACACCTTGCGGTTGGCGGGCTCCAGCGGATCGTATTCGCCCTCTTCCGCCTCGACACTGCCGCCATTGGTGGTGGCGCAGCCGCCCAGGCCTACGCCCAGGGCCAGCAGTGGCGCGATCAACAGGCGTTGGGGGAGGGTTCGGGGCACGATCACTCCAGCTCGCGGATGAAGGAGAGCACGCTGGCGTTGAAGGCCCGTGGGCGTTCCAGCATCAGCATGTGGCCGGTTTCCGGGAAAACCTCCAGTCGTGCCCCCGGGATGGCCTCGGCGAGGTATTCGCCGTTCTCCACCGGCCAGACGATGTCGTCCTCGCCATGGAGCACCAGCGTGGGTACCTGGATGTCGGAGAGCCGGCCCCCCTCGCCGGGCTGGCGGTAGACCGCCTCGAGCTGGCGATGGGGCCCGGCGAGGTCCGCACCCAGGTCCTGCTCGAAGCGCAGCAGCCGGTCGGCGAGATCGGGAACCCGCTCCCGGTAGGTGGGGTGGTAGAACACCTCGGTGAGCCGACGCAAGGCCGTCGCATGGCCCACGCTCTCGCGGTCGATGTGCAGGACCTGCTCCACGGCCGGGGCGGGGCGCTCGAAGGCGGGATCGTTCACGCCTGGCCCGGTGCAGCCGAGGATCAGGCTGCGCACCCGTTCGGGGGCGAGATGGTACAGGGCCTGGGCGATGAGCCCGCCCATGGATACCCCGACCACATGGGCGCGCTCCACATCCGCTGCATCCATGACCGCGAGCACGTCGGCGGCCATGTCGTCGACGCTCCATTCGGGGGTGTGGCTTTCGGTGCGCCCGGCGCCGCGGTTGTCCATGGCCACCACGTGGGCCTCGGCGCTGAACGCCGGCAGCTGCATCCCCCACGCCTCCACGGTGCCGCCGAGGCCCATGATGAGCACCAGCGCCCGCTCGCCGTGGCCATGGGTCTCATAGTAGAGCCGGGCGCTGCCCGTATCTACATAAGGCATCGATGAATCTGCCGTATTGGTGAAACGATCCGCCATTATAGTGACGCGGGGGAAGGATTGCATCGAGGGGCCTATTCCGGCGGGTCGACGGCGTAGTCGAAGGCGTCGAAATACAGATGATCGGGATCCAGACCGTGGATGAGGAAGGCCGTGCGCGCGGCGTCGATCATCGGCGGTGGCCCGCTCATATAGACGTCATAGGCGGAAAGATCCGGGTAATCGGCCAGCACCGCCTCGTGCACGAACCCGGTGCGCCCCTGCCAGTCGTCCCCCGGGTCCGGCTCCGAGAGCACCGGCGTATAATGGAAGTGCTCATGCGCCGCCGCCCAGTGCTCGGGGAGCTCGGCGAGGTAGAGGTCGCGGCGCCCGCGCACCCCCCAGTAGAAGTGGATGGGGCGGTCGAAGCCATGGTGGAAGGCGTGCTCGAGCATGGACTTGATCGGCGCGAAACCGGTCCCACCGGCCATCATCAGGATCGGCCGGGGGGAGTCCTCCCGCAGGAAGAACGTCCCGAAGGGCCCCTCGAAGCGCAACAGGGCCCGTTCCTTGAGCTCCTGGAAGACGTAGCCCGTGAAACGGCCGTCGGGCACCTGGCGGACATGGATCTCGAGGAGCTCGTCGTCATGGGGCGGGTTGGCCAGCGAGAAGCTGCGCCGCCGATTGCCGCGCAACAGGAAGTCGATGTATTGGCCCGGCAGGAACTGCAGCCGCTCGTTGCCCGGTGTGCGCAGCCACAGGCGTCGGACGTCGTGGGCGAGCTCGTCGAGGCGCTCGACGCGGCAGGGGAGCTTGCGGGGCTGGATGTCCTCTGCGGAGCGTACCTCGCGCACCTCGATGGCTAGGTCCGAGGCGGGCCGGGCCTGGCAGAACAGGGCCTGACCCACCGCCTCCTCAGCCTCGGAGAGCGCTGGCGGCCGTCGGTCGTCGGGATAACGCACCTCACCCTCGACCACCTTGCCCATGCAGGTGCCACAGGTGCCGCCGCGGCAGCTGTAGGGCAGGATCAGGCCCTGGCGCAGGGCCGCGTCGAGGACCGATTCGCCCTCGTCGACGGTGAACTCGTGCCGGGTATTCTCGATGCGGACTCGATAGCTCATCGCTCGGCAGCTCTCGCGCGGTTTTTGGCCATTCTCCCGTAAAGGTGGCGCCGCGGCCAGGCTTTGCCCCGGGAAAGCCAGCAGCCAAACGAACGGGGGATTAACGCAGGGTCCTTGGCACGGGACCCTTCAGGTGATACCCAGCTCGTCCCAGTAGGCCTCGACGCGGGCCTTCACCGCCTCGTCCATGCGGATGGGGGTGCCCCACTCCCGCTCGGTCTCGCCCTTCCACTTGGTGGTGGCATCGAGGCCCATCTTCGAGCCCAGCCCGGAGACTGGGGAGGCGAAGTCCAGGTAGTCGATGGGGGTGTTCTCCACCAGGGTCGTGTCCCGGGCCGGGTCCATGCGGGTGGTCATGGCCCAGATCACGTCGCGCCAGTCCCGCGGGTTCACGTCGTCGTCCACCACCACCACGAACTTGGTGTACATGAACTGCCGCAGGAACGACCAGACCCCGAACATCACCCGTTTGGCGTGGCCGGGGTACTGCTTGTTCATGCTCACCACCGCCATGCGGTAGCTGCAGCCCTCCGGCGGCAGGTAGAAGTCGGTGATCTCGGGGAACTGCTTCTGCAGGATGGGCACGAACACCTCGTTCAGCGCTACCCCCAGCACCGCGGGCTCGTCCGGTGGGCGGCCCGTGTAGGTGGAGTGATAGATGGGCCGCTGCCGGTGGGTGATGCGCTCGATGGTGAACACCGGGAAGCGCTCCACTTCGTTGTAGTAGCCGGTGTGGTCGCCGAAGGGGCCTTCGTCGGCGGTGTCGTCCGGGTAGATGTGGCCCTCGAGGATGATCTCGGCGCTCCCCGGCACCTGCAGCTCCGAGCCGAGGCAGCGCACCAGCTCCGTGCGCCGGCCGCGGAGCAGGCCGGCAAAGGCGTACTCCGAGAGGCTGTCGGGCACCGGCGTCACCGCCGCCAGGATGGTCGCCGGGTCCGCCCCCAGGGCCACCGCCACGGGAAAGGGCTCGCCGGGGCGGGCCTGCTGCCAGGCCTGGAAATCCAGCGCCCCGCCGCGGTGGGCGAGCCAGCGCATGATCACTCGATTGCGGCCGATGACCTGCTGGCGGTAGATGCCCAGGTTTTGGCGGGTCTTCTCCGGCCCGCGGGTGGTCACCAGTGCCCAGGTGATCAGGGGGCCGGCGTCGCCGGGCCAGCAGGTCTGCACCGGGATCCGCGCCAGGTCGACGTCCTCGCCCTCGAGCACCACCTCCTGGCAGGGCGCCCGGCGGAGCTTCTTCGGCGCCATGTCCAGCACCTTCTTGTAGATGGGCAGGCTCTGCCACGCCTCGCGCATGCCCTTGGGCGGGTCCGGCTCCTTGAGGAAGGCCAGCAACCGCCCGATCTCCCGCAGCGCCTCGGTGTCGTCGGCGCCCATGCCGAGGGCCACCCGGTGCGCTGTCCCGAAGAGGTTGCCGAGCACGGGCATGTTGTGGCCTACGGGGTTCTCGAACAGCAGCGCCGGGCCGCCGGCGCGCAGAGTGCGGTCGCAGACCTCGGTCATCTCCAGGGCTGGGTCCACCGGGTGGCCGATGCGTTTCAGCTCGCCATCGGCCTCCAGCTTACCGATGAAATCGCGCAGGTCGTGGTACTGCAATGGGCTGTCTCCGGATCCGCCTTTGGTGCCGATGGTGCCTTTCCGGCGGTTGCCTGTCACCGCTGTATGGCCATACTGGTGCCGTTCGCGAAACGGCAGTTGCGAGGCATCATGAACAACGAGGAGAACGCGAGCCTGGTCGAGGCCGGTGTGGGCAACGTCCGCTTGGTCTACATCCTCTATCTGGTGGCGCTGGTGGTGGGCATCACCGGCCTGATCGGGGTGGTGATGGCCTACATCTACCGCGATGGCGCCTCGGAGTGGCTGCGCAGCCACTACACCTGGCAGATCCGCACCTTCTGGATCGGCCTCGGCCTGTCGGTGGTGGGGCTGATCACGTCGGTGATCCTCATCGGTTGGCTCATCTGGCTGTTCACCGCCGTCTGGCTGATCGTCCGCTGCGTCAAGGGCATGCAGTGGCTGGAGCGCCGCCAGCCGGTGCCGGACGTGGAGAACTGGCTGTTCGGCTAGCCACGTCGGTAGCCGTTAGTCGATCACGATCCGAAAACGCCGCGATAGCGGTCCGGACTGGCCATAGATGTTGTAGGTGCGTAGGGCGATGTAGTACTCGCCGTGCGGGAGCCCGGTGAGCGTGTAGCTGCTGCGATGCGGGTCAGCAATGTGCACTTCGTGCTCATTAGATTCGCGGGTAAGGCCGTAGACCAGGTCAAAACCGTCGATCTCCGCGAGGCTGAGCGGGGTGCCGTCCACGCGGGTTGTGGGCGCAACCCAGCTCACGGTCACGCTGGCGTTGCCGGGACTGGCACCACCGCCTCCGCCGCCGCAGGCCGTAGCTGCGGCGGCGGTCAACAACGGGAGGAGACGATAATCGAACACCACCAAATGCCCCTGCTCGGGGAGACACTACTATTTTAGTCGATTGTTACCCGGAGCTCATTCGAGTACGCACTCACCCGACCCCCAATATCATAGGCGCGTACCGCGATGTAGTAGCTCCCGGACGTCAGCTCCTCGATGGTGTAGGACTGTCGGTAGGGGTCGTCGATTCGGATCTCGTGCTGGTAGTCCCCTGAGGTTGTGCCGTAGTAGAGGCGGTAACCCGCGAGATCCGTCATCGCAAGGCTCCTGCCGTTTGAACGGGTAGTGGGCGCGCGCCAAGTCACGGTGGCCTCCGCGGGTTCGGGTTCGGGTTCGGGTTCGGGCTCGGGTTCGGGCTCGGGCTCGGGCTCGGGCTCGGGCTCGGGCTCGGGTTCGGGCTCGGGTTCGGGCTCGGGCTCGGGCTCGGGTTCGGGTTCGGGCTCGGGCTCGGGCTCGGGCTCGGGTTCGGGCTCGGGCTCGGGTTCGGGCTCGGGCTCGGGCTCGGGCTCGGGTTCGGGCTCGGGTTCGGGCTCGGGCTCTGCCTCAGCCTCAGGGCTCGAGTCTGGGTGGGTGTCTACGCCGTTTCCGTCGGTCCCTCCGCTGTCGTCCTCCGGTGTGGCCCCGCTGCCTGTGTTCACGTCATTCCCTGGATCGGGTGAGCCGTTGTTCGCCGGCGGCGAGTCTGGGTCCGAGGCGTTTTGGTTCCTCGTCTCGGCCGGATCGCCGTTTCCATTGTCGCTGCTTGTGCCGCTGCCGCCCCCGCAGCCCGCGAGTAGCAACAACAACGGCAGCAGGAGTCGCGCCGCTTGGCGCACGACTGTACCGCGCCTCATGGTCCATCCCCCCGTGGATGCCTCAGAAATGGCGTCGTCGAAGCCCAACGACGGCGCGGATTAGGCCAGTCCTAAAGGATTGTCACGGCGATTCAGATCACACTTCGACCAATGCTCCATCGGAACGAGAGCACGTTTGACAAGCGTTTGATTAGACTGTGAACTCTGCCACGACCGGCGCGTGATCCGAGGGGCGCTCCCAGGCCCGGGGCTCGCGGTCCACGTAGCTGGCGGTCAACCGCTCGGTGAGCGCCGGGGCGGTGAGGATGAGGTCGATGCGCAGGCCGCGGTTGCGCCGGAAGTTGTTCATCCGGTAGTCCCACCAGGAGAAGGTCCCCTCCGGCTGGTCGAAGCAGCGGAAGCTGTCGCGCAGCCCGAGTCCGGTGAGCGCCTGCAGGGCCTCGCGCTCCGGTGTCGAGCACAGGATCCGCTCCCGCCAGGCCTCGGGGTCGTGGACGTCGCGGTCCTCCGGGGCGATGTTGAAATCCCCCACCACCGCCAGTCGCGGGTGGCGCTCCTGCTCGGCGGCGAGCCATTCCCGCAGGTGGGAGAGCCAGGCGAGCTTGTAGTCGTACTTCTCGTCGCCGACCGCCTTGCCGTTGGGCACGTAGAGATTGATGAAGCGGGTGTCGCCGATGGTTGCCGCCAGCACTCGACGCTGGTGGTCGGCGAAGCCGGGGATATCGGTGACTACCCCGGTGATCGGCTCGCGGGCGAGCACCGCCACCCCATTGTAGGTCTTCTGCCCGCTGTGCACCGACTGATAACCGGCCTCCGCCAATGCCTCGGCGGGGAAGTTCTCGTCGGTGAGCTTGGTCTCCTGCAGGCCCACGATGTCCGGCCGGGCCTGCTCCAGCCAGGCGAGGACCTGGGGTAGGCGCACCTTCAGCGAATTGACGTTCCAGGAGGCGATCTTCATGGGGCGGATCCGGCGTACTGGCTTCCCGGTGTCGGGCGGCGGAAAGCTTACCGGCCACGGGGCGCGGATGAAACCGCCACGCCGATCCGCTACCCTCCGACGAAGGCCAGCACAGCACGGGAGGCATGCCGTGACGGAATCTACCGACGACCGGGACCGCAAGCATATCGACCAGCGCCGCCGCCGCATCCTGCAGGCGCTGGGCATCGCCGGTATCGGCGCCGGCACCATGGGGTTTTGGCCCGGCGCCCTCCGTGCCGCCTCCGGTGAGCCGCAACGCGGTGGCACCCTGCGGGTGGCGCTGCCCTCGGTGAAGACCATCGATCCCCTGCGCGTCTCCAGCGGTGGCGGGATCGCCGTCATCCAGCAGGTGGGGGAATACCTGGTCTGGGCCGAGGATGACCTCTCCCTGCGGCCGGTACTCGCCACCGACTGGCAGGCCCAGGACGGCGGCCGCCGCTGGGTCTTCGAGCTTCGCCAGGGCGTGCGCTTCCACGACGGCCGGGAGATGACCAGCGCCGATGTGGTCGCCTCCTTCCGCCGCCTGGTGGACCCGGAAAATCCTACCGCGGCGGCGTCCCAGCTGCCGTTCCTGAAGCCGGAAGGCGTCTCCGCCGACGGCGACTACCGGGTGGTCTTCGAGCTGGAGCAAGCGGTCGGGCGTTTCCCCTACTACACCCAAACCTACAATGCCATCATCCTGCCGGCGGATTTCGATGGCGACTTCGCCGCCAATCCGGTGGGTACCGGGCCATTCCGGCTGGTGGACTACAAGCCCCAGGAGTCCGCGACCTTCGAGCGCAACCCGGAGTACTGGGACGCCCCACGTCCCTACGTGGACCGGCTGGAGTGCGACATCTACGGCTCCACCCAGCCGCAGATCCTCGCCCTGCGCGGCGACGAAGTGGACATGATGCTCCTCGCCGGCCCGGTGGATGCCAAGCCGCTGTTCGAGGCCGACGGCGTGGAGGTCCTCACCGCGGCCTCGGCGATGACCCGGCAGCTGACCATGCGCACCGACCAGCCGCCCTTCGATGACGTGCGGGTCCGGCGCGCTGTGGCCCTGGCCATGGACCGGCCCACCATGGTCGAGACCCTGCTCGGCGGCCGCGCGGAGCTGGGCAACGACCACCCCGTCGCCCCCATCTACCCGGAGGCGGTGGACCTGCCCCAGCGGGAGCGCGATGTCGCCGAGGCGAAACGCCTGCTCGCCGAGGCGGGTTATCCCGACGGCTTCGAGATCGACCTCTACACCGGCCGCTTCGTCGAGCTGCCCCAATACGCCGTGCTCGCCCAGCAGATGCTCGAACCGGTGGGGATCCGGGTGAGCATCAACGTGGAGCCGCTCAACGTCTACTACGAGCACTGGACCGAGGTCCCCATGGGGTTGACCGACTGGACGGCGCGCCCCACCGTCGGCCAGATCCTCGCCTCGGCGTTCCGCAGCGATGCCGAGTGGAACGCCCCGCACTGGAAGAACGCGGAGTTCGATGCGCTGCTCGACGAGCTCGAGGCCACCACCGACGACGGGCGACGCAGCGAGCTGGCCACCGAGATCGCGGGGATCCTGCATGACGAGGTGCCGGCGGTGATTACCTATTTCCCCAACGCCCTGCGCCCGGTACGCAGCCGGGTGCGCGGGGTGCGCGCGCACATGTCCAATTACCTGGATCTGCGCGACGCCTGGCTGGCGGGATGAGCGTACGGTAACGGGCCGCGATGACCCGTTTCCTGCTCCGCCGGCTGGCGCTGCTCGGGGCCACCCTGCTGGTGGCCTCGCTGCTGATCTTCCTGATGACCTCGGTGATGCCCGGCGATGTGGGTCGCATCGTCCTCGGCCCCTTCGCCGGCGATGCCGCGGTCGCCGAGCTCAACCGCCAGCTCGGCCTCGACCGGCCGGCGCCGGTGCGCTACCTAGAGTGGCTGGGCGGCGTGCTCACCGGGGACTGGGGGCGCTCTCTGACCCTGGACACGGCGGTGCTGCCGTTGGCCCTGGAGCGCCTCGGCCGTTCGCTGCTGCTCGCCGGCTACGCGCTGGTGCTGCTGGTGCCGGTGGCCATCGCCGCCGGTGTCCGCGCCGGCCAGCGCGCCGGCGGCCCCTTCGATCGTGTCGCCTCGGTGGTGGGGCTGGCCTTCGGCGCTATGCCCGAGTTCGTCACGGGGGTGTTCCTCATCGTCGGCCTGGGGGTGGGCCTGGGCTGGCTGCCGGTGCAGGCCCTGCCCGACGAGGGGGCGGGCCTGCTGGAATGGCTCCGCCACCTGTTGATGCCCGCGCTCTCGCTGGTGCTGCTGCTGTTCGCCTATCTCTTCCGCATGGTCCGCTCGGGGATGATCGGCGAGCTGGAGGCCGACTATACCCGCACGGCGGTGCTCAAGGGCCTGCCCCGCGGGCGGGTGATCCGGCATCACGTGCTCCGTAACGCCCTGTTGCCCACCATCACCGTCATCGGCGCCCAGCTCGGCTGGCTGGTCGGTGGCCTGGTGGTGGTGGAGACGCTGTTCCGCTACCCGGGCATCGGCAGCCTCATGGAATACGCCGCCTCCAACAAGGACATCCCCCTGCTCGCCGGCTGCGCCCTGCTCATCACCGCCATCTTCGGCCTGGCCAACCTCACCGCCGACGTGATCTACGCCTGGCTCAACCCGCGGGTACGGCATGCCCTTTCCGGGCGCTGAACGCCTGCGCCGCTCGCCCGCCCTCGCCGTGGGGGCGGTCATGGTGCTGGCCTGGCTGGTCACCGCGTTGGCGGCGCCGTGGCTGGCCCCATACGGCCCCACGGAGAGCGACTATGGCGCGCTCAGCCAGGCGCCGTCACTGGCCCACTGGTTCGGTACCGACGAGTACGGCCGGGACGTGCTCTCCCGGGTCCTCCACGGCGGGCGCTACGTGCTGCTCATCGCCCCCGCGGCCACCCTCATCGGCCTGGCTTTGGGGGCGGCCATCGGCCTGATCGCTGCCTACTCGGGCCGCTGGGTGGACGAGGCCATCATGCGGCTGCTGGACGCGGTGATGGCCTTTCCCATCGTGGTCCTGGCGTTGCTCGCACTGACCATGCTCGGTGGCTCCACCTGGAACGTGGTCCTGGTCATCGGGCTGGTGTTCGCGCCGCTGATCGCCCGCACCGCCCGGGCCGCCGCCCTGGTGGAGGTGCGCCGGGAGTACGTCCAGGCCGCGCGGATCCGCGGGGAAGGCCCGCTCTATGTCCTCGCCGTGGAGGTGCTGCCCAACGTCCGCGGCCCGCTGGTGGTGGAGGGCACCATCCGGCTGGGCTATGCCGTGTTCACCTCGGCGACCCTCGGCTTCCTCGGTCTGGGGGTCCAGCCGCCGGCCCCGGACTGGGGGCTGATGGTGGCGGAGAACCGGGCCTTGCTGACCTCCGCGCCGTGGACGGTGCTGTTCCCCGCAGGCGCCATCGCCTTCGTCGTCATCGGGTTTTCGCTCATGGCCGACGGCCTGCGCGAGCTGGAGGAACGGTGAGCGGGCCCATCCTGGCCCTGGAGGGGCTGTCCATCGCCTACCGCAGTGGCGGGGATTGGCAGGACGCGGTCTCGGAGGTGAGCCTCGCCATCGCGCCCGGAGAGGCCTATGGACTGGTGGGGGAGTCCGGCTGCGGGAAGTCCACGGTGGCCATGGCCGCGATGGGCTATCTGCCCAGCAATGCCCGGGTCAGCGCCGGGCGTATCCGCCTCGCCGGTTCGGACATCGCCGGTCTGGACGCGGAGGGGTTGCGCCGGCTCCGTGGCGGTACTGTGGCGGCCGTCTACCAGAGCCCGGGGGCGGCGCTGAATCCCTCCCTAACGGTGGGCGAACAGATCGCCGAGGTCTATCGCCTCCACCGTGGCATGCCCAACACGGAGGCCTGGCGGGCGGCGGCGGGGATGCTCGAGCGGGTGCAGATCCCCGACGGCGCCCGGGTCTGCCGGCTCTACCCCTACCAGCTCTCCGGGGGCATGCAGCAGCGCGCGGTCATCGCCATGGGCCTGGCCGGTGATCCGGACCTGTTGGTGCTCGACGAGCCCACCACCGCCCTGGATACCACGGTCCAGGCCGAGATCCTCGCCCTGTTCGAGTCCCTGCGCGCCCAGATGGATGTGGCGCTGCTGTTCATCAGCCACAACCTGGGGGTGGTGCGCTCGGTCTGTGACCGGGTGGGGGTAATGTACGCCGGTGAGCTGGTGGAGCAGGGCGATGCCGAGGCGCTGTTTCGCGATCCGCGCCACCCCTACACCGCGGGGCTGGTGGCCTGTATTCCGGACTTCGACGACCATGCGCGACGGCTCGCGCCCATCCCCGGCGCCCCGCCGGAGCCGGGGCAGCGTCCCGGCGGCTGCGTGTTCGCGCCGCGCTGTCCGGTGGCCGGCGAGCGCTGCCACCGTGAGCGCCCACCGCTGGCGGCGGTGTCCGCGGGCCGCGTCAGCCGCTGCCTCTACCCGGGGGCGACGCCGGACCCCCTGGCCGGCGCGCGCACCGAGGCCAGCGCCGGCGAGGGTGCCGGCGAGGTGGTGCTGGAGGCCGCCGGCATCCACCTGACCCTGGGTGGTGTCCCGATCCTCCGGGACGTGGACCTTACCCTGCGCCGGGGCGAGACCCTGGCCCTGGTGGGGGAGTCGGGCAGCGGCAAGACGTCACTGGCGCGTGTGCTCACCGGTCTCGCCCGTCCATCCGCCGGACGGCTAACGCGTCAGGGCCGCGGCGGGCGCACGCCGCAGCCGCTGCAGATGGTCTTCCAATCACCGGACGGCACCCTCAACCCCAGCCACCGCATCGGCTTCGTCCTCCGCCGGGCCATCCGCAAGCTCGCCCGGGTCGGTCGTCGCGAGGCGCGGGAGCGACTGCCGGGGCTGATGGAGGCCGCGGCCCTGGATCCGGGGCTCGCCCGGCGCCGCGGCGGCCGGCTGTCCGGCGGCCAGCGCCAGCGGGTGGCCATCGCACGGGCCTTTGCCGGTACCCCGGACGCCGTGATCCTGGACGAGCCCACCTCGGCGCTGGACGTGTCCGTGCAGGCGGCCATCCTGGAGCTGCTGCGCGGCCTGCGCGACCGCCAGGGGGTCGGGTATCTGTTCATCACCCATGACCTGGCGGTGGTCCGCCAGCTGGCCAATCGGGTGGCGGTGATGTATCTGGGCGGGATCGTGGAGGAGGGACCGGCGGAGGCGGTCCTCGCCGGCCCGTGCCATCCCTATACCGAGGCGCTGGTGGCCGCCGTGCCCCGGGGCCGGGAACGGCCGGTGCGCCCGCGGCTCGCCGGCACCAATCCGGGTCCGGCGGAACGGCCCGCCGGATGCCCCTTCCACACCCGTTGCCCCTACGTCATGGACGTCTGTCGCAAGGAGGCGCCACCGCTGCGCACGCCCCATCCCGGCCACGGTGTGCGTTGTCACCTCGAGGCCGCGGACTTGCCGCGGCCGTGATCCGGGGGCGGTGGGGTCACTGCAGGCGGACGACGATCCTCCCGCGGACCTTGCCCTCGAGGAGCTCCCCGGCCTTGTCGATGGCCTCCTCGAGGCCAATGGTGTGCGTGATGGCGTCGAGCTGTTCCGGGTCGAGCAGCTCGCCGAGCCGGCGCCATGCCTCGATGCGGTCCGATTGGGGCCGCATGACGCTGTCAATGCCGGCGAGCGTCACACCGCGCAGGATGAAGGGGGCCACGCTGCTGGGGAGGTCCATGCCTTGTGCCAGCCCGCAGGCCGCCACCGTGCCGCCATATTGCGTCGAGGCTAGGACGTTCGCCAGCGTGTGGCTGCCCACCGAGTCCACGGCGCCGGCCCAGCGCTCCTTGGCGAGGGGCCGCCCGGGCTCCGAGAGCTCGCTGCGCTCGATGATCTCCTGTGCCCCCAGGCCCCGGAGGTAGTCCGCTTCCTGGGTGCGTCCGGTCGCCGCGATCACCCGGTATCCGAGCCGCGCGAGGAGCGCGATGGCGTAGCTGCCGACACCGCCGTTGGCGCCGGTGACCAGCACATCGCCCTGCTCCGGGGTCACGCCGTGGCGCTCCAGCGCCATCACCGAGAGCATGGCGGTGTAGCCGGCGGTGCCGATGGCCATGGTCTGGCGGGCGCTGAATGCGCCAGGCAGCGGAATCAGCCAGCCACTGTCCAGCCGGGCCTTCTCCGCGAGGCCGCCCCAGTGCTTCTCCCCCACACCCCAGCCATTGAGCAGGACGCTGTCCCCCGGCTGGTACGCGTCGGAGCTCGAGGTCTCCACGGTTCCCGCCAGGTCAATGCCCGGCACCATGGGAAACTGCCGCACAACGGGCCCCTTGCCGGTGATGGCGAGGGCATCCTTGTAGTTCAGGGTGCTGTATTCCACCCGTACGGTCACGGCGCCCTCCGGGAGCTGGGATTCATCCAGCGTCTGGACTCCGACGCGCTGCTCACCGTCCGGCTTTTCGATCAATATCGCCTTAAACATCACTCACCTCTCTGACGCTAGCGAGGAAGCCCCTCCAGGTAGGAGCGCACGAAGACCTCCATGGGCCGAACGCTGCGCTCCAGCCTGGACCGCATCACCGCCCCCTCCCAGCCGATCCAGAAGGCCTCGGCAAGCCGGGCGCAATCGACGTCGCCGCGGAGCTCGCCGAGTTCCTTCGCCTCTTCGAGGCAGCGCGCCACGCGGCGCTGCCAATCCTCGAGGGTGGCCTGCAGCCACTGCCGATACTCGTCCGGCAGGCTGCACACCTCCTGGCCCAGGTTCCCCACCAGGCATCCCCGTCGAAAGTCGTGACGGGCCATGCCCTCTTTGGCATCGGTGACAAAGGCCTCGATACGGCGGAGGGGCGGTTGCTCGGGATTCAGCAGATGGCGATCCAGCTTGTTGGCGAAATAGGCGCCGTAGTGTTCCATCACGGCGCGGCCGAAGGCCTTCTTGCTCGGGAAGTAATAATAGAAGGAGCCCTTGGGGACCCCGACGCGCTTGAGGATCCCGTCGATCCCGGACGCCGTGAAACCCTGCTCGGTGAGCACCTCGGTGCCGCTGCGGATCAGCGCGGCGCGCGTGTCATCCTCGGCCCGCGGCGACTTGGGCGGACGCCCGCGCCGGCGGTTCGGTGCTGGAGATGTCATGAGGAAAATATAGACCGATCGTCTATAAAAAGCAATGGCCGATACGGGGTGCGCCGTCGCATGCGCCTGCCTTGGGCTAATGCCGTGGGGGGTGCCCATCCTCCGAAGGCCCGCGGCGGTAGACCACATCCAGCCCATGATAGCTCTCCGCGCCGGCGGGCAGGTGGAGGAGGCGCCGCCAGATCGTGTGGACGCTGTGGTCCATGAGATCGCGGTCCCGAAGCACCGCATCTAGCGCGGGCTCCTGCTGGAATCCCGTCTCGACGACGATCTCCACGAACGGTTCCCCCGGCGGCACTGCCTCCCGTGGCTCGAATTCCCGCCAGCGTGGGTCTTCCTGGGCCTCCGGGGCGCCCCGGTGGAGCCGGAGCAGGGCCTCCACGACGGCGGCGACCGGCGGGGTGCGGCGGGGCTCGAAGTCGACGGGGCGCAGCGATCCCCATGCTCGGCGGGTTCCGTTGGTGGCGGCGCTGCTCAGGCAGGGGTGGCCCAGGCACTGCATCCGCCGGGCCTCTGCGTCAGGGATGACGCGGCGGGCCACGGCGTCGATGGCGGCGTGATGGCCCATCAGCGGACGGGTGATCAGGCGATAGGCCAGGTGGGGGCCCGGTGCGAACGCCGTGACATCGCCGGCCTTCTCGCCATGCTCGCGGATCAGCGTCCGGTGCCGTCGTGTCCCCAGGTTGAAACGCTGCACCTCGATCAGGCTGACCGAGATGCGTTTGCCCGCGGGGGAGCCAACCACCATCGCCAGGCCGTAGCGGAGGCGATAGCGGGCGAAGGGCGCGGCCGGTTCCCGTGTCTCCATCGTCAGGGCGGCCTTGGTGAGGGGGTCGAGCCGGGCATGGGCGGGAAAAACGGAGTCCGAGTCGGCAAGCGCGCTGGACAGCGCCTCGGTGAGCGCCGCAGCGTCCACCCGTTGGAAACCGCCGGCGGCGGTGAAACCCTCGCGCAGCGCCTCGAGTCGGTGGCGCTCGGCCGGTGGTGTTCCCGTGAGGAAGGGCTCGGCCAGGGCGGGGCCGAACCCCGGCGCCATGAGCGCGGTGAACAGCGCCACGAAGCGCCATCGGCGCAGGGTGGGCGGGTTCATCGCGCCGATTGCTCTCCGCAGCCCACGACCTGGACACGGTTCCGGCCGGCTGCCTTGGCCTGGTAGAGGGCATTGTCCGCGGCCTCGATCAGGGACTGCGCCTGGCAACCCGATCCCTCGAGGACGGCCACGCCCAGGCTGACGGTCACCGGTGTTCGCTGCGCCACGAGGCGGCGGATGCGCTCGCCCGCCTCGGCCCCGCGTTCCCGGTCGCAGCCGGGCAGCAGGACCAGGAATTCCTCGCCGCCGAGGCGGACCGGCAGGTCGCCGCCGCGGAGCTCGCCGCGCAGGATCCCGGCCAGCTCCTTGAGCAGCCGGTCGCCCTCCGGGTGGCCGTGGCGGTCGTTGTAGGCCTTGAAGTGGTCGATATCCAGCATGGCTACCGCCAGCCCCATGCCGTGGCGCCGGGCGTTGCCCAGGTCCCGCTCCAGCGCCAGGTCCAGGTAGCGGCGGTTACCGAGGGCGGTCAGCGCGTCGCGCATGGACAGCGCCCGGGTTTCCTCGTAGAGGCGGGCGTTATGGATGGCCAGGCCGAGCTGTTGGCCGATGGCCACGAAGGTGTCCATCTCCCGCTGGCTCAACTCGAAGTTCGGCGGCAGATAATAGTAGAAGACACCTACGGTTTCGTCCTGGGCCTTCAGCGGCAGGATCAGGTGGCCATGGGGCTCGAAACCGGGATAACGGATGGTGTGATTGGGGTCGCGCTGGCAATCGCGGGTGACGATGATATTGCCATCCTGTGCCGCCCGCCCGCACAGGCAGTCGCCCACCTGCATGCCCTCGTGGGCGGCGAGGAACTCCCGCGACGCCCCGCGGTGGGCGGCCAGCCGCATGCCGAACCCCTCGACCAGGAAGATGCCCATGGGGCAGGGATGTTCCAGGGAGAGCACCCCTTCCATGGCATCGAGGATCTCTTCGAAGAGCGCCTCGGTGGTGATCGAGCGGGTCACCGCCGCCGCCACCCCATAGAGGCTGGCGAGTTGTTTGTTGCGTGCTTCCAGGGTCTGCTTGGTGGCCTTGAGCTCCTCTAGGGCCTGCTCCCAGAGGGCACGCATGCGTTCCGCCTGGCCCATGGACTCACGCAACAGGCGGTTTTCCCGTTCCAGATCGGCGACGCGCCGGGTTAGGTCTTCGGTATCCGGGATTTCGCTGCTCATTCGATGTCCGCGTAGATAATGTCGGTGCCACAGCGCAGGCGGTACAAGTAATCCAGCGCCAGCTCCACATGATCGGGGCCGATGATGGAGCCGTGTTGCGGGAGTATGGCCTCGACGGGATAGCGGTCCAACTGGTGGAGGAAGCCGCGGGCGGCGAGGTTGGAGGCCATGTACTCCGTGTGGAAGAGGTCCAGCTTGGGCCGATGCGCCTCGAAGTCCTCCACCAGCAATCGCCAGTCGGTGTCCAGGGCCGCCCAGATATCGCCGGAGAACAGGTAGCCCGAGGCATCGTCGTGGGTGGCCACCGCCCCGGGAAAGTGGAGGAACGGCGCGGGTATGAATCGCAGCCGCGCGCCGGAGGGGAGCCGGTGCTCGGGATTGCGTTCCATGTCGTGCCACTCGTATCCCTCGATACCATAATGGGGCAGCAGCACCTGCGTGCGCGGCGTGGCAAAGACCGTGATATCCGGGTTCAGCGCCAGCCATTGCCCCATGGAAGCGGCCACGTCCGGATCCTGGTGGCTGAGGATCATCCCCGTCACCGCCTCTGGCGGCATGATCTGCGCGACGCGATCCCGGACGATGGGGAAATATTGCCGGCTACCGGGGTCGACGAGGATCCCGGCGTCGCCGTCGCGGATCAGGTAGGTATTGCAGCGAAAGGCCGTCTCATCGGGGATCCCCAACCAGTAGATACCCCGGTCGTCGCCCTCGTGCAGCACCGTGGGGCGGTCCGAGTGGTCGATGGCGTCCTGCAGCCGGTTGCGGATGGGCATGCCCTGGCTCCCGCTGTGATGATCGTCGCATTGGCCGTTTCAGGCTGCCATGGCCGCCATCATCGGCCAAGTGCCGCCACGGCGCTGGCGAGGCCCGAGGCGCGGCGGGTGGGGCGGTCGCGGACCGTCTCGCGGATGACCCCCGGGCGGCCCCAGATGGTGGCGTGTTCCCGGGCCCGGGTGAGGCCGGTGTAGAGGAGTTCGCGGGTGAGCACCGGGCTCGGCTCGTCGGGCAGGACCAGCAGCAACCGCTGGAACTCCGAGCCCTGGCTCTTGTGCACGGTCATGGCGTAGACGGTCTGGTGGGCGGGCAGGCGCTGGGGAGCGAAGTCCCGCAGCCCGCTGTCCGGCGCCGGGAAGTGGGCGCGCAGCCCTTGGCCCGTCTCCCAGACCAGGCCAATGTCGCCGTTGTACAGGCCCAGGGCGTAGTCGTTGTGGGTCACCATCACTGGCTGGCCGTGGTACCAGCGCCCGCGGGCCAACGGGCCGAGGAGCTCGCGGATCATGCGGTTGATGCCGCCGGCGCCGAAGGGGCCCTCGCGCAGGGCGGTGAGGATGCGGAACCGCTCCAGGGCGGCGAAGGCGTCGTGGACCTCGGTGGCCTCGGTGATGGCGCGGTAGCGGGGAAGCGCCTGCTCCGCGAGCGCCCCGCGCAGGCCGGCGGTGTCCATGGCCCGGAAGGCGAGCTCGCCGTGCGCACCCCCCTCGCCGACCTCCCGCAGCAGCGCCACCGTCGCCTCCCCCTCGCCGTCGCGGATCAACCGGGCCAGTCGGCCGATGCCCGGCGGGCCGTCGCCCTCGTCGCGGAAGCGCCGGCTGCGGTGCAGGAAGGTGATGCCGTCGGCGAGCGGGCCGGCGGCCCCGATATCCGGCAGGCGTTGCCCGGTCACCGCCGCCAGGCGCTCGCGCATGGCCGGTGTATAGCCGTCGGCCCCTGCACAGAGATCGCCCAGCACCGCGCCGGCCTCTACGGAGGCGAGCTGGTCCTTGTCGCCGAGCAGGATCAGACGCGCCCGGGGCGGCAGTGCCTCCACCAGCCGGGCCATCAGCGGCAAGTCCACCATGGAGGCCTCGTCCACCAGCAGCACGTCCAGGTGCAGGGGGTTGTCGGCATTGTGGCCGAAGCGCAGCCGGCCTGGCCGGGCCCGCAGCAGCCGGTGCAGGGTCACCGCCTCCCGGGGGATGGCCTCCAGGACTGCCGGATCGCGCAGCCGTTCCGGAGTGGGGAGGGTGGCGGCGATGGATTCGGTGAGGCGCGCCGCCGCCTTGCCGGTGGGGGCGGCCAGGCGGATCCGCGGCGCGGCGCCCGCCGCCAGGCCCTGCTCGGCGAGTAGGGCGAGGACCCGGCTGACGGTATGGGTCTTGCCGGTGCCCGGGCCGCCGGAGACCACCGCGAAGGGACGCAGCACCGCCACCGCCGCGGCGACCCGCTGCCAGTCCACCCCGCTGCCGGGGTCGCCGAACAGCCGCTGGAGCCCGTCGGTGAGGAGGGGGTCGTCCACCGGCGCTTCCTGGCCGGAGAGGGCGTGGAGGCGCGCGGCCAGGTGCTGCTCGAAGCACCAGTAGCGGCGCAGGTAGAGCCGGTCGCCGTCCAACACCAGCGGTGCCGGTCCGCCCCCGGGTGTCTGCATCACCGATGCCGTGGTCAGGGTCTCCCGCCAGGCGTCTAGGGTAGGGGTATCCGTTCCCGCCACATCCTGGCCCGGGTCGGCGAGGACCCGGCGGCCGGCGAAGGCGGCGAGGTCCAGGCAGATGTGGCCCTCGCCGAGCTGCTGGCTGGCCAGGGCCGCTGCCAGGCGTACCGCTGGTGGCGTTCCCGCGTCGAGGGTGAGCAGGAACTCCGCGAAGCGGGCGTCCAGGGCCCGCAGCAGCCCTGCGGTGGCGGCCTCGCGCAGCGGATCCCTCATGCCGTTGCCTCCGCGCCGCCGAACAGTGCGTCTAGGGCCTCCACCACCGCGCGCTCCGGACGCACGCGGTGGATGCCCGCCCCCGGCCCGCTGGCCGGGCTCATGCCGCGGAGGAAGAGGTAGCGGACGCCGCCGAAGTGGCGGTCGTAGTCATAATCGGGTAGCCGCGCGCGCAGCAGGCGGTGCACGGCCAGGGTGTAGAGCATGTATTGCAGGTCGTAGCGGCTCGCGGCGATGGCCTGCTCCAGGCGCTGGGGGGCATAGGCCGTGGTCGTATTGCCCAGGTGGTTGGACTTGTAGTCCACCACGTAGTAGCGGCCTTGGTGCTCGAAGAGCAGGTCGATGTAGCCCTTGAGCATGCCGCGCATACGGCCGAAGGTCAGCGGCGGCCGCCGCGTGTCGCCCACTGGCGGCAGGGCCGCGTCCAGGTCCGCGGCCGCCACGTCATCGGCGGGGAAGTAGAACGCCAGCTCGTCGATGCGCTGCCCGCCGCCCAAATCCGCCAGCCGGATGCCGGCGTCGTCCAGCGGCGTGGCGAGCACACCCTCTAGGTGGGCGGTGATCGTCTCCGCCCAGCCGCCGTCGAAGCCGTAGGCGGGCAACAGGTGCCGTACCAGCGGGGCGAGGGACGACGGCTCCGTGAAGACGGCGAGCTCCAGGACCCGGTGCAGGAAGGTGCCTGCCCGCGCCCCCCGGGGGAAGCCGAAGATCCCGCCGCCGGCGGGTGGCTCGCTAGGGATGGCCGTGGCGTCCTCCATGGCGTCGTGGTCGGGCTGCTCGATGAGCTGACCGGCGTGGCTGGCCAGCAGCCCGGTGTAGCTGCTCAGCCGCCAGTCCTGGCGGACCGTCCCGGTGAGGGCCAGGGCCCGGCCGCGGCGTTCCGCGGGCCGGCTCTCCCCGGCCCCCGCCCCGTTGGGGGCCGGCACTTCGGTGACCGTAATGGCCCCAGGGTGCGCCTCGCTAAGGTGGTCCCAGGGGGCGCGGAGGGCGGCGTCGGTCTCCGGGAATTCCCCGAGGGGCGTCCCGGTGTCCGGGTCCTCGCCGGGGAATAGCAGGTAGCCGAGCCCGGAGCGCTCCGCGTCGGTGTAGTGGCCCCAGGCCAGATAGCAGCGGTGGGAGGCACGGGTCAGGGCCACGTAGAGCAGCCGCACCTCCTCGGCGAGGTCCTCCCGCCGCTGCCGGGCCACGTGGGTGTCCAGGGCCTCAGAGCCCAGGTCCAGGCACAGGGCGCCGGCGTCGTCGTGGAAGCGGGCGCGCTCGGGGTTTTTCTCGGCGCCCCGGGTCAGGGCGAGGAAGGGCAGGAAGACCACCGGATACTGCAGCCCCTTGCTCTTGTGAATGGTGACGATGTGCACCAGCTCGGCGTCGCTCTCCAGGCGCAGCTCCGCCACCTCGCCGGCCCCGTCGGGGTCGTCGATGTGCTCCTGTAGCCAGCGCAGCACCCCCGTGATGCCGTAGCGCTCTGTCGCCGCCTGCTGCAGCAGCTCGCCGAGATGGAGCAGGTTGGTCATGCGCCGCTCCGCCTCCGGGGCGGCGAACACCCGGGCGATGACGCCCTCCTCGTGGAGCAGGGTGTGCAGCATGGGCAGCACCCCGCGCTGCTCCCAGCGCTCCCGGTAGCCGGCAAAGCGCTCGATGCGGTGCTCCCAGGGCCGGCCCGCCTGCATCTCCCGGTAGAGGCCGGCGGCGCTGAGCCCCATCAGCGGGGTGCACAGCGCCGCCCGCAGCAGCCGGTCGTCGCCGGGTTCCGCCACCGCCCGCAGGATGTGGCCCAGGTCCTCGGCCTCACGGCTGGCGAACACGCTCTGCCGGCTCTGGTGGACGGCGGCGATGCCCCGGGCCGCCAGGGCCTGTTTGACGGCCTCCGCCTGGTGGTGACTGCGGACCAGCACCGCGATGTCCTGCGCCTGCAGGGGCCGTTCCCCCAGGCGGGCGGCACCGTCGGCGGCGCGGCGCAGCAGCCCGGCGATCTCCCCGGCGCAGGCGCCGGCGAGGCGCTCCGCCGCCCGGCCCTTCGCGATCGTCTTTTCCTTCTCGCCGCGGGGTTGGAACCAGACCTGCAGCCCGTCGGCGGCAGTGCCATCGATGCTCAGGGGGCGCTGGTCGGCGCGGCCGGCAGCACGTACCCGCGGTAGTTCGATCTCCTCGAACACAAAGGGGCGCTGGGGGGCACGGAACAGCGCATCCACGGCCTGGACCAGGCGCTCGGTGGAGCGGAAGTTCCGCGGAAGGGTGAAGCGCCCGGTCTCGGCGTCGGTGGCCCGCCGGGCCTGCATGTAGGTGAAGATGTCGGCGCCGCGGAAGCTGTAGATCGCCTGCTTGGGGTCGCCGATCATGAACAAGCCGGTGCCCGGTCGTCCCTGGTAGACGGCCTGGAAGATGCGGTACTGCGCCGGGTCGGTGTCCTGGAACTCGTCGATCAGCGCCACCGGGTGGCGCCGGGCGAGTCGCGGGGCGAGGGTCGCCCCGCCGGGGCCGTCCAGGGCGTCGGCCAGGGTGGTGAGCAGGTCGTTGAAGGAGAGCAGCTGCTCCTCGCGCTTGCGCGCGGCGAGCCCCTCGCGCAGGGCGAGGAGCCCGTCGTGGAGGACCTCGATGCGCCGGTGCCGGTCCAGGGAGTCGCCGAGCTCCCGTACCCGGCTGCAGGCATCGAACAGGGGATGGACCGGTGGTCCCTCGCCGGCCTTCGCCGCCCGGGCGAGCACGGATTCCTCGAGCCTTTCGTTGGTGAGCAGCTCGAAGCCCGCGGGCAGGGGCAGGTGGGGAGCGGCGAACCATTCCTCCCAGCCGGGGCGCAGGGTGGCCAGGCGCTCCGCGGCGTAGCCCTTGTCCTTGGCGGCGCTCAGCCGCTTGGCGGCCACGGCCTCCCCGATCCGCTCAAGGGCCTCCCCCGCGGCGCGGTGCCATTGCCCGGCGGCCTCCCCGGCGGCGGCCGTGAAGGCCTGTTCCAGATGCTCCCGGGCGGCGCCGTCGGGCTCGGGGAGGATGGCCAGGGTCGGGTGATTGAGCTCGCCGCGCAGCTCGCCGAGCAGGTCCCGGGGGGTGCGCCAGCGCGATCGCACCCAGCGGGCGTAGGGTTCCGGGCGGGCATAGAAGCGCCGGCGCCAGAAGTCCTCGACGATGGCCTCCTGGAGATGGGTCTCGTCGGTGACCAGCTCGGCGCGGAAGGGCGCGCCGCTGTCGAAGGCGTTCTCGCGAAGGGCGCGGTGGCAGAAGCCGTGGATGGTGTGGATGGGCGCCTCGTCCACCCGGGTGAGCATCTCCCTCAGCCGCTCGGCGCAGGCGGTGTGGTCGTCGCGCTGGGCGAGCAGGGCCTCGAGCACCGGGTCGTCGCCGTCGGCGGCACCCACCTCGAAGGCCCGGGCAGCGGCGCGCAGGCGGCCACGGATGCGGTCGCGGAGCTCTTCGGTGGCGGCCTCGGTGAAGGTCACCACCAGGATCTCGCGCAGGTCCAGGTCGCGGCCGAGCTCCGCAGCGCCATCCAGCACCAGGCGCAGGTAGAGCGCGGCGATGGTGTAGGTCTTGCCGGTGCCGGCGCTGGCCTCGATGAGGCGCAGCCCGGTGAGCGGCAACCGGGCGATGTCCAGCTCCTGCATGGCCGTCATCCCTCTCCCCCATCCCGGTGTTGGAGCAGCGGCAGGAACAGCCGCTCCGCCCGGGTGGGGAACTCCGGGTGCTCCACGGCGCTGGCGCCGCGGAACACCGCCGACCAGCTCGGGTCGCTCTCCTCGCCGGGGCGGTGGTTGAAGTCGTCATCCTCCCAGGCGGCGCGGGCCTTCTGCATCGCCCGGTCCTGGTCGCCGTTCTTCGCCAACTCCCGGGCGAAGGCCCAGGCGCTGCGCAGGGGCAGGGGCAGCGGGGCGTGCAGGCCTTCCCAGTAGAGGCCGAGCAGATCGGCCAGCTGCGCCCGGGCCTGCTCCGGCGCCAGGGGGGTCAGGGTGATCTCCTGGGGTGGCTGGTTCCGCTCCCCCTCGCCCAGGTGGCGGGTGTGGCGGTCGAGGGCCTCCGGGGCCATGGCGTTGAGGGCCAGGTGGCGGATCCATACCCGGAGCTGATCCGCCGGCCCCACCCGGGCGGCGCGATAGCTGAACAGCCCGGCTTCCGTGACGCCATCCAGCCACCCGGTCAGGGTGAAGCCTTCCAGGGCGAGGTCCACCTCCACCGCTTCCCCCGGGCCCGGCCGTTGCTCGGCGACGCGCTCCTCCAGGGGGGCGATACGGGTGGTGCCCTCGCGCAGCACGGCCTGGCCGAACGGACCCTCCGGCAGTGTGCCGCTGGCCTCCAGTAGGGTGCCCAGGGTGGCGGTGTCCCCGCCGGCGAGGCGCTGCTCGAGGAGCTGGTTGCGGAGGTGGTAGCCTTCCAGCCCGTCCAGCGCGAAGGGCTCGCTCTCGGCCTCTCCCGCGACCTCCCGCTGCAGCCGGGTGTCCAGGCGCAGCCGCAGGAAGGCCTCGGCGGGGTTGCGGAAGAAGCGCACCAGCTCGTCGACGGTAAGCGCCCGGAGCTCCGGTTCCGGCTCCGGCAGGGGCTCGTCGGCGAAGCCGGGTACGCTGTCGCCCGCCTCGGTTTCCTCGGCGTCCGGCGGACGCAGCCAATCCTCGGCATAGCTGAACAGCGCTGCCTCGGCCTCGCCACTATAGCGGGGGCTGAAGGGCTGCAGGGGGTGGACGGTGAGTAGCCGCTGGCTGGGCGGCGTGCCGTCTTCCGTGGTGAAGCCCCGGTCCAGGGTGTCGTTGAGCTCTTCGATGAGCACCGAGGGCAGCCGCGGGCTGTCGTCACGGACGTCCCGGCCCACATAGCTGAGGTAGAGATAGCGCCGGGCGGCGAGCAGCGCCTCCAGGAACAGGTAGCGGTCGTCCTCGCGCAGGCTGCGGTCGCCGGGGCGCGGCTCCCGGGCCATGAGGTCGAAATCCATGGACGGGTCCTGGCGGGGGAAGTCCCGGTCGTTGAGGCCGATGAGGCAGACCGCCTCAAAGGGGATGCTGCGCATCGGCACCATCGCGCAGAAGGTCACGGGCCCGGTGAGATAGCCGCCCGGCTGGCCCTCCTCGCCGAGGGCCTCGAGCAAGTGGGTGCGCAGGGTATCCGGCGGCAGCTCCGCGGCCAGGCCGCCGGCAGCGGCGGCCTCCACGAAGCCGGCCACCGCGTCGCGCACCCCCTGGAGCGCCGTGCTCTCTTCTTCGTCCCAGGGCCGGAAGAAGGTCTCCAGCACCCCGTTGAGCAGGGTCTGCCAGCCCGCCGGCGTGTGGTCCTGGCCCATGGCGCGCCGGGTCTCGAGCAGGGCGTCCCAGAAGGCGTGGAACGCCCCGAGCCAGGCGGCCTCGCCACCCTCCACCTCGGGCAGTGGGGCGATGTCATGATACAGCGGTGTGTCGTCGTCCATGGCGTAGCCGAGCAGCAGGCGGTTCAGGCCAAAGCGCCAGCTGTGGGTCTCCCAGCCGGCGGGCAGGTCCTCCTCGGCGCGATGGGCGGCGTCGGCCCCCCAGCGGATGCCGCTGTCGCGGACCCAGCCGCGGATGCGCTCCACCGCCTCGGCATCCAGCTCGAAGCAGCGATGCACCGCCGGCACCTCGAGGATGGATAGCACCTCGGCGGCGGTGAGCCGGCTCCGTGGCAGCGAGAGCATCTGCGCGAACACCTGCACCACCGGATGGCGGCCGGGCAGGGTGCGGTCGGCGATGGACCAGGGGATGTAGCGCGCCCCGGCGGCGTTGCCGAACACGGCCTCGATGAAGGGGGCGTAGGTGTCGATGTCCGGGGTCATCACCACCACGTCCCGGGGCCGGAGGTCGGTCTCGTCGAACAACCGGCGGAGCTGGTCGTGGAGTACCTGCACCTCGCGCATGGGGCCGTGGCAGGCATGTACGGTCAGCGAGCGATCCGCCGACGCCAGGGGCAGCGGTTGCGCCTCCTCCCCCGGCCCGCGCCGGCGCAGCAGCAGGATGTCCTGCTGCAGCCGGCCGAGATGACTCTCGGGCGCTGCCTCGTCGCTGCGGAAGTGGTCGGCGTCGTCGTTGCTGTGGGTCTGCAGGGCTTCCAGGAAGGCCCGACCGGTACGCCCAAGTGAGGACAGCAGTGGGTGGCCGGTGCTGTAGTAGTCGGTGGCATCGGCCAGGCCGAGCCTGCGCCAGCGCTCGCGCAACCGCGCCAGGCCGCGCTCGGAGATGACATCCCCCCAGTAGTGCAGGCAGGGGTTGAGGGCGAAGACCTCGACCGGGATGTGCACCGCCAGCGCCGCCAGCAGCTCGAGATAGGCCGGCGGCGCCGAGGACAGGCCGAAGACGAACAACCGTGGCGGCAGGGCGCCGGTATCCACGGCTCCGGCGGTGAGGTCCGCGATGTAGCTGGCGAGCAGTTCGGCACGGTCGCGGCCCCCGCCGGTGTCGGCACGCAGCCGCCGCCAGAGCACGGCCTGCCAGTGCTCCTCGGCGCCGTCCTCCCATTGCCGGATCCAATCGGGTCGGTAGACCAGGTACTGGTCATAGAGCCCGGCCAGTCGGTCGGCGAGCTGGTAGGCGCGGTTGCCCCGGGGGTGTTCCGCGTCGGCGAGATAGCCCCGCAGCGGGGCCAGCGACGGCTCGTCGAGGAGCTCCGGCACGAGCTCCAGCAGCCGCCAGCGCAGGGCCTCGCGGTCGAAGGGCGGCTGTTGGGGCAGCTCGGGCCAGTGGCGGCAGAACAGCCGCCAGACCAGACCGCCGAGGAAGGGGAAGTCCACGTTGGCGAGGATCCCCTGCCGCTCCGCCAGGGTGAGCGAGAGCCAGTGGGACATGCTGGCATGGGGCACGACCACGGTCTCGGGGGTCAGCGGCGGCAGCGGCGCCTCGGCCATGGCTTGCCCGAGGGCCTCCGCCAGGGCCTCGAGCCGGTTGCTGTGATGGGTGACGAGCACGGTGCGGCGCGGTCCTTTGGTACTAGTGCACTAGTGTGCCCCAGACTGCCATGGGACCGCGACGTACCGCGTCGTTACGAGTGATCTCGGCCTATTGGATGAACGGGACTCCAGCGACACTCTCCGTATCCAATCGCGACAGGCAGTCATCGTGATCACCGGTCTCGTCCTCGCACGCGAGGATGTCGTTCAGAAGTACTCGCCCAATCGCGTCACAGGGGAGTTCGTCGATACGAAAGACCTTGACGCTCGTCTTGCCGGCGGGCAGTGGCGCAGTCTCCACTGCCAATCGCCGTGCGATGATGCCGTCACCATCGAACATCACCAAATCGAGCGTGAGGCTGTCGTAGGCGCTTTCAGCGGTGTTCTCCACTACGAGATAGGCGAGGCAAGATTTTCCCTCCTGCTCGAGTTTGTTGAGCTGTAGGGTCACTTTCTCCGCCGTATGTCCAGTTGCGGGAAACGCTATCAACAGGACAAGCCAAAGGTAATATCGGATTATACGTGAACGCATGGGGGGTCTCCTTCTCTCAGTATCAAGGCCACTAGCGCAACGAGAATTGAATAGGTACCCGTAGTTCGAGGCGACGGCGATTTAGCTCCGCGGGAATGGGAGGCAAGGGTGCCGCTCGTTCGATCATCGCCTTGACCTCCCTGTCCAGGGTGGCATGGCCAGAACTCCTTACGAGCTCGTACTCAAGCACGTAACCGTCCCGGTCGAAGATGACGCGCAATATGGCGGTTCCCTCCTGTCGTCCGATTCGGGCCTGTTGGGGATAGCTCTTATTTTTCTCGAACCACCTCCGGAGAGTGGCCAAGTAGTCGGTCTGGGTGCTATCTGCCTCGTCAGTGGCTGCACCCGTGCCACTGGCACCGTCATCACTATCCCGGTGCCTGTCCGTGCTCTCGTTGTTCGTTACGGTCCCCGACTGTTCAGCCTCGATATTGCGGCCCATTGCTTGAGCAGTCACTGCTGCCGGTTCCTCCGTCTCGGCCTCGGCGGCAGTGGGTTGGGCCCCCGGGGCGGCTGGTTCGTGCGGGTCGGCCGCAGCGGCTGCTGATTCGGTGGTTGCGGTTGCCGGTTCCTCCGGCTCGGCCTCGGCGGCAGTGGGCTGGGTGCCCGCGGCGGCTGGTTCTTGCGGCTCGGCTTCGGCGGCACTGGGCTGGGCACCCACGGCGGGTGGTTCCTGCGGCTCGGCTGCGACGGCTGCTGATTGGGTGGTTGCGGCGGCCGGTTCCTTCGCCTCGACCTCGGCGGCAGTGGGCTGGGCCGCCGCGGCGGCTGGTCCCTGCGGTTCGGCTGCGCCGGCTGTGGATTGGGGGGCTGCGGTTGCCGGTTCCTCCGTCCCGGCCTTGGCGGCTGTGGCTTGGGGGACTGCAGCTGCTGGTCTCTGGGGTTCTGTCTTGTGAGCTCCCCGTCGGCGACTCTCACCTGCTGGTTCGGCGGGCTCGATGTCCCCGGTTGCGATATTTGGGTGCTGAGGATGTATGTCGGTAATGGGAGCAGGCCCGACCTCGGGGGCCGCCTCTGGCCCGAACGATGGTCCTGTAGCGCGGGTGATTCTTGGTCCCGGTTCCGCTGCCGGTCTACGCTCGGGTGCGGTCTCGACGGCTGTAGCACCATCCGCTTTAGCCTCGGCCCGCTTCGGGAGGGCGTTATCAACGCCTCCTTTTGCCCTGCGCGGGGCCTCGGCGCCGATTAGCTCCGGCACCTCCGCCCCTGCGTTCGCGGAGGCGCCGCCCTGGGCTTCCAGGGAGATCTCCAGGCCTTCACTACCCGCCGCCGGGGTGCCGGTGCCCTGCTCGCGCTGCAATAGCAATATCGCAGCGGCGACATGAATTAGCACCGCGATCGTGAACGCGAGTAGCCATTGCCGGCGTGATACGTCCATCAGTGATCCGCGACAGCCAGTAGCCCGAGTCGTGCGCGCACGACTCGGGCCGACCGCATCAGAAGGCGTATGCCAATGTTCTTTCGCTGGCGGGGACCCGCGCCCGGGTACGGCGTACCTCCTGTTATGGCCATGCCTTCCATAAGGCAACTCTCCCGGTGGATTTCCAGCAGCACCCCCTGTATGGGGAATACTAGCTGCCGGTACCCAACGTCCCCACTTCGATGGTACCTCTGGCCACGTAACGTAAACCGGCCGCGGAGAGTGCAAGCACAGTGAATGGGAGATCAGCAGATGACGTGCGGTACCTTAATTCTAGGCAGTCGCTGGGTGGCCGCTCACACGCCGGAGTCATTGGCTTCGGTGCGTGGTGATGGCTCACGAGCCCTCTCCTCACCGGATTGATTCCCACCGGGGGTGCCACCGGCGAGGTCCTCCGTGAATACCCGGGTGATCGCATCGTCCATGCGGTGGGCCACGCGTTCCACGCGGCGCTCGAACCAGTTGAGCGCGGCGATTACCGGTATGGCGATGGCGAGCCCCACAGCTGTGGTCAACAACGCCTCCCAGATCCCTCCGGACAGTACTGCAGGATCGATCCGACTGCCGGCCAGCTCCAGCTCCCGGAACGCCTTGATCATCCCGAGCACCGTGCCGAACAGACCGAGAAGCGGAGCGAGGGAGCCAATGACTTCAAGCGGGCGTAAGCCGCTGCGCAGGCTCTCTAGGGCATTGCGGGCGTAACGAGTCACCTCCTCTCGAATCCGGTCTTCGCCGACGCCCCGCCTAAGGCCATTCAGTGCCTGGGCTAAGGCCTGTGCGGCTGGGTTTCGGCAGCTATTCACCCGCTGTTGGGCCTCATAGAGGTGACCATTCCGAAATAGCGTAAGTGCCTCCTCCGTGGCTCGCCAATCACTGATACGTAACAAGCGGAACTGCCAGACCTTTCCGATTATCAAGGTGAGCGCGAGCATCGACATCAGCAGCAAAATCGGCACCACCGGACCACCCGCGTCGAGCAAATTGATCAGGCGTTGCCAGTTCATGGTTTCGCTATGACCCACATCCAAACCTCACCGGGTTATTGGCGGCCGCGGACAATCAGTAGCCCAATGGGCACAGGCCGCTGCCCTGATGCCGTCTCCTTGTGGAACATGGGGTGCTCACCTGATCGTTATCGATAACGGTGTCTTGGCAGATCGGACGCCAGTCCTGGTAGATGTAATGCCGTAGCATGGTCGAATAACGTATAGCCAAGGATCGGCGCGCGCTACGCTTCCACGAACGGCAGATGTGCGTTTCCCTAATAAAGAGCGGTACTTACGGCTAATGCAAGGTGATGGAATGCCCCGATAGGCGGCCTACCACGGGGGCCGCCAGAGACATTTGGTGCCGATAATTGCGGGTTACCCGGTAGGTAGTCCGTCCTGAATAACCCATTACGCGGCAGCCCGCATTCCGGGTTCGGGATTCTGATTCCGGCCGACGGTGTTGA
>NZ_JBPODZ010000010.1:0-84737 GCF_052060015.1 Arhodomonas sp. SL1 | reverse complement strand
GCCTTGGGCGATGCGCTGAACGCCGTGCTGGTTGCCGCCGGGCACAACATCCGACTGCTGCTCCGGGCCATGGCCGATCTTTTGCGCCGAATCCTGGGACGGCTACTGGGCGCCATCAACACCGTCGGCCGGAATCAGAATCCCGAACCCGGAATGCGGGCTGCCGCGTAATGGGTTATTCAGGACGGACTATCTCCACTCGCTAGCCTGCGACGCCGGCCAGGGTTACCTGGTCGCCAGGCCTATCCCTGCGGACGAGTGCGGGGACTACCTGCGATCGCGCGCTGTATAACCCAGTATGGCCTGCGACGAGCGAAGTGGCACAACCGCAGTCCCGAGCGGACGGTGGTGAGCTTCGCAAGGAGATTACGCGCCCCGAGGAACGTTCGCACATGGGGGCGCACCGTGGGATTCGAGATCCGGCGGGGGCTTTTCATCGTCGCGCTAGCGGACGATGTCGATCCCGTTGCGCTCGCCTCGGTGGGCCACCGATGGTCGGCTGCGCCACATCGTGGGGGATTTGACTCCCCTTCGTGCGACGGTGCGGCCTTATTGCGTCAGCCCTCGCCGAAATCCACCGCCTTGCGGGTCGTTTCCCCGGCGCGGACGGCGATACCTTCGATGACCTGGTCCGCGGCGTCGATGCCGTCGGGACGGATCCGGAGGCGATACTCGCCCACCGGCACCGCGTAGGTGACGGCGCCGTCGCCGCCGGTGCTGCCCCGGTCCGTTTCCTTGCCCGTGTCCTCACTGACCAGATAGGTGCGGGCATCGAGGGGGTTACCCTCGTGGGTCACCTTGACCTCCAATCGCCCGGCGGGGATATCCAGACTGCGGGAGGTGGTGCGGTCCGCCTGGACCACTATGTCCTCGATCACCTGGTCCGGCGCAGCGATGCCTTCCGGGCGGATCCTCAGGCGGTACGAGCCCACTGGCACCGCGTAGGTCACGGCACCGTCGCCACCGGTACTGCCGCGGTCGGCCTCCTTATCGGTCGCCGCATTGACCAGGTAGGTGCGGGCATCCAGGGGCTTCCCATTGGTGGTCACGTCGACGTTCAACCGGCCCGAGGGAATATCCAGGCTGCGCGAGGTCCCTGCGCCGGGCTCGACCGTCACGTCCTCGATGTGCTCGTCGGGCGCGGCGATGCCCTCGGGACGGACCGTCACACGGTAGCTCCCCGGCGGCAAGGCATAGGAGACTGTGCCGTCGCGGCCGGTACTGCCGCGGTCGGCCTCCTTGCCGGAGTCCACATCGTGCACGTAGGTGCGAGCATCCAGCGGCTCGCCGTTGGTGGTGACCTTGACCCGCAGCTCGCCCGAGGAGAAGTCCGCGGATTCCCGGAGAGTTTCGCCCGCGGCCACGCTGACGCCGGTTAGCCGCCGGTCGGGTGCCGCGACGTCCTCGGGACGCACGTTGATGTCGTATTGGCCGGGTGGCAGGTTGTAGCGTGCCTGACCATCCTCACCGGTATGCTCGCGGGTTACTTCGTTGTCGCTGCCCGCTTTATACACATAAGTCCGCGCCGCGCTCGGCTCGCCGTTGGCCGTGACGATGAGCTCCAAGACGCCGGCGGAAAAATCCACCGTGCGCTCGATCTCGCCTTCTTTCGGGACTGTGATGCCATCAAGGTGCTGCGCCTGGTCTGCATCGATGGACTCGGGGACAACCCGCACGTCGTAGCGTCCTGGCGCCAGCGCCAGGCGCGCGGGATTGGGATTGTGGTCGTCGGGGTGTTTGCCCAGGGTATCGCGCAGGACCTCGTCATCGCTGCCGGCCCGATAGACGAACACCCGCGCTGCGGTCGGGGCACCGTTGCGGGTGGCCGTGAGGACCAGTGCCGGCTTCACGGCAACGGCTTCCTGCAGCGCGTGACTGAGCTCCTCGGCATTGGCCGCGGTGTAGTACTCGCCGCCGCCGGTGCGCGCCATGCACTGGAGCTGTCCGGCATCGGTATCGCCGAGGCCGAAGCCCACCACATGCATGCGAAACTCGATGCCGGCATCCCGCGCGGCTTTCACCGCCGCGCAGGGATCGCCACCGCACGATTCCAGCCCATCGGAGACCAGTACGACGCTCGCGGTTTCCTCCACCCGCCGGAGCTCCTCGAGGGCCTGGTTGACGGCGTCCCTGATCGGCGTCTTGCCCTTGGGGTTGAGCCCCTGTATGCGATCCACCAGTGTTTGGCGATCCAGCGGCCCCAGCGCCACCAGGGATTCGATATCCGCGCAATCGCCCTTCCTTCGGTGGCCATACGCGTACAGTCCCGCCCGGGCGTCGTCCGGCAGCTCGGCGACCAGCTCGCTCATGACTTCCTTGGCGATACTGATCTTGGGTGTTTCGTCGACGCGGCCCCACATGCTGCCGGATCCGTCGAGGATGAACAGCAGATTCTGCCCGGCTGCCGCTGCGAGGGGAGCGGTGAGAAACAGCACTAGAGCCAGGATCAAGCGCATGGCAATCCCCTTCTGATACTTGATTCACACGCATGCCGCGGCGACGGTGCATTGAAATCAATGGTAGGCACCGCGGGATGCGAAATCCAGCCGCTTGCTCCACAGGATCGCCCGGAGCGAAGTGAATCCCTGATAAAGGCGGCAATCCGCATCTCGCCCGCACAGCCGACAACGCGGTGGGAAGGCCCTATACGCTGGGTGCGTTCATTGTAGTCTAGCGAAATGGGTCGGTGTGACGACCGGTAAGGACTCGTGTGCGTCTCGGACAAGCAACCCCCGATTTTCCTCCCTATCCTGTGAGGTAAGGACAACCCCAACCAATATCGCAAGCCCGGAGGAGGACCACCATGGCCATCGAGCATGCGGGCTTCCGCGTCGCGGCGGCTCAAGGCGTCCCCGCCTTGCTCGAGCTCGACGCCACCATCGAGAAGGCTCTCGCGCTGCTGGAAAAAGCCGCGAGACACGGCGCCGCTGTCATGGACGACACGAACAAGGAGCTGCTACTCGAAGGTGGCGGCTTTGCCCGGATCTACGCCGCGGATGGCTGGCGCATCCGTTTCTAATAATCCCTCGTGGTCTCGAAGCAAACCGCCCAACGGAGGTATCTATGTCCGGTACGCGCTTCGTTTCAGGTATCGCGCTGCTTTCGGTCTTCCTGGGCGGCGCCAGTGCGCAGGCCCTGTCAGACCAGGAGCTCCTGCGGCTCGGCGCCGGTGAGGCAGCCGAGCAGATTGCCCAGGGCGAGCTCACCAGCGAGCGCCTGACCGGCGTTCTTCTCGAGCGATTGGAGGCGAACCGGCACCTGAATGCGTTCATAACCGTCAACGCCGAGGCGGCCCTGCGCCAGGCGCGGCGGGCCGACGAGCACAGGGAGTCGGGCGGTGACCTGCCCCCCTTGCACGGCGTGCCGGTGGTGTTGAAGGACAACATCGACGTGGCCGGGCTCGCGAGTACCGCCGGCACGCCGGCATTGGCCGGGCACGTCCCCGCCGAGAGCGCGCCTGTGGCCCAAGCGCTCACGGACGCGGGCGCAATCGTACTGGGCAAGACCAATATGCACGAGCTGGCGTTCGGGATCACCAGCCAGAACTTCGAGTACGGGGCTGTGCGCAACCCGTACAACGCACTGACCTTCCCGGGCGGCAGCAGCGGCGGAACGGCCGTTGCGGTCGCCGCGCTAATGGCGCCGGCCGGCCTGGGGACGGACACCGGCGGTTCCGTGCGCATTCCCTCGGCCCTGACCGGTCTCTACGGATTCCGGCCGAGCGTCGGGCGTTACGATCAGCAAGGCATCACGCCCATTTCCCATACCCGGGATACCGCCGGGCCCATTGCGCGAAACATGGCCGACGCGGTGCTTCTGGACGGTGTGCTGGCGGGGACGTCCACGGGTGAAGACCCGGTATCGTTGGATGACCTCCGAATCGGCGTGCCGCGCGGCTATTTCTACGAGAATCTCGATCCCGATACCCGGGCGTTGACGGACGCCGCGTTGAAGCAACTCGAAGAGGCCGGCGTCACGCTGGTCGAGGCGGACCTCGAAGGCATCGGCGAGCTCAACAGGAAGGTGGGTTTCCCACTCGCTCTCTACGAGGTGCTGCGCACGCTGCCGGAGTATCTCGAGGGCACGTCGCCAGCGGTCACTGTGCTGGAAGTGATCGAGAATACAGCGAGCCCTGATGTCGCCGGAGCGCTGGACTCGGCCATTGGCGAGGACAGGGAGGTCGGGACCGAAGACGATGCCATCTCCGAGGCGGCCTATCGCCAGGCCATGGACGAGTTCCGTCCGCAGCTCCAGGAGCTCTATCGCGACTATTTCGAGCAGCATGACGTGGAGGCAGTGATCTTCCCCGCCACCCCCCTTCCGGCACGGCTTATCGAAGGCAGCGTCGAGTCAGTGATGCTCAACGGCGAGGCGGTGTCGCCGTTTCCGACGTACATTCGCAACACTGACCCCGGCAGCAACGCGGGCATCCCCGGGCTTACCGTGCCGGTGGGTGTCACGCCGCAGGGGCTGCCGGTGGCCGTGGAGCTCGATGGGCCGGCGGGCAGCGACCGGCGTCTACTCGCAATCGGGCTGGCACTGGAGTCAGTGCTCGGGCATCCGCCACGACCCGTGCTGGACGGCGGTCAACGCGAATGAAAACGAGCAGCGGCGCCGCATGCACCGCCCTCGCTGAAAGTCGAGCGTGATGCGGTCGCGATGATCGCTCGGGCTGCGGGGTAGGAGAACCGCCGGGCGCTTCCGAAGGTGTTCGCACGCATCCTCGGGATAAGCCCCGGCGCATACCAAAAACGCTTCAGCGGGTCCGCGGGAAGAAGGGGCGGTATCACGTCCGGAGCGCTTCTATGGGTCCCACAGCGGGCACGGATACATCCACGAAGGCCCGGGATTCGCTGGGTGTTGGCACCGGACTTCACTCGGTGTCCATAGTTGCCGTAACAGTCGCACTTCTGTGCCGTCGTGCGTAGGCTGTATGCAAAGTAGGCATCGTATCGGGCGCTGCAGCGTCTAACCGGGAGGCCGAAGATGGCGGGGTCCTCATGGCGAGATTCGGAGCCAGAGCCCTTTGAGGCGTTGCACCACGGTATCGTTGACGGTGCCAGGGTCCGCGGGTTCGATCGGTTCGTGGAGAACGCCGCCGACGGGTGCGACTGTCCGATAGCATTGTTCAGCCTCCGTATCGAGGATGGGCATCGGGTCATTTCGGCTTTCGGCATGGATCCGGAGACCATCCCGGAAGATGTGATACCGCGGGAAGGTGCCCCTGGGGCGGATGGATTGCTCAAGATCCCCGACGCCACGGCGGATCCCCGCCTGGCCGAACATCCCCTCGTCGTAGGCGAGCCGCATATCCGCTTTCTCGCGTGCGTGCCAGTGACCGGTCTCGATGGAAGGCACCTGGGTACGGTTTCCGTGATGGATCTCCAACCGCGCACGCTGGATAAGGCCCGGTGCGCGCTGCTGCAGGCGCTCTCGCGGGAGGCCGCGGTGGTTTTGGAGCTGGAACGCCGGCAACGCGAGTGCCAGCGCGAGGTGCTCCCCCGCATCGCCGGCGACGCTGCCCGGGTCGGTGGCTGGTACTGGGAGCGGGGCAGTAATGAGGTGATCTGGTCCGATCTGACCTGTGATATCCACGAGTGTCCGCGTGGCACTCGCGTGACCCTTGAGGAAGGCATCGGTTATTACGTTGCCGACGATCGTCCGCGCATCCGCCGTGCGGTCGAACGCTGCCTCCGCGACGGTACGCCTTTTGACGAAGAGCTCCGCATCATTACGGCCACCGGGCGCCGGCTTTGGGTGCGTAGCATCGGTGAAGCGGTACGGGATCCGCAGGGAGAGATCGTATCCCTGCAGGGTGCGTTCCAAGACATCGACCGCCGCCGGACAGCGGAGGAGCACGCCCGGGCGCTGTCGGATCGCATGCGCCACACGTTGGAGCAGATCAGCGACGCACTGTTCACCCTGGATCGGGAGTATCGGTTCACCTTCATCAACGATGAAGCCACCCGCATTCTGGGACGGCGACGCGATGCCCTGCTTGGTGAAGTGATCTGGGAATGCTGCGGCAAAGGCGACGATGGTCCGTTTTTCCGGGGCTACCGCCGGTCCATGGAGAACCGCGAGTCTGTGGTCGTGGAGGACTACCATCCGACGCTGCGGGCGTGGTTGGAAGTTCGCACGTATCCGACTGACGAGGGGCTGGCGGTCTATTTTCGTGACGTCAGCGAACAGCGCCGTGCCCGCGAGCAGATCCACTTGCTCGAGAGCAGCGTGAATCAGCTCAACGATATGCTGCTCATCACCGATGCCTCGCCCTTGGGGCGACCCGGCCCACGGATCGTTTACGTCAACGAGGCGGTGGTGCGGCAGACGGGATATGCCCGCTCCGAGCTGATCGGCGAAACGCCGCGGATTTTCCAAGGTGAGGGCACGGATCGCGACGAGCTGGCGCGCCTTCGAGCCGCCCTGGAGGCCGGCGAGCCAGTACAGGCCTCGCTGGTGAACTACCACCGTAACGGCACCGCATACTGGGTGGAGCTCAATATCAACCCACTGACCGATGCGCGGGGCACGGTCACTCATTTTGTCGCGGTCCAGCGCAACATTGATGAGCGGGTTGCCGCCGAGCGGATGCTGCGTGAGAGCGAGGAGCGCTTCCGAAACGTCGCCCGCGCCACGGCCGACGCCGTCTGGGACTGGGATCTCGCCACCGACGGTGTTTGGTGGAATGAGGGACTCTACAACCTGTTTGGCTATCGCCGCGAGGACCTGCCACCGGACTCCCGCTCTTGGAGCGAGCACATACACCCCGATGACAAGGCCAGCGTTTTGGCCGACATTCACCGGGTCATAGAAGGCACCGGCATCTACTGGGAACACGAATACCGCTTCCTCTGCCGCGATGGTCGCACCGCGCAGGTGCTCGACCGCGGTTTTGTGATCCGCGATGCCGAAGGGAAGGCGATACGCATGGTCGGCGGCATGACCGATGTCACCGAGCAGCGGGAGTTCCAGGCCCGCGTCGCCGAGCAGGCTGCATTACTCGAGCAGGCGCGCGACGCCATCATCGTCCAAGACATGCATCATCGGGTGACGTTCTGGAACGGCGCCGCCGAGCGCATCTACGGGTGGCGCCGAGACCAGGCACTGGGGGCGGATCTGGGCGGCCTGATCGGAGAGGATGCCGAGAAATACCGGCAGGCGACGGCCGAGCTTCTCCGGCGCGGCAAATGGGCCGGCCGCATCGAGCAGCGCCGATGCGATAACACCCCCATCACCGTCGAGGCCCACTGGTCTTTGGTCACTGACGAGGCAGGCAATCCGGAAGCGATCTTTGCCATCAACTCCGATATCACCGAACGGCTGGCTCTTGAGGGTCAGCTCCAGCGCGCTCAGCGCTTAGAGGCGATTGGTCAGCTCACGGGCGGTGTGGCCCATGATTTCAACAATCTTCTTACCGTCATCTTGGGCAATGCCGATTTGCTTACCCGAATGCTTGCCGACCAGGATCGTCCGCGACAACTCGCCGAGCTCGTGCTCACTACCGCGGAGCGGGCCGCGGAGTTGACCAATCGGCTACTCACCTTCGCCCGACGCCAGCCGCTGCAGCCCGAACCGACCGACATCAACGCGCTGGTGGGCGGTATGGAGGATCTCCTGCGGCGTACGCTCGGTGGGAACATCGAACTTCGCCTGCTTTGCGCCGCCGCCCTCCCGCCCGCGGAGATCGATCCTGGACAGCTGGAGAGCGCACTGCTCAATCTCTGCCTCAACGCCCGGGATGCGATGCCGGCGGGGGGGCGGCTGACCGTGGAGACCGACACGATCGTGTTGGACGCGGACTATGCGGCCCAGCGCAGCGAAGTCGTGCCCGGCGAATACGTGCTGGTTGCGGTTTCCGATACCGGCGAAGGTATCCCGGAGGGGCGACTCGAGAACGTCTTCGACCCGTTCTACACCACGAAGGCAGAGGGCAAGGGGACAGGGCTCGGGTTGAGCATGGTGTATGGCTTCGCGAAACAGTCCGGCGGGCATGTGAACATCTACTCCGAGCCGGGCCAGGGCACGACGGTGCGGCTGTATCTCCCACGGTCCGAGGCGGGTAGCGTCGTCACACGGTTGCGCCCCGAGCGCGAAGAGATACCACGGGGCAGTGAGACGGTCTTGGTGGTCGAGGATGACCCTATGGTCCGGCAGCACGCCCAGACACGGCTCGCAGACCTCGGCTACCGAGTACTCAGCGCCCCGGACGGGGAGGCGGCGCTCGGTATGCTACAGGGCGATACGGAGATCGACCTGTTGTTCACCGATGTCGTGATGTCCGGTGGTATGAACGGTCGCGAGCTCGCCACTGCCGCAACCCGTTTCCGTCCCTCGTTGCGAGTGCTCTACACCTCCGGATACACGGAGAACGCGATCGTGCATCACGGCCGGCTCGACCCTGGTGTGCATCTCCTGCAAAAGCCCTATCGCCACGCCGAGATGGCCGCCAAGGTGCGGGAGGTGCTGGATGAATCCCGGTGACGCCCACGCTGATGGGCGAATCCTGATCCTCGACGATGACCCGCAGGTGGGGCAGACGGTGGCGTGGATGGCCGAGAACCTGGGAATGCAATCCCGGGCCACTACCAACCCGACACGGTTTTTCGAGTTGCTCGAAGAATGGCCACCGAGCCACATCGTGCTCGACCTGGTGATGCCGGCTATGGATGGCGTGGAGATCATGCGCCACCTGGCGGGGCGCCACTGTCAGGCGAGAATCATTATCTCTAGTGGAGTGGGGACCCGGGTGCTCGATGCCGCCCGTCGTGCCGCCGCGGAGCACGCGTTGCCGGTAGCGGGCGTGCTCCCCAAGCCGTTTACCACCGACAAGCTCGAGGACTTACTGCACCGCGGAACGGAACTGGCAGCGGGGGAGACGGTGGCGGCGAGCCATCTACCCCCGGAGATCCCACCGGCCTGGATCGAACAGGCTCTGAAGACGCGGGAGATCGAGGTCGCCTATCAGCCGAAGGTGGCCTGCGGCGACGGCAGCGTGATGGGCTTTGAGGTCCTAGCGCGTTGGCATCATCCGCAGCATGGCGTCATACCCCCGGATCGGTTCGTACCGGTGGCGGAGGCGAACGGCCTTATCCGGTCGTTGACCGAGCGTGTGCTTGAGTCCTCTCTGATCTGGATGGCGGGGAGGGACGCCGTTGAGTCCCGCGTGACTCCTTTGACGCTCGCTGTGAACCTCTCGGCGCGCTGTCTCGATGACGTCACCTTTGCTGATCATCTGGCCGGGCAATGTCGTGACCATGGTATCGAGCCGGAACGGGTGACGCTGGAACTCACTGAAACCGCTGCCATGGAGGACACGGTCACAGCTCTCGACCTGCTCACGCGGCTGCGGATGAAGGGCTTTCACCTCGCCATCGACGATTTCGGCACTGGCTATTCCTCGATGGTACAGCTCACGCGGCTGCCATTCTCTGAGCTGAAAATCGACAAGTCCTTCACGATCGCCGCCACGGCCTCGGAAGAGGCCCGCACCATTGTCCGCTCCACCATCGATCTGAGCCGTAGCCTGGGGCTGGAGGCGGTCGCCGAAGGGGTCGAAGATGCCGCCACCCTTGAGTTGCTACAGGAGCTGCGCTGCGACATGGCGCAAGGCTACTATATCGCCCCTCCCATGCCACCGGATGCGATAGCAGACTGGCTCACCGCTTGGCGCCAGCAATAGGCCGGGCCCGGTAGCCGGGAGAGCACCGCTCCCTGTGTTCCGGTAGGGCGCGAACCTGGCGCCCGATGGAGGGGTCACCAGACCTATGGACTTCAGCAATCTGGTTCCGGCGCGGACCGTCCGCCTCGCTACCGTGTATGCCGCGATCGTTGCGAGCGCAACCGTGGTGTTCGCCGTATTGGCTGAGTGGCGTGTGGTCTTTGGTGGCGCGGGCGTGGCTACGGTGTTCGTCTTGCTCGCCTGCTACTACCGCCGTGTTGAGACAGCGCGGCAGCGTTCGGTGCTGCTTGCCGCCGCCGGCGCGATCAACGCCCTTGCCTTGGTGGCCATCACCGATCCCGGTGTCCATGGAGATCCTTGGCTAATGCCCCTGATCCTGTTCAACCACCTCGTCGCCACTCCGGTCATGGCGCTTGCGTTGAGCGTAGTATCGGTGGGTGTTGCGATCACGCTCGAAGGGTACTGGAACGATCCAACATTGCTGGTCTCCACGTTGGGTGCGGCGCTGCTCATCATCACCGGCCTATTGATCTTCGGGACGGGCCTGCAGGCGCGGTTGGGCGCGCTCAGTAGTCGTATTCGCCGGGATGATTTGACGGGATTGCTTAACCGCCGTGCCTTAGACGAGGATTTGGATGCGGCCGTTTCCGCGGGTGAGCCATTCGCGATCGTGTTGCTGGATCTGGACCGTTTCAAGCCCCTGAACGACTGCTATGGCCATCAGGCTGGTGATCGGGTGTTGCAACGTTGCGGCCGATTGTTTCCTCGTCATCTGCGCGACCGGGACCAGGCGTATCGTTACGGGGGCGAGGAGTTTGTGCTACTGCTCCCCGAATGCGGGTCGGCGGAGGCCTTGCAGATCGCAGAACGTGTGCGTAGGGCGGTGGAGGCAGCGACCCTTGGCCCCGAGGGCGATACGACGATTTCAGCCGGCACGGCGGCCTGGCGCGGAGGTGATACGGCCGCCGTGGTGATTGAACGGGCCGATTCGGCGCTTTATGCAGCCAAGCAAGCGGGGCGCAACTGTTGTATCGATGCAGATGCTGTACCGCCCGAGTCGGCAGCGCGTTAGCGGTCAACACGCTCGGGAAATAGTCCAGGCATCAACCGGGATGCAAGGTGTGCCGGGAAGGCGAGCCGCAGCGGCGCTCGCGTGCTCGGTGAGCTCACAATTCCATGCTCAATGAGAGAAGCGGTGATGCGGCGCGCATGACGGTCGCTGACACCAAGCAGTCCTGCGACGTCACCGCGCGGCAACTCGCCCCGGTAGAGAAGGGCCTCCAGGATTTGGTCGGCTCTAGGGGGCAGCGCGTCGCGGCGTATTTCCTCTTCGGCCCACAACAGTAGGCGCGCCCGCAGACGGTCGGGTTGGACAAGCGCTTCCATGAACTCGACCTGATCCAGGCAGACCCGCAGGAAAAACTCCGCGAAATCCGCCAAGGCCTCTTCACTGAGGTTGCCCCGGCCGTCAAGGTCGTTGCGCCGCTGCCTGTCGCAGGCTATGAGCTTTTCCCTGTATTCCCGCTCATGACGGGCCAGGCCTCGCGAGGCGGACCAAATCGCTCCACTATCTAATTGATCCAGCAAAATGGCGTGGGACATCATCCGTGCCACGCGGCCGTTGCCGTCAACAAACGGGTGAATCCAGAGAAGCCGGTGATGCGCACAAGCCGCGGTGAGTATGGCGTCGGTGCGTCCCGTACGGCTATAGACCGCCTCAAAATGTTGCAGGAACCGGGGCAAAGCGCGGGGGTTGACCGGGACGTGTCGGGCTACCCGGACGTCGTGCCGGCGAAATGCACCGGGGATCACCGGTAGCCTTCCCCCCGTCCGGGGATGCTCCACCCAAAGCAGCTCATCCGGCAGAAGCTCGCAGAATCTGCGATGGATCGCGCACAACCCGGTGACTGTCGTCGTTTCGCCAGCCAAACCGCCGTCATCAATCCATTGTTGGACCGCTATGTGCGCCCTGGCCTCAAGCTGAAGATTGCGCTTGGTCGCATCATCGCTGTAGTCACCTTTGAGAGCGCGTTCGATATCGACCGGATGGGTGTCATGGCCTCAATCAGGTTGCTGTAGTAGCAAATCATCGCCCTGACGAGATCCGCCAGTGCGCGGCGCACGCCATCCGGCAAACTGCGTCGGAACCCTGCAGCACGTCCAGTAAGTTCGACAACCAGATCGCTCAGGCGTCCGCGGTGGCGTGATGTCTCACTGACAAGCAGGGGCTCGATCAGCGCCACTCGCTCCCCTCGGTCCTCTGCCGGGGCGATGTCCGGTTTATTGGCCGGCTTTCGATCACTCATACTAATAAATCGATCAGATAGATGCGGGGAAGACGAGGGGAAGTGAGGCCGCCTTGATGTCCGGATCCCTGGCCGGTTGCCACGCTCCGTGCATTACCGATAAACACTGCCGCCATGTGAGCGCCGAGCGTGGACGCCGCGCTCGGCGATATCCTCCGCTAAGGGCAAAGAGGGTGATCTGGGTCGGCCGGGCGCGCTCCGTGCGCACGAACAGATGCGGCCGGAAGCGCGCGCTCGAGGGCCTCGCGCTCCGCCCGCTCCTGGTCCCGGCGCTGGGCGCGGGTCCGCTCGATGGCCTCGTTCAGGGCCTCAGGGTCTTCGGGGAAGAGGCCGAGCAGCCGCCGTGCCAGATCCGGCGGGCAGTCACCGTCCTCCAGCAGGCGGTGGATGCGCCGGAACGCCTTGCTGCGGTTGCGCACCTCCAGTCGATCCCCCCGGGTGCGGATCAGCTCACGCTGGCGGGGTTTGCCGAGCCGCTGGGCCAGGAACTCGGTGATGGGCCACATGGGCAGACCTCCTTCTTTCCAACTCGGATGCTAGGGAGCGTGGCCCTCCGGATACGATTCCGCCGAACGGTTCGTTGTCGCCTTCGGGACGAGGGATGACGCATCTTGATTGATGGGACTCAGGCCGCCCGTTGCCCCGCCCGGCCGCGTGCCTGGCGGAAGAAATACAGCCGTCCGTGCACCTCCTGGAGCTCGTAGTCCGGCAACCCGTTCAGCGCCCGGTGGGCCATGCGGCGGAAGATCCGTTGCTTGCGCTGCGAGACGGTGGCGATGAAGAACCATGCCGGCCGCCTGCCGTGGATCCAGTTCAGCACCAGCGGTCGGGCGGCGTTGAACACGGCCCAGGCGTTCTCCGCCAGGTCCACGTCATCTGTGGTGGCGTAGTCGGTGCCGAAGGGATCGGTGGGGTGGTGCATGCGCTGGAACAGGCTGCCCTTGCGGGGGGAGTAGCCGCCCTCGAGCCAAAGGGCTACCGGCCCGCAGGGCGCCGCGTAGACGCCATAGACCAGATGGTCGACGGTAAACCTGCCGAGTTGGGCCATGGATTACCCCCCTTTTCGTTACCACGGCTCCATTGTGCTTCCGGAGCGCGACACATGACGTCGCATCAAGGCACAGCGGCACGGCTCAGATCAGGGTGTGATCCCGATATATCGCCATGACGAGGCCGCCGGGCAATGCAAAGCTCACCGAAAGCGCAGCACAGCCTACCAGCCGCGCAGGAGGGTCCACTGCACCGGGGGAAGTTCGCAGTCTATCAGCAAGTTTCGAGTAGATTGGGTCAAGTCCAACTTGGCAACTTTCCTAAGCGTTGATTTGCACGCCCATGGGCCCTGATGGCGAGTTCCATCTGAACAGGTTGGGAGCGGCGCAAAAGCATTTGATCACCGCGTGCCGCGTACCGATGCCGGCGGTTTACGCTGCCTTCTCCAGTTCGTCGATGATGCGGTCCGCTATAGGAATGGCAGAGGTGGCCGCGGGTGACGGTGCGTTGGATACGTGAAGCATCCGTTTCGTTTGCTCGAATAGGAAGTCATGTACCAGGGAGCCATCGCGGCGGACAAGTTGCGCCCTGATTCCGGCGACGTGGGGCTGGAGATCCTCTAACGTCAGTGACGGACAGTACTTACGGCACTGCTCGAGATAGTGTCGTTTGAACAGCGAGTTTCGTCCTTCCGTGATAGCGGAGCGATAGTTCCGTGCCAGCATTTTCCAGAAACCGGGAAAGCAGGCGAATGATCGGATGTCGCGCCCGCTGAACTGTCCCTTCGGGTAACACTCTCGTCCCATTCCCAGCACCGCGTTGGGGCCGACGGTCACGCCGCCGTCGATCATTAGGGTGAGATGAATGCCCAGAAACGGCAGGTCAGGGTCGGGGACCGGGTAGATCAGATGCCGAATGGTTCCGCGTCGCTCCGGGGGCAGGGCGAAGTACTCGCCGCGGAACGGAACGACCTGGTAGTCCACTTCAAGGCCGGCCATGGTCGCCAGTCGATCGGCTTGCAGGCCGGCGCAGACGATGAGATGTCTGGCATCGTATTCCGTCTGCTGGGTGGCAATACGCACACGATCGTTTCTCTCCTTGATGGCGGTGACCGGGGCGCTGCATTGGATGTCACCACCAAGCGCCTGAATCCTTTCGCCCATGGCGCGCGCGACACGCCGGTAATCCACGATACCGGTCGACGGTACCAGCAGTGCTTCCAGCCCGGCGATGTCCGGCTCCCGCTCAAGGAGTTCCGCCTGGGAGAGGCGCTGGACTTCGATGCCATTGTGCTGACACCGATCATGGAGCGCGTCCAAGCGCTGCACTTCCAACGCAGTGGTAGCCA
The DNA here is from genome assembly GCF_052060015.1 of Arhodomonas sp. SL1. Classification (NCBI taxonomy): domain Bacteria; kingdom Pseudomonadati; phylum Pseudomonadota; class Gammaproteobacteria; order Chromatiales; family Ectothiorhodospiraceae; genus Arhodomonas; species Arhodomonas sp. SL1. The sequence continues at coordinate 70,411 of NZ_JBPODZ010000010.1, read as the reverse complement.
CGATGAGCTTACCGCAGACCTCAAACGGGATTCCCGATTGTTCGCAGAAGCGTTTCGTCTCCGCCGCTCCCCGCCGGCACAGCTCGGCCTTCAGGCTCCCGGGGGCGTAGTACACGCCGGCATGAATGACACCGCTGTTATGTCCGGTTTGATGCGCCCCGAGGTCCTCCTCCTTCTCCAGCAGCACCAATGAGCCCCCGGGATTGCGTTCTAGCACTCGCATGGCCGTCGCAAGCCCGACGATACCGCCGCCCACGACGCAGTAGTCATATGTCACGGATTACATCTCGTTGTTGGTGTGTGACGTCGCGGGACCGCCCGGTGCGGGTATGGCCGGGGGGTCAATGACCGAAATACGCTGCCTCCAGCCTTTCGGGGTCTGAGAGCTCATCTGTGGATCCCTCGAGGACAACCTGTCCGCCACGAAGGATGTAGGCACGCGAGGCGATGTTCATCATCCAACCAGTGGACTGTTCGACGATGAGCAGGGTGAGCCCCCGGTTGTTGAGTTCACGCAGGCTCTCATAGACCTGATCGATTACCAGTGGCGCAAGTCCCAGGGAGGGCTCGTCGATCATCAGGAGGCTCGGCTTTTGTAGGATCGCCCTGGCGATCGCAAGCTGCTGTTGCTCTCCGCCCGAGAGATGCCCTGCAACTCCCTTGTACCGAGCGCGCAGGATCGGGAAGAGCGTTTGCACGAAGTCAAGATCTTCCTGGACGGCCTTCCGGTCGCGGCGGGTGGTGGCCGCTAGCGTGAGGTTCTCCTGGACCGTGAGGCTTCCGAAGATGTGGCGACCCTCAGGAATCAGGATTAGACCTTGACGGCAGAGTTGCTCCGGCTGTTGACGTGTGACCTGTGAGCCACGAAACCGGACCTCACCTGAGACTGGCTTTACCAGACCGGCGAGGCTTTTCAACAGTGTGGACTTCCCTGCGCCGTTGGGGCCGACCACGAACACCACCTCGCCCTCGGCAACCGACAGGCTGGCCTCACGCAAGGCCGTAAGCCGGCCGTAACCTGCGGTTAAACCAGAAATCTCCAGCATATAACTCTCCTCGCGCCAGCGCTTAGCGCTGTTCTCTGGTGCCTGCCCCGTTCCGGGGTCGCGGGTCTGAGGCTTCGTCATGCCGGTGACGACGAAGTTGACGGCCTGAGTTATAGCTTCTAGTCTCCAAACTGTCCACCGTCCACTGTGGACGGATTTGGCATAAGGAGGAGTAGAGAGTGAATACGAAGAATCGCTTCGGGATGGGGGGGCGTACCTCGGTGGCTGCTGCCGCGGCCCTGCTTGGGCTTTCCCTGGCTGGTGGCGCCCACGCCCAGGACGAGGACCCGATCAAGGTCGGCTTCGCGATTGCGAAGTCAGGATGGCTTTCCAATTACGATGGCCCGCCCTTCAAGGCTGCTGTGCTCAAGATCGAGGAAATCAACGAGGCGGGCGGTCTGTCCGGTCGACAGATCGAGTACGAGGTCATGGACACCAAAACCGACAGTGAGCGCTCGGCAACAGCCGGGGCGACGCTCGTGAATGAAGGTGTCGACCTGCTGATCGTCTCCTGCGATTACGACTTCGGCGCACCGGCGGCCTTGGCCGGCAACAGGGCGGGGATCATTTCCTTCAGCTTATGTGCCGCCGACCCCAAGATGGGTGTACAGGGTGTGGGTCCGTATGCCTTCACGGCCACCAGCGCCGCGCAATCGGAGGGCATCGCGATTGCCGAGTACGCCCAGAAGAATATGGGGCTGGAGACCGTCTACGTCCTCGAAGACACCACAATCGAGTACAACAAGTCCGCATGTGCCGGTTTCCGCGCCGCGTGGAAGCAGGGCGCGGGCGAGCAGAGCATCCTCGGCAACGACACCTTCAAGAATGATGACCCGTCCATAGCGAGCCAGATCAACCGGATCAAGGGATTGGAGGAAACTCCGGATGCGATCTTCATGTGCTCGATCACTCCGGGCGGTGCGTCCGCAACCCGACAGATCCGCGCGGCGGGAATTGATCTGCCTATCCTCGCCAACACCGCAATGGTCGGAAACTATTGGCTCGATGCGGTGCCGGACCTGGAAGACTTCTATGTGCCCGCGCTGATATCGATTTACGGCGATGATCCGCGCGAGGAAGTGCACGCCTTCCTGGAGAAGTTCGAGGCGCGTTGGGACGGCCCGCCGGCATCCTCCTACTCGGTGCTCGGTTACACCCTGATCGAGCAGTGGGAGTATGCGGTAAACGAGGCCGGAACGACCGATTCCGACCAAGTGCTCGCCGTGCTCAACCAGCTCGACGATCAACCCTTCACCGCGGGTCCGACGAGCTATACCGATCAACTTCATATTCAGGTGGACCGGCCCTGGCTGATCATGGAGGTCAGCGACGGATCGTTCCGGGCCGTGGAAACCTATCGCAACAGCATGACGCCGGACATGAAGCTGCTGTTCCGCGTTGGTCAGTGACTCCGTAGTCAGACTCCCATAACGCTATACGGCCGGCCCCTACGGGTCGGTCGCATCGAGGAGAGAAGGGTCGAATTCCATGCAGGCGCGGAAGAAAAACCTCCTCAAAGCGGACGGCATCCACGTTGATTTTGGTGGCATCAGGGCCCTTGGCGGCGTCGACCTTGCGCTGGAGCGGGATGAGATTCTGGGGCTCATTGGCCCGAATGGCGCGGGCAAAACGACCTTGGTGAATGTCCTGACCGGCTTTCAGGCGCCCACTCTGGGCCAGGCCTCGCTGGATGCGCACAACATCGGAAACCTCGGTGCGCACCGGACTGCAAGGGAAGGCATCGCGAGGACTTTTCAATCCGCACGGTTGTTTTCGAGCCTCAGTGTCCTGGAAAACCTGACTGTCGCGGCTATAGGGGTTGGCGAGAAGGCGGCGGAGGCCTATCGACGTGCGTGCCGGATACTGGAATGGATGGGATGTGCGGATAAAGCCAACCGCCCGTGCGGGGAGTTGTCTTACGGTGACGAACGCCGTATCGGCATCGCACGCGCACTTGCCACCTATCCGTCCTTTCTATTGCTCGATGAGCCCGCCTCGGGGATGAATGAGAGTGAGTGCGAAGATCTGATGCGCGTGATCTTCGAGATTCCCGGCAAGTTCGACTGCGGAATCCTGCTAATCGAGCACAACATGAAGGTGATTATGCAGGTTTGCCAAAGAATTCATGTGCTTGATGGCGGTATGAGTCTTGCCGACGGCCTCCCGGAAGAGGTCCAGAAAGACGAACAAGTGCGGCGCGCCTACCTCGGTGACCAGGCGGTCGACAGCGCAGTCGCGATCTAGGGTGTCCGATGAACAACGTAATTCAGGTTGTAGTCAACGCAATGGCCCTAGGTGGGTTCTACGCGCTCATTGCGCTGGCCATCGGGTTGGTGTTCGGGGTCATGCGGCTCATCAACTTCGCCCAGGGCGAGTACATGACCATCGGTGCCTATGCGCTCGTGGTGCCGACGGTGAGCGTGGCGCCACCACTACTGCTCGGTGCATGGCCCGCGCCGCTGATGATCGTAGGTATCGTCCTGATCACCATCGGGCTCGCGTACGCTACCGAGCGGGTGGCATTCCGGCCGCTGCGGAACACTTCCCCGGCGACACTCCTTATCTCTTCGTTCGCGGTGAGCTATTTCCTCCAGCATCTCGTGGTGTTGGTGCATACCGGCCGACCCAAGTCAGTCGGAATCGGAGAGGCCCTCACCAAGGCTGTAGAGCTCGGGGGTGGGATCAGTGTGCCGGGCGTGCAGCTGGCCACACTGGTGGTGACCGGCACATTGCTGCTGGCCCTCGTGCTGTTCCTGAAGAAGACTCCTCTGGGAATCCAGATGCGTGCTGCCGCTGAGAACTTCGAGATGGCCCGTCTGCTTGGCGTTCCAGCCAATCGTGTGATTTCGATGGCTTTCATGATCAGTGGCCTGCTTGCTGGTGCTGCGGCGCTGCTGATGGTCGTGCAGACCGGAACCTTGGATATCCGTATGGGCCTCATGCCGGTGGTCTACGGGTTCTTCGCCACCGTAATCGGCGGTATGGGGTCGCTGCCAGGTGCCGCGTTGGGTGGCTTCCTGGTGGGTGTGATCAGCGTATTGCTGCAGGCGTACCTGCCGGTGGATTTGCGGCCGTTTCGCGACGCCGGCGTCTTTGCCGTTGTCATCCTGATTCTGCTGGTCAGGCCACAGGGGTTGATCGTGACCCGGGCCGCCCGGGAGCGGGTCTGAGAGAGTTCACTATGCAACGAATGATGAGCCTATTGAGGTATTACTTCCCGGTGCTGTCGCTGGTGGCGTTGCTGCTCGTGGCGGTCACTTTCGCGGAAGTGCTTGGATCGCTCCCGGTTGAGCGTGCGGTCACCGAGGCGCTGATCTACGTGGTCATCGTGGTGGGGCTGTACGTATTCATCGGCAACTCCGGGATCATCTCACTCGGACATGTGGCGTTCATCGGCGTCGCCGCCTATGCGACGGCCTGGCAGACGTGCTGCCCCATGCTGAAGCCGATCACCATGTCCGGCCTGCCCGCCTTTTTACGGGAGGAGACCTACTCCGTGGGGTTATCGGCCGCGACCTCGGTGGGGCTCGCTGGTCTCGTAGCACTCGCGTCCGGGCTGGTGCTTATGCGGCTGTCAGGCATCGCCGCCTCCATCGCGACCCTTGCGGCGCTGTTCATCCTGAATGTTACCTATTCGAATTGGGACAGCGTAACGATGGGTACGGCGTCCGTCGTCGGCTTGCCGTACTACGTGACACCTTGGGTCGCGCTCCTCGGTGCCGTGGCCGCTATCATCGTGGCCTATGTCTTCCAGCGTTCCCCGCGGGGGCTGATGCTGCGGGCGAGCCGGGAGGATGCGGTCGCTGCATCGGCGGTCGGAGTGTCGCTGTACTGGAATCGCCTGCTCGCGTTCGTTATCTCGGGAATGATCGCCGGGCTTGGCGGTGTTCTGCACGCGCACTATCTCGGCACGGTGTCCGTGGACACGTTTTTCCTGAAGATGACCTTCCTGACGCTTGCCATGCTGGTGGTGGGCGGCATGGGCAGTCTCGCCGGCGCGGTCGTCGGGGTATTGGTCGTCCATACAACCGTCGATGTTTTTCGCCGCGTCGAGGAGGGGGTTTCGATCGGCGGCATGGAAGTTTCCCTCCCAGCGGGTACCCAGGAACTGATACTGGCAGCCATCATGCTTTTGATTCTGGTTTTTCGGAAAGAAGGCTTGATGGGTGGCAAAGAAATAGAATTGTCGGAACGCACCTGAGACGCAAGGAGGATGCCAAATGTTGGATAATGGAACGCTGTCCGCGCAGGTCGAGCAATACATTCTCAGGTCTATATTTAATGGGAATCTGAAACAGGGTGAGCGGGTCAACGAGACCGAACTGGCGTCCGAGCTCAAGATCAGCAGAAATCCGATTCGTGAGGCGCTGCGGGTTCTCAGCCAGAGAGGCGTGATCGTGACCGTGCCTCGCCGTGGTGCCTTTGTCCGGGAGCTTTCCCGTTCCTACATTGACGAATTGTTCTCTTTCCGGCGGCTCGTCGAGGGCTTCGCCGTAGAGCTCGCTGTGGAGGTGGTCACTGATGAGAACATTAAACAACTTGAGGAAATCGTAAGGGCCATGGAGTCTGCCGCGGACCGCGGTGACGAAGCAGCGCTGGTAGAGAATGATTTCCGGTTTCACGTGGTCATTTGCGAATTCTCGGGTAACGAGCATGCCCAGCGGGCCGTAGCGCAAATGCGCGCGGAGGTCCAGATGGCCATCTCCATGGCTAAGCAGCGTTTTGAGACGCTTCACGAGGCCGCTGCGGATCACTGGCCCATCGTTGAGGCAATGCGCTCCAGGGACGGGCAAGGCGCAGTGGAGGCGATCCAGTATCACATTGATGATGCGTGGAGCCGACTCACGGCAGAGCTTGAGATGCAGGCAGAAACCTGAATGGAACGCCCCGTCTTTAGGGGATAACTCACGAGGAGAGCAACAGTGCAGCGTATTATCGGAATCGATATCGGTGGTACCTTCACCGATTTCGTGGAATACGACCCGGCTACCGGGGCGATCGCGGATTGGAAGAATCCGACGACGCCGAGCGAGCCGATTACCGGCGTGCTGGAAGGCCTTGGCGAGGTAAAGGACCTCCAAGGGGTTAGCAAGTTTCGGCTGGGAACGACCATCGCCACCAATGCGCTGCTTACCCGGCGCGGCGCGAAGATCGCCTATGTCACCACGGAAGGATTCCGTGACGTCCCTTTCATCCAGCGCGGTAACCGTCGAAGTCACTACGATATCACTTGGATCAAGAGTCGACCGCTCGTCAAGCGGGCGAACTGCTACGAGGTCAAGGAACGGATTTCCGCCAAGGGCGAGACCGTGGAACCGCTGGACGAATCATCGGTGCGCGAACTCGCGCAGAAGATCCGGTCGGAAGCCGACATTGAGGCGGTGGCCATTTGCACGTTGTTCTCTTACATCGATCCGGGCCATGAGGAGCGAATCCGGGAGTTGTTCCGCGAGGAGTTGCCCGGAATCCCTGTGTCCATCTCCTATGACGTGCTCCCGAAATGGAAGGAGTATGACCGCGCATCGACGACCATTGCCGACGCGTACCTCAAGCCCGTGGTCTCGCGGAACTTCGAGACCATCAAGGAGCGCCTGGACGGTATTGGCATCGGTGACCGCATCGGTGTGATCAAATCCAACGGCGGGGAGGCCACGGTGGACGGTGCGGCGGCCGCTCCGGTCCAGATGGTGCTCTCGGGTCCCACGGGGGCGGTGGTGGCGACGCGTGCGCTGTCGAAGCTCACCGGCATCGAGAATCTCGTGACCTTTGACATGGGCGGGACCTCCACGGACTGCTCCACGGTGGTCGATGCGATGGAGCACATGACCACCGACTTCGAGGTGGAGTGGGGGCTGCCCATCCAGGTCCCCATGATCGACGTCCACACCATCGGCGCGGGCGGCGGCTCCATTGCCTGGGTAGACAAGGGCGGCATGCTGCGCATGGGACCCCAGTCTGCCGGCGCCGAGCCGGGCCCCGCATGTTACGGCCGTGGTGGCGAGGAGGCGACGGTTACGGATGCAAATGTCGTTCTGGGCCGGATCAATCCCGCGCATTTCCTCGGCGGAAAGATGGCACTGGACGCCGATGCCGCCCATCGTGCCGTGGCGGCGGTCGGCGAAAAGCTCGGACTGAAGGCCGATGAGGCCGCGTATGCAATGCTTCAGATCGCCAACAACAACATGCTGGGCGCGCTTCACGTGGTGCTCCTGCAGCGCGGCCTGGATCCCCGGGACTTCACCCTGGTCGCCTCCGGCGGCGCCGGCCCGGTCCACATTGGCGATCTGATGTCGATCTCCGGTATCCCTCAGGGCCTCGTGCCGAACTACCCCGGACAGTTCTCCGCGTTCGGCTTCATCATGACCGACGCCCGCGTGGACCGTCACCGCACCGTGCAGCAGACCTCTCGGGCCTTCGACGGGGCTCGGGCGACGGAGGCGATGACCGAGCTCGTCAACGACGCGGTCTCCGAGCTGCGGGCGCAGGGGTATGCGCAGGACATCGAGATCTATCGCTCCATCGAGGCGCGCTACCTCGGCCAGAACCATGAGCTTGAGCTCACCGTGCCCACCAGTGACTTCAGTGAAGAGCAGATCAAGGATCTCTGGAAGCGTTTCCACGAGGAGCACGAGAAGCGGTTCAGTTTCTCCATCCCCGGCGAGACCATCGAGACCGTGAACCTTAAGGTGGTCGCGGTGGCGCTTTCCGATAAACCGAAGCTCCCGGAGCTCGCGGAAGCCAAGGGAAGCCCGGATGCGAAGGGCGCACGGAAGGTTCGTTATGAGCAGGGATGGATCGAAACCCCGGTTTACGATCGCTACTCCCTCCTGCGCGGGCACGAGATCGCCGGCCCGGCAGTGATCGAGGAGAACTCATCGGTAACGGTTCTGCAGCCCGGCCAGTCCCTGACGGTCGACCGACTTGGCAATCTCAAAATTTCCGCGTAAGGAGGAGCGTCATGGATTACGTGACGATGAACATTCTCGAGTCGGCCATGACTTCATTGTGCCGGCAGATGGGTGTCGTTCTGATGAAGACATCCTATTCGACCATCTTCAATGAAGCGCTGGACTTCACCTGCGGCCTCGCGGACATGAATGGGGACATGATCGCGGTCGCCGATTACTGTCCGGCGCAGATCGGGGGTATGCCGCTGCTGGTCAAGTCCTGCCTCAAGGAGATCGCCCTGGAAGACCTTGAGGAGGGCGACATCATCGTGCACAACGACCCCTACCGGGGCGGGCTGCACACCCCCGAACACACCTTCTTCAAGCCCATCTTCGTGGAAGGCGAGATTATGGGCTTCGCGGTGGCCATCGGCCACCTCGCCGAGGTCGGTGGCATGGTCCCCGGTGGATTCTCCGGCGAGGCCACCGAGATCTTCCAGGAGGGTCTGCGCATACCGCCGGTCAAGATCCGCAAGGCGGGGAAGGACAATATCGAGGTCTGGAAACTCCTTCTCGCCAACGTCAGGACGCCGCGGGCCAATTACGGTGACCTTAGCGCCCTGATTGCGGCCGTGAATCTTGGCGAGCGGCAGATGGTCGAGATTTACAGGAAGTACGGCAAGGAGAAGATGCGTGAGACCGTCAACGATCTTCTCGAGTACTCCGAGCGCCGGATGCGCGCCGAGCTGGAGGGGATACCGGACGGCGTGTACTCGTTTACCGACTACATCGAGAGCGACGGGGTCGAGTCGGATGCGGAGTACGCCATCAAAGTGGAGGTGCACAAGAACGGCGGTGAGGTGATCGTTGATTACGCGGGCTCCTCTCCACAGGCCCCGGGCCCGATCAACGGCACCCTGGGCGTCGCGACCTCCGCGGCATACAACGCCATCCTGCACATGACGGATCCGTCGATTCCGAGAAACTCAGGCTGCTTTCGGCCGATCCGCGTCATGGCGCCCCCGGGAACTATCGTCAACGTTGACTTCCCCGGGCCTTCGGTAGGGGGCAACACCGACACCCATCCCCGTGTCGTGGGTGTGATCTTCGGTGCAATGGCCGATGCGGTACCCAACCATGTGATGGCCTCCGAGGGCGCGACGCACTGCAACTTCGTCTTCGGTGGCGTGGATGCGGATTCCGGTGAGTACTTCGCCTGCTATGACCTCGAGATGGTCGGTTATGGCGGACGCTCCTTTGCGGATGGCAATGACGCGATCGATTCCATCAACGGTAACTGCCGAATCACGCCCACCGAGGTCTACGAGACCCGCTTCCCCTGGCGGGTCGAGCGCCTATCGCTGAATGTCGACGGCGGCGGCCCGGGCCAGTACCGGGGTGGTCTCGGCTACACCAAGCAGATGCTTTGCCTCAACGAGGAGATCACCTGCTCACAGATGACCGACCGGCACATCCTGCCGGCCTGGGGCCTCAAGGGCGGTAAGGACGGTGCCCTAGGCGCAACCCTGGTTAAGAAGAAGGCAAGCGAACAGTGGCAGACGGTCCGGGAGGCCTACGGCAAGCCATCAACCAGCCGGTACTCGAATCTCTCGATCCGCAAGGGTGATCGGGTGCGTCTGGTGACCCCTAGTGGGGGTGGTTACGGGGATCCGACCAAGCGGGACCGCGCGGCGGTGGCGGAAGATATGCGCGAGGGCTTCGTCTCGGAGCAGGCGGCGCGTGAGCACTACGGCTATCAGGGGGGTTGAGATGAGGTTCTCCGACAACGGGCTATACATTGACAGCTATCTCAAGTGTGCCAACTGCGGAATCTTGATCTACGAGCAGGTCGAGGAGGATGCCCGCAAAATGGTTGTCCACGACGACGAGACCTACTGCTCCCAGGCCTGCGTGGACTGGAAGCTCGAGCGCGATCGGCGCTGGGCGAAAGCTGACCTGAAGTAGGGTCACGCAAGGGGCGGTCCGTGCCCGCGCGGACCGCTGGTCACCGCTAACCTCTTTCACTTCCCCGGCTGTCATTGTGGGCTGGGGGAGCAGGGATGTCGTGATGAATACTCAGACGCAGAATGAAGAACTCAAGGCTAGGGATAGCCAGGCGATCCCCGCCGGACTCTCAAAGCAGCACGGAATCTATATCGAGAGGGCCGACAATGCCCAACTCTGGGACGTGGATGGCAAGCGATATATCGACTTCGCTGCCGGTATCGCCGTCAATAACACCGGTCACCGCCACCCGAAGGTGCTCGAAGCGGCCAGGGAACAGCTCAACTACCTGACGCATGCTGCCGCCCAAGCAACGCCCTATGCGCGGTACGTGGAACTCTGCGAAAAGCTGAACGATCTGTTGCCCGGTGATTTCGCGAAGAAGACGTACCTGATGTCAACGGGCGCGGAGGCCGTGGAGAATGCCATAAAGATTGCCCGGGCAGCGACCGGACGGTCCGCGTTCATCGCGTTCTCCGGGGCGTTTCACGGGCGGACGATGATGGCAATGAGCCTGACGGGGAAGACGCAGCCCTATAAAAAGGGGTTTGGCCCACTGTTCCCGGAGGTTTTCCATGCGCCGTTCCCCGTCACCTATCACGGGGTCAGCGACGCGGACGCGTTGGAAGCAGTGGAACACATATTCAAATACGATGTGGACCCCTCCCGGGTGGCCGGCATCATCGTCGAGCCGGTGCAGGGGGAGGGCGGATTCTATCCCGCATCAAAAGGCTTCATGCAGGCCCTGCGCAAGATCTGCGATGACCACGGTATTCTGCTGATCGCCGATGAAATCCAGACTGGTTTCGGGCGCACCGGCCGCCTCTTTGCCATGGAGCATTTCGAGGTAGCGGCCGACATCGTGACCATGGCGAAAGGGCTGGGTGGTGGCTTCCCCATCTCCGCAGTCTCCGGCCGCGCGGAGGTTATGGACCGGATCCCGCTCGGCGGGGTCGGATCCACCTACGGCGGCAACCCGGTTTCATGCGCGGCAGCCCTTGCGGTGCTTGAGGTGATTGAGGAGGAACGGCTGGCCGATCGCGCGGAGATGGTCGGCCGAAGGGTCATGGAGCGCTTCGAGCGACTCAAGGAGGACCCGGCATTGGAATGCATCGGCGATGTCCGCGGTCTTGGCGCGATGATCGCGATCGAGTTCGTTAAGGATCGCACCACCAGGGAACCCTGGCCGGATATCGTCAAACCCATGATCAGCAAAGCGGAAGACAACGGCCTGATCCTGCTGCCTTGCGGCGTATGGGGGAATGCGATTCGGCTCCTGACACCGCTAACGATTCCGGAGAGTCTCTTAGAGGAAGGGCTGGACATCTTTGAGGAAAGCCTCCGTGATGTCGTGGCCGAAAGGCGGGTTGTCGCGTGAGGGGTGCGGGCGTATTAGAGAGGGGACGGGCGTTCGTGAATGGTTCGTGGACCCCGGCGGCCCACGGGCGGGTGTTCCCGGTGACGAATCCGGCCACCGGAGCGGTGATCACCGAGGTGGCCGACATGACGGTGGAGGATGCCGGCGCGGCGATCGACGGCGCAATTGCCGCGCAGGCGCAGTGGCGGGAGCGCTCCGGCAAGGAGCGCGCTGCAGTACTGCGTGCCTGGCATGCCAAGCTCAAGGAGCATAGAGAGGCTATCGCCGCCCTGATCACGGAGGAGCAGGGCAAGCCCCTGTCTGAGGCGCGGGGCGAGGTTGAGTTCGGTGCCTCGTTTGTGGAGTGGTTCGCCGAGGAAGCCAAACGCCTCTACGGCGACCTGATTCCAGGGCCGACAGGGGATCGCCGGTTCGTCGTGGTCAAACAGCCCATCGGGGTATGTGCCGCTATCACCCCCTGGAATTTCCCCCTAGCGATGATCACGCGCAAGGTCGCCGCGGCGCTTGCTGCCGGATGTTCCATGGTGGTCAAGCCCTCCGAGGAGACGCCGTTGACCGCCCTGATGGCGGCGCAGCTGGCGACGGAGGCGGGCGTCCCGGACGGGCTCATCAACGTTGTTACAACCCTGGATGCTCCAGGTGTCGGAGAACTCTTCTGTCGGCACGAGAAGGTGCGGAAGATCTCATTCACCGGCTCGACACGAGTCGGAAAGCTGCTGCTGGAGCGCTCCGCGCCCGGGCTCAAGAAGGTCTCCCTGGAGCTCGGCGGCAACGCGCCGTTCATCATCTTCGAGGATGCCGATCTCGAGCGGGCCATCGAGGGCGTGGTGGCGGCAAAATACCGCAACTCGGGGCAGACCTGCGTATGCGCGAACCGAATTTTCGTGCACGAGGCGGTGCACGATGCGTTCGTTGAGGGGCTGAGCCAGCGGATTGTGGAACTACGGCTTGGTAACGGCGCGGACGAGACGGTAACCCAGGGGCCTCTCATCAACGAGCGAGCGGTCGAGAAGGCAGAGGCGCTCGTTGAGGATGCGCTTGCGCGCGGGGCGCAACTGGAGTGCGGCGGAGGGCGCTGGCACCCCGAAGCTGCATGGTTTGAGCCTACCGTCCTCACCTCCGTAGATCGCTCGATGCGCATCGCCAATGAGGAGGCCTTCGCCCCGATTGCACCGGTGTTCCGTTTCCGCAATGACGACGAAGCCTTGGAGATGGCCAATGATACCGCCTATGGGCTGATGGCCTACCTCTACACAAGTGACGTTTCCCGAATGTGGCATTTCGGGGAGCGTCTCGAGGTCGGAATGGTCGGTATTAACGAGGGGGTGATCTCCAGTGAGCTGGCGCCGTTCGGTGGGATCAAGGAAAGCGGCATAGGCCGTGAAGGGTCCAAATACGGCATCGACGAGTACGTCGAGATCAAGCAGCTGTGCTTTGGTGGCCTGAGGCCCTCATGAGCGCCGACCGGGACGACCTCAACCGGTATCTCGCCCCGGAATTTCGCTTCGCCGACGGTGCGAGCACGGTTGCGGGCACCGCCTTCTCGGTCGCTGAGACCGGCATGAAGTATCGCGGGCGAACGGATGCGTTTCTGGTGGCGTTTCCGCAGGGGGCGAGTGTGGGTGGTGTGTTCACACAGTCCGCCTGCCCTGGCGCGCCGGTCGACTGGTGCCGCGGCATTATTGGTGATGGAAGGGCGAGAGGCCTTTTCGTCAACGCGGGGAATGCGAACGTCTTTAACGGGCCGGCGGGGCTCAGTGCGGCGGAACGGACTGCGCAGCTAGCGGCACATGGCATTGGGTGTGCACCCGAGGAGGTGTTCCTTGCCTCAACCGGAGTGATCGGCGAACCCCTGGACATGAGTGCCTTCGAACAAACCCTACCCGGGATGAGTGCGACGCTGGGGGCGCATACCCTCGAGGATGCCGCCAGGGCAATGATGACGACAGACACTCACCCCAAGGGTTCCGTGCGGGAGATTCACGTTGGGGGCGCGCAGTACCGTGTCGCGGGGATCGCGAAGGGATCAGGGATGGTGGCCCCGAATATGGCGACGACGCTGGCGTTTCTATTCACGGATGCGCCCGTGGAAGCGGCTGCGATTCAGCAGATGCTCCGTGGCGGGGTGGACGACACCTTCAACGCCATCAGCATCGACTCGGACACCTCGACCTCGGACATGATCCTGATGTTTGCCACTGGAAGGTCGGGAAATATCCGTAGGCCCGTCGACTCAGATGTGGGTGCACTGGTTGCCGGCGTGAATGAGGCCGTGCACTCGATTCTGCGGGATTTGGCGTTGCAGGTGGTACGGGATGGGGAGGGCGCGAGCAGGCTGATCGAGGTGGAAGTGACGGGCGCGAAGACCAAGGCTTCTGCTAGGCGTGTGGCTTTCTCTATCGCGAATTCTCCACTGGTGAAGACCGCCGTGGGGGGCCGGGACGCCAACTGGGGTCGGGTTGTCATGGCCGTGGGCAAGTCGGGTGAACCGATCCGCCGGGAGGCATTGGGGATCTCGTTCGGAGATATTGCCGTGGCAGAAGCCGGGCGTGGCTGCACCCATATCGACGAGAGTGCCCTGGCTTCCTACATGGATGGGGAAGTGGTTGCTATTCGTGTTTTCCTTGGCGTCGGCGCTGCCGCGGATCGGGTTTATACCTGCGATCTCACCGAGGAGTATGTCCGCGCGAACGGCCACTACCGGTCCTAGGTGCCAGGGTTTGCCGGTGCTTGATAGCCCCCTCTTGGCCGTGGGGCGGTATACCTGTGATACCTCACGCGAGCGGGGCCTGTCTCCATCAACGACGGCGCCGCAGTGCGTCGATGACGCGGTCCGCCATCCGCGTGCAACGCGCACCGACGAAGGGGAACAGGCGCTCGAAGCCACCGTTTATGATGTGGCGTTCCTGGGTTCGACGAAGCTGGCGGCGGGCACGGAACAGGCGGGTCTTCATCGTCACGGGAGAGAGCCGCAAATCCTCGGCGATGGCCTGGATGGTCATCCCCTCGGCTTCTCGCAGCGTGAACACCAAACGGAGCTCAGGCGGCAATCCGCCGATCGCTTTCTCCAGCAGTGCCCGGAACTGGCTGCGACCGAGCGCCGCCTTGGGCGTCTCCGGTGTCTGGCCCGGAAAGGGCGGCACAGCGGCGGCGGATCGCGCGTCTCCGCCACCGTGTCATAGGCGTCGGTGTAGCGTCGGCCGCGACGCTGTATCTTCGCAGTTGATGAGTCTCCTCTATCCCTTGGACACCCCGTTGGTACGTAGAGGTGCGATCCAGGTATGTTAGTGGCCAAGTAAGCTGCCCCCCTGCTGGTCAACAAAATTGACCCACCTTCGCGTGGCCGTAGGCAATGGGTGAACGTACCGTCGTCCGCGCTGATGCGCTGAGTGAGCCGTAGCGCAGCTCGTGCCATAAACTATAAAGAATACAAACAGCTCGGGAAGGAGCCCAATGTCGACTGGACGCGTCGGTACTTCGCCACCCCCGGATTGGCTTGGATTCGGCATTGGGTTACCGCCGGGTCGGATTGAATCACTTGGGCTTGGCGAAGCTGCAAGACGTCCGTCTGTTAGGCTGAGGGTCTCGCGGAGACACGTATCGGACCACAGCTGCAACCACTGACGTCGCGCGGGGGGACCGTGGCAACTGACCCTGTCTGGCGTACCGTAGCGCTGTCGCAGATCGAGGCTCGACCTGATTCCGACGAAACGGATTTGAATGAAACGGATGTTGGCATCCTAGCGGCACTCCCTCCCAATGCACTGAGACACCTCGCCGTCGTGCGCCCGATGGTGGTGGTGCGCCGCGGCCGGCGGCGCTACCAGTTGCTTGCCGGTCACGTGGTCTATCGGGCGATGCGCGCGGCCGTTGATCCCGACGAGGCGGTGCCGGTGGTGGAGGTGGACAAGGGGGCGGGGGCGTCCCTGATTGCCGCGGTCGAGCGGCTGGTACTACCTGCCATCGACGGCGCCGGCGCCAATCCGCAGGTGGTGCGGCGATGGCTGCAGGCGCATGAGCGGCAGCCGGCGCTGTGGCGAGAGCTCGGGATGGAGGGGCTGACGCGTACGGACCTTGCTCGCCACCTTGGCCTTTCGCGCAGCCGGATGTACCGAATACGCGACGGCGAAGACAGCGACCGAGATGGATGACCCCCTAGAGCTATTTCTGGCCGCACTATCGGCTGAGGGGAGAGAGCGCCTGGAAGAGGTTCGATTCCATCTGGGAATGCCCGCCGAATGTCCGGGGGTGTATCCCATCGCGCATAACCTCCTCCGACTGCGTACATCAGCGAAACCCCTCCTCGGCACATGGGCGGCGGAAGCGGTCGCCATCTGGGAGTTCGCGGCGGCCGTGCACGCCGTGCCGGCCGATCACCCATCGCGGGGCTGCGAGCGCCTGACGGCGCGCCGTCGCGGCAGCCGCTATGTCGCGCCACTGCGCGGCTATTACCGGACCCACCCGGTGTGGGCGGCACTGTGGTATCGGCACTGGCAGGATGCCGAGGGGGAGGGCGAGGGCAGGGAACATCCCGAGCTGTACCGACGCCTGCAGGCCCACTACCTGGCCGCCCACCTGCGCATCTTATGGCGGGGTGAATTCGTCCTGCCAGCCCGAATGGAGTCGGCGGGCCGGGCCGTTCGCTTTCTCCACCACCCGACGTTTGACCATGTCGTGGCGTGGTTCGAGCGACGGGCCGAGGGGCCTATTGCCCTGTTCAAGGCGTTGGTAAGCGCCAAGGAGTACCTCCAGCGCGAGGATGAGACCTCGCTGAGCTATGGCCTCGGCTGCCTGGCGGAGATGATCCGGGTGGCGCACGCACTGGGCTATCCGTCGGTGTTTCACGACCGGCAGGGCGAAAGCACCCCGCGGTCGCACTCCAGTGGCTATGGGCGGTGGGAGGTGGACCGGCTCTGGCCGGATCACGCCTACTATTGGTACTTCGTTGCGCGCGATGGATACGGCCAACTGGCCGGCCGCGAGGGCATGATCGAGGTGATCGAACCGCCCGAAGGTCCCCGGGAGGGCATACTTGACGCTGGTGGCGCGCCGGGGGAGTACCAGAATCCGGGCGGGGGCGCGTGGATCGATGTCGACATGCTGGTCGATGATGCGGATCCCGGGGAGCTGCCGCCGCTCGGCTCGCTGTACGCGGCGGCCCGGGCGCGTGCGCGGCGGATGCGTATGCAGGTACAGCGCCTGCGGGTCGATGCCGCCCGGATTCGTGTCGCCGAGATCGCCGAGCTCGTGGGCACGCTCTCCGAGGACTATCAGCGCTTCGCCCGCCTGCAGCCGCGGACGCAGCAGGCGCAGCAGCATCGCGACGAGACCCTGCGCATGCTGCGGGTCGCGGCGGTGGCCGTGGTCACCGGCGCCCGACCGGCAGAGCTCAATCGTCGCCACCGCTTTCCCATCATCGAGCGCGCGAAAGACCTGCCGACGGACTACGAACTGGGGCTCAATCCCGAGCACGGGATGTGGATCCGGCCCTATGATGAGCCGGAGCGCCAGCCCATGCGCGTCGATCGCGGTAGCGCCCGCGTGGAGACCTGGCCGCGGGTCGTCTATCCGGATGTGTGGTCGGTGGCCGCGCACACCACCGATGCGGATCGCCCCGAGCAGTGGACGACGCATCGCACGAGCACGCTCCGCTCGCGTTGGGACGAGTTCCTCGAGCGCCATGCGTTCGAGTATGTCCGCCCGAAGTGGCTGCGCTACGACGCGCTTGCCGGCATATTGCCGTCGTGGTGGCGGGGCCGGGAGGAAGGCGATCACCTGACCGGCCGTCTCCTGTTCCGCGACAGCGACCCCCTCGCATCCGTACATCACTACTACACCGCCTACGATCGCGAGGCCCTCGCCGATCGCTACCACTCGGTCCTGGCCGATCTCGCCGAGCGGATTGAGATCCTGGACGCGGACCAGGTTGCGGGGCCGCAGCTCTTCGCACGCCGGCGCATTGCCTGGTCGGCCCCGAAGAGCTGGGTGGGCGATGACCGGGTGCTGCGCGTCGAGGCGATGCAGCGCCTTGTGGCGGTGCTGCGGGAGTCATTGACCGCGCACGGGCACATGGATGCCATCACGCAGCACAACCGCATGGCGCTGTATACCGGCGTCGGCCTGGCGCTCGTCACCGGCTTCCGCGCCGTCCGCACGCCCATCGTCGATCTCACCGAGATCGATCACGACACCCGGACCCTATGCCTCCAGGAGAAGGACCGCTGGGATGGTGGCGGTGCCCGGCTCGTGGTGCTACCCGAACCCGTCTATGAGCAGGTGCACCATTATCTCCGCCACCTGCGCCGGCTGTGGGTGCGCCTGCCGGCGGCCACCGCGGCGAGTGTGCACGTGCCGGCGACCAAGCACCGCGATGCCAGCGTCTACGGCAGCGACGGCTTTGATCTCGCGCTCCATCGCACCCTGTTCCTCTTCCAGTCGGACGACAGCGGCCAAAGCATGCCGGTGGAGTTTGCTGGCGCGGCCATGCAGGCGGAGCTCAACGCGCTGCTGCCCGACAGCTGGCCGACGCCCAATGCCGGTCGCCACGCGCTGCGGAGCTGGCTGACCGAGCAGGGGGCGGCGGTCACGGTGATCAATGCGATCATGGGCCATGCCCATTACGGCGAGGAGTACTGGGCGCCGGCCTCGGCCATGGATCCCGTCGGGATGCGCCGCGAGGTGCTGCCGTACCTGGAGGCATTGACCCGCGTGCTCGGCTATCAGGCGGTGCCAGCGTGAGCGACGAGGTCGGCGGTCACGCCACTGAGCCCTGCGGCGGCGACGAGCCGATCCGGCGGTGTTGGCGACATCTCTGGGATCCGCAGCCGGTGGTGAGCCTCGATGGTGATGGCGATGCGGGGCTGCGCCTTGATGCCGCACAGCGACAGGCCGGCGAAATGGCGGACGTGCTGCGGCTACTCGCCGCGGAGCATCCTGCACTCCTGCGAGTCGATGGCGGCGGGCAGCCGCCGCGCTACAAAAGCGAACAGAGCAAGGAGCTGCTGCAGTCGGTGCGGGCGGTGGCGCCGCCTCAGCGCGGCTTCGTCATCCAACGCCGCATCCTCGAGGTGCTGGATGCCGGCAATCGCGCTGGCTGCTGGACGGTCCCCATCGTCCAGATTCCAGCCCCCCTGCCACCCCCGCCGGCGCCGGTGTTCAGTGGGCGGCGCTTCGCCGCGGCGACGCGCTACCAGGAGTTGCCGGAGGCCTTCGTGGAGACTATTGCGGTGAATCCCGACATGACTCCGAGGGCGGTGTGGGGCCAGGTCCAGCTCGCGGCGATGCTGTACGGTGGCGTGCTTCGGATCAACCGCCTGTGGTCGCTCGGCCAGGCCGTCGCCGAGGGGCCGCGACATGGGCATTGGCTGACCTGGCGGACTCCGACGGCGGAGGCTGGGGAGGGGCTGGAGCGCCAGTATCTCGATCCGCTCACGCGGCTACTGCTTATCCGGTGGCGCCGGATCGGGTGGCCGGCACGGCCGTATCGCCGTCGCGGTGCCCGGGAGCTCTATCGATGCATCGCGGCGTACGCGGAGCATGCCGGCATCGATGCGCTGTTGCCGCCGACCCTGGCTGAGCTGCGGACGTTCGCCGAGGTGCGCCTGGCGCTCTATGTCCCGCCCCATCTCCTCGGCGTGGCGAGCGGGCACTATCACACCACCACGCTGCCCGCGCAGGCGCTGGAGCGCCTGGTGGCGTCGCCCGCCGCGATTCCGACGGACCGGGTGCCGGTACCCGACGAGGGGGTGGACACGCCGGGTCCCGCGACAAAGCCCTACGAGGACGGGGCCGATGAGCCCGCGTCGTCGGAGTCCGAGGACTGGCTGGAGGATCTGCGCACCATAGGGCGTATCCTGCGCCGTGGCGCGGGGGATGCGCGCTCGCAGTTGGCTGTGATGCGCGACGATACCGATCGGCTCTGGGGCGTGCGCCGCCTCGCCGAATGGGGTGGGGAGTGGCTGCTGCGACGGCAGCGTGGGCGGCGGGCGTATGCCCCGCGCACCGCGTATGACCTGTATAACGCGGTGGCCGAGCGGCTGCTCGGTCAGCTCGCCACCGATGATCCGGCCGAGCTCTCCGGGGATGATCTGGTCGAGCTCTACGGCAACGCCCTGGAGGACACCGATTCCCCGGGGGCGCGGATCCGTGTCGCCAACGGTTTGCGGGTCTTTCATGCCTACCTTTGTGCCTATCACGACGCGCCCGATCTGGCTGACAGCACGGTGTTCGCGGTGCGGGGTCAGCGGCCGGTCAGCGTGGACGCGAATTTCATTGACCCGGAGACCTTCGAGTGGACGCTGGACTGGCTGGCCTTCCGTGGCGGTGGTAAGCAGGCGGTGGACGCCGCCGTACTCATGGCGGTCCTCGGCTACTACGCGGGGCTGCGGCGCAGCGAGGTGGCGGGCCTGCGTATCGGCGACGTGGAGGGGCCGCCGGAGTGGGATCTGGTCGTACGCCCGCACAGCCTGCGGCGGCTGAAGAGCCAGAGCGCGCACCGCGTGATGCCCTTGGGCGTCCTGCTACCCTCCCGGCACCTCGAGCGACTGAGGGATTGGTGGTGGCAACGGCGTCGGCACGCGGAACAGGCGGGCGAACCCTGGCGGGAGCGGTTGCTCTTCGATGGCACTGACCCGGAGGAGGGCACGGCCGAACGTCAGCGCCAGTGGATTCAACGCGGTGGCGCGCAGATGGCGCGCATCCGGGATGCCCTGATGCGGGTCACCGGCGACCCCGGTGTCCGCTACCATCATCTGCGCCACAGCTTTTCCAATCGCTTGTTATTGGCATTCTGGCAGGCGGAACAGGAAGCCGCGGGGGATACGACGGCCGCCCTGCCGGAGTGGGCCGGAGATCTGATCGGCACCGACGCCTGGCGGCTGCGCGAGCCGCTCCTCGGGGAGGCCGCCGTGCAGCGCCGCAGTCTGCTGATGGTCTCGGCGATGCTCGGTCACGCGTCACCGGAGATCACGCTCGGCCACTACATCCACCTCGCGGATCTGCTGCTTTCGCGCGCGGTTCGCCGGGCACTCCCGGTGATGAGCGACGCGGCACTGGCGCGGCTCGCGGATCGTAGTCCCTCCCGGATCCAGCAGCTCCGCGACCACCGTGATGGCAATACCAGCGCCCTGCTGGATCATCTCGGTGACCGGTTGCTCCCGGCCGAGCAGCGCCTGCGCCCGCGCCCGTCGCAGGGCTACCGGGTCCTCGCGATGCCGGAGGACCGCTATGAACACCATCTCCTGGTCACGGACACGCTGAACGCCCGGGCGCGGTCGTCCGAGTGGTTGCAGCAATTTCGACCACCGTGGTCGGATGCCCAGTTCGCCGAGTGGACGGGGCGGCTTGAGCGGTTACCGGAGTACTTGCGGCGATCCCGCTACGGCGCGCATCACGAGGCACTGATTGACCCGCCGATGACCCAGCAGGATGTCCGGCGGGCACGCGCCACGCTGCAGTGGCTGACTGAGCTATCGGCCGCCCGCCGCAATGCGCTATTGGAGAGTTACCGTGTGGGGCGACTGGCGTCGAATCCCGTGGATGTGGTGTTCCGCCGGTTGGCCACCGTGCGTACCTGGCGTGATCTCATCGACCATCTGGATCTGGCAGCCGCGGTCGATTACTACGTGGTGCCGAAGCGGGGTAGCGGCTATGGCGGCGCGGCTGCACAGCTGCGCTACTGGCGCGAGCGAACGGGCGTTGAGCTCACACTTTGGCCCGACGCGTTTGATGCGCCGGAAACTGCGCCGCCGCCGAGCGAGCGGGGATGGGTCCTATGCCGGCATCGTGGCGGTGCCGGTGATTCGCGTGGCTACTGGGTCTATGGGATCGCGTGGGCGTTCGTCATGGAGTGGTTGCTGGGGACGCTAACCGAAGCCGGTAAAGGACTTGGTGGGACGTCCGGCAGCTAGTGTCTCTGGCCGCGGGGATAGGCGCGGTGGGTGTCCGTTTGGGTGGCGTTACAGATCACGGAGGAAACTCCCATGCATACCGGCTGCGCTAGCTTAGAGTATTGCCTCATACCCGGCCGGCGCCTCACCAGGCGCCCAGCTTCGGGCGCTTCGCTTGATGGGGCACTGCGTCGGTAGCACCCGCTCCCCCTCATTAGTGAGAGGTGTGCTGGGCAACCACGCCATGCATCCTTCTCCTCACCGGACAAAACAGCAACAAGTCCGGATCACTACGAGGAGGATAGACATGCAGCTTCGACCCACGCTCCCGGATCGCCGACGGCAATAGTCGCGATCGTCTCGCGTCCTAGAGGGCGCCGGACTTCAAACCCTCAATCCAGCGGGATCATCCATCCGGTCTGTGGCCGTAGAAGACGCGGTATGTGTCTTCCGCAGCGCCCGCGGACCGGATTCAGGACACGGGACGGCCATCGTCCTCACGTTGGGCTATTGCCAGGAGACACCCATGCATCGACTCGGTTACGCGACGCATTCGCGCCCTCATCCGCTGCGAACGGTGAGCCTCGTCACTTTCACGGCCGGGACTCTGCTCGCAGCCCCCGCCGCCATGGCCTTCAGCGGGAAGCTGTCGGACTCGGTGACCTACCGCTTCGACACCAACGTCAAGTATAGCGCCCTGTGGCGCCTGCAGGAGCCGCGGGACGAGCTCGTCTCCGACGTCAATGCGGACGATGGCAACCGCAACTTCGACGCCGGGCTGGCCTCCCAGCGCCTGGATCTGCTCTCCGAGTTCGACCTCAACTACAAGCGCCGCGCCGGCCTGCGGGTGAGTGCCGCGGCCTGGTGGGACACGGAGTACCACGACGATACGGACAACGACTCGCCCGGCACGTACAACGCCTTGAGCGTTCCCAGCACGGAGTTTCCCGACGAGACGGTCGATCTCCACGGCGGGAAGGTCGAGCTCCTGGACGGATTCGTTCACGGCAACCGCGAGATCGGACCGGCACTGGTCAGCGCCCGTGCGGGCCAGTTCACCCACCTCTACGGCGAGAGCCTGTTGTTCCCCGATAACGGCATCGCCTCGGCCATGGCGCCGCTTGACGGCATCAAGAGCGTCAGCGTGCCGAGCTCCCAGGCCAAGGAGCTATTCATGCCGGTGCCGCAGGTGTCGGTGGATGCCCAGTTCACCGGCGGCCTCGCCCTCGGGGCGTATTACCAGGCGCGGTGGCGGCGTACCCGGATCCCGGCCGCGGGGAGCCTGTTCAGCACCGCTGACATCCTGGACGACGGCGGCGAGAGCCTGCTGGTCGGTCCTGGCGCGTACCTAGGCCGGGGCCCCGACGTCGAGCCCGACGACAGCGGCGAGTTCGGCATGGCCGTAAAGTACACGGACTGGAAACACGACCTGGACCTGGGCTTCTATTTCACCCAGTTCCACGCCAAGACCCCGCAGGTCTACATCCGGCCGGGCGTGAACGCCGATCCGGGCACCGGCAAGGCGGGGCAGTACACGCTTGTCTTCCCCGAGGACGTCCGGGCCTATGGCGCCAGCCTGTCCACCACGATGCTCGACGCCAACGTGGCGGCGGAGGTCTCGCTGCGCACCAACTCGCCGCTGAACTCCGGGTCGCCGACGCTCGCCCCGGGGGAGACCCCCTCCCTGGACGATCCCCGGCACGCGGTGGGCAAGACGCTGCACGCCCAGGTCTCGTTCATCAGCCAGCTCGGCGGCAACGCGCTCTGGGACACCGCGGAGCTGCTTGGTGAGGTTGCCCTCAACCATCGCCTGTCCGTCGACGAAAACGAGGACATGCTCGCCGAGGACAGCGACCGGACGGCGGTCGCGTTCAAGCTGAACCTGACCCCGACGCACTACCAGGTTCGCTCCGGCCTCGATCTCACGACGCCGGTGTCCGTTTCCTACAACGCCATCGGGACCTCGTCCGCGGTGGCGGGCTTCGGCAACGAACGTGCCGGCAACGTCACCGTCGGCGTCGGTGCGACCTATGACGCCGTGTGGCAGGCCGATCTCTCCTACGTGGCGTACTTCGGTCCCACCGGCAGCCAGCCGCTGCAGGACCGTGACCACATCTCCTTCAACGTGCGCCGCACCTTCTGATGCGCGGGCGCTATCCCATAACGACTCCCGGAGGACACATCATGAAGGCCTGGTTCAGGACCACCCTTTTGGCGACCGCTTCCCTGTGCGTGGCGGCGAGTACGCAGGCCGGGGCCGACGAGGCCGGGGCGGCCCGTCTCGGCGGAGAGCTCACCCCGTTCGGCGCCGAACGTGCCGGCAATGCGGCCGGCACCATCCCCGAGTGGACGGGCGGCCACATGACCTTGCCCGCGGGCTACGAGAGCGGCGATCCCCGTCCGGACCCGTTCGCCGACGAGCAGCCCCTGTTCACGATCACTGCCGACAATATGGGCGAGCACGCGGACCGACTCTCGGAGGGTGTGAAGGCGCTGTTTCGCAACTACCCGGACAGCTTCGCCATCGACGTCTATCCCAGCCACCGCACCGCGGCGGCCCCGCAATGGGTCTACGACCACACCCGCCGGAACGCGGAATCCGCGGCACTGACCGAAGGCGGGCTGTCCCTGACGGGGGCCTACGGCGGCCCCCCGTTCCCCATCCCCGAGAACGGGGCGGAGGCGATCTGGAACCACCTGCTCATCTGGTCCGGGCACGTGTTCTACACCGAGCTCGCCAACTACGTCGGCACCCGCGACGGCGACCGCATCCTCTCGTCCGCCGGCGACATGTGGAACCAGTTCCCCTACTACGACCCGCACGGCAGCCGCGAGGGCTTCGAGGGCTGGTACCGCTACAACCTGAGCCGCATCAGCGATCCGCCGCTCATCGCCGGCGAGAACATCGTCGTCAACGAGCACACCGACGCGAAGGACATCGGCCGTCAGGCCTGGCAGTACCTGCCCGGGCAGCGGCGGGTCCGCAAGGCGCCCCAGCTCAACTACGACACCCCGTACTCGCAGTCCAACGGCGTCATCAACTGGGACGAGGTGTGGGTCTTCAACGGCGCCATCGACCGCTACGACTGGAAGCTGGTCGGCAAGAAGGAGATGTACATCCCCTACAACGTCAACGGGATGCACGCCTTGCCGGTGGAGGAGGCGTTCGCCGAGCACCACTGGGCGCCCGAGGCCGTGCGCTTCGAGCTGCACCGCGTCTGGGAGGTCGAGGCGACGCTGGCGGACGGCGAGCGCAACGTCGTCGCCAAGCGCCGCTTCTACCTCGACGAGGACAGCTGGATGGCCGTCCTGGGCGAGGGCTACGATGCGGCGGGCGAGCTGTGGCGCGTGTACTTCTCCCTGCCGACGCTGATGCCGGACATCCCGGCCGTGGTCGCCGCGCCCTACGGCGCCATCAACGTGCAGACCGGGGAATGGTACGCCCAGCAGGTGATGAACGGACTGGACACCCGGTTCGAGCTGGTCGAGCCCAAGAGCGACCGCTTCTTCACCCCCGGTAACCTCTCCATCATCAGCCAGCGGTAGCGCCGATGACCGCGCAGACTTCCCTCAACGGGCCTACCCGCGCGTGGCGCTGGGCCGCCACCCTGGGGGCGGCCCTCGCCCTGGCGGGGCCGGCCGGGGCGGCCCAGACGCTGCCGTCGCCCCTGGACCGGCCCGCCCTGCAGACGCCGGCAGCGACGGACGTCCCCCTCGTGGTGGCGGAGGCCCTGCCCGGTGGCGACGCGGTGGCCGCCGGCGCTCGCGGTGTCGTCCTGCGGGCGGGCGGGAACGCGGGCGACTGGCGGCAGGCGCCCGTGCCCGTCGCCGTCACACTGACCGCCATGGCGTTCCGGGGCGACGGCACCGGCTACGCCGTGGGCCACGGCGGTGCGATCCTCCGCACCGAGGACGCGGGGCGCACCTGGACGCGCCTTCGCGACGGCCGCACCGCGGCGGCGGATCTGCGGCGGGCGCTGAGCCGGCGGCACGACCCGCTGCCGGACTGGGCCGAACGCTGGCTCGCGATCCTCGCTACGGAGGCGACCGGACAGCCGTTCCTGGACGTCTGCACGGTGCCGGGAGGGCGGACGGTGCTCGCCAGCGGCGCCTTCGGCCAGCTCTGGCGTTCGGACGATGCGGGCACGACGTGGACGCCGATCTTCGACCGCCTCCCGGTGGACGACCGCTACCACCTCTATGACCTGTCCTGCACGGCCGACGTCGTCGTCATCGGCGCGGAGTTCGGCCGTGTCTACCGCTCGACGGACGGCGGTGGGCGCTTCGCCGCCGTCGACACCGGGGCGGAGGGAACGATCTTCGGGACGGTGGTGGCGCCCGACGGCACCCTCGTCGCCTACGGGCTGCGAGGGCTGGTGCTGCGCTCGACGGACGATGGGGCGAGCTGGGACGCCCTCGCGGCGCCGGTCGAGAGCACGCTGGTGGCCGCGGCCACCACGCCGGACGGCGGGCTCCTGCTGCTCGGCCGCGACGGGCGGATCCTCGGCGCGCCCCCCGGCTGGGACCGTCTGTCGCTGCGCCGGACTGTGCCCGGTGGCCCCTTCAACGACCTCGCCCTGCTTGCGGACGGCTCGCTGCTCCTCGCCGGCCGTGGCGGCCCGGTCCGCACCCCGCTGAGCCCGGAGGCCGTCCATGACTGACTCCGCCCGCCGCGCCGCCGCCGGGCCGCTGGAGCGCGTGGTCTTCGGCGCGCGTGCCTGGATCGTCGGCGCCTGCGTCGTGGTGACCGTCGTCATGGCGCTGCACGCCGCGCGCATCGAACTCAATACCAGCTACCTGAAGATGATCCCCACGGGCCATCCCTACGTCCAGAACTACCTGGATCACCGGGACGAGCTGTCGGGCACCTCCAATCTGGTGCGCATTGCGGTCGCCAATCCGGACGGCTCCATCCTGGAGCCGGAGTACCTGGAGACACTCAAGGACCTGAACGACGAGCTGCTGCTGGTGCCCGGCGTAGACCGCTCGTTTATGCAGTCCATCTGGACGCCGAACACGCGCTGGCGGACGGTCACCGAGCAGGGCTACGACGGCGGTCCGGTGATGCCCGACGGCATGACGGGCACGGAGGCGCAACTGCGCCGGCTCCGCGCGAATATCGAGCGCTCGGGGGAGATCGGGCGGCTCGTGGCCAACGATTGGCGGTCGAGCGTCATCGTGGTGCCCCTGCTGGACGTCAATCCGGATACCGGAAAGCCGCTGGACTACCGTGCCTTCGCCGACCGGCTGGAGCAGCTGGAGCGGGACTACGAGGCGCGTGGCGTGGAGCTGCACGTGGTGGGCTTCGCCCGCCTGGTGGGCGAGATCATCAACGGCCTGACCCAGGTCGCCGCCTTCTTCGGCCTGACCGTCGCGATCGCCATGGCCCTGCTCTGGGGATTCTCCCGGTGCCTGCGCAGTACGCTGCTGGTGGTGGGGTGCTCGTTGACCGCGGTGATTTGGCAGGTGGGTCTCCTCCAGCTCCTCGGCCTGAGCCTCGACCCGTATTCCATCCTCGTTCCCTTCCTAGTCTTCGCCATCGGCATGAGCCACGGCGCCCAGAAGATGAACGGGATCCTCCAGGAGGTCGCCGCCGGGGCGGACCGCCTGACCGCTGCCCGGCTGACCTTCCGTCGCCTGTTCTACGCCGGCATCGCGGCGCTGATCAGCGATGCCGTGGGCTTCGCGGTCATGGGCGTGATCGAGATCCCGGTCATCCGCGAGCTGGCGATGATGGCGAGCTTCGGGGTCGGCGCGCTGATCGTCACCAACCTCATCCTCCTGCCCCTGCTCCTGACCCTGGTCGGCGTCAGCCGTGCGGCGGCGGAACGCAGCGTGGCGCACGAGCGCGCGAGCGACCGGCACCCCGTGTGGCAGGCCCTCGACCGGCTCACGCGCACCGGTCCGGCCGCCACGGCCGTGTCGGTGGCCGTGGTGCTCGCCCTCGGTGCCGCCTGGATCGCCCGCGACCTCGCCGTCGGGGACTTGGACGAGGGGGCGCCGGAGCTGCGCCCGGAGTCCCGCTACAACCGCGATGCCGCCTTCTTCCGCGACCACTACGCCGCCAGCTCGGACGTCCTGATCGTGATGGTCGACACGCAGCGCGGCCAGTGCGCGAGCTACGAGGTGCTGTCGCTGGTGGACGCGCTGGCCTGGCGGCTGCGGGCGCTGCCGGGCGTGACCGGGACCCAGTCCGCTGCGGGGCAGGTCCGGGTGCGGTCGGTGGGTATGAACGAGGGCAACGGCAAGTGGGGCGATCTGCTCGCCTCGCAGGGCATGCTGAACGCCATCGTCGCCCGGCTGCCCCGGGGCAGCGTCGGCATGAACTGCGACTTCGTCCCCCTCAGCGTGTACCTGGCCGACCACCGCGCCGGGACCCTGCAGTCCGTCGTGGCCGGGGTCGAGGCCTTCCGCGACCGCTATGCCGTGGAGGGCGCCACCATCCGGCTGGCGGCCGGGAACGCGGGGATCGAGGCGGCCACCGCGCAGGTGGTCGAGCGGGCGTTCGGGCAGATGGTCTACATCGTGTTCGCGGCAGTGGGGCTCGTCTGTCTGGTGGTGTTCCGCTCGCCGAAGGCCGTGCTCACCGCGCTGCTGCCCCTGGTCGCCATCTCCGTGCTCTGCGAGGCGCTGATGGTCGGCCTGGGGATCGGGGTGAAGGTGGCGACCCTACCGGTGATCGCCCTCGGCGTGGGCATCGGGGTGGACTACGCGGTCTACCTGATCGGCGTGCTGTGGCCGGCGCTGCGCGCCGGGGTCCCGCTGGGCGAGGCATATTACCGCACACTCGTGCTGACCGGGCGCATCGTGATCTTCACGGGCCTGACGCTGTCGCTCGGGGTGGCACCCTGGATGTTCTCGCCCATCAAGTTCCAGGCGGACCTGGGGGCGCTGCTGGCCTTCATGTTCCTCGGCAACATGATCGCCGCCGTCGTGCTGGTCCCGGCCCTGACACGCCTGCTGCCCGGTGTCGGCCGGGCTGCCCGAAAGACGCGGCGCGCCCCTACAGGATCCGCTCCACGAGCCCGGTCTGCACCGCTTTGGCGACCAGGTTGACGCGGTTCGCCGCATTCAGACGCTCGGCGGCGGTGTCCAGGTGAAACCGTACCGTCGTCTGGGAAACACCGAGGATCGCGCCGATCTCGGCGTTGGTCTTCCCCAGGGCCGCATACCGGAGGCACTCGAGTTGGCGATTCGTGATCTCGAACGACCGCAGGGCGACCTCGCGGCTGTTGGCCCGCACCAGGTCGTGAAAATGGTGGGCCGCCAGCCACAGCGGCGTCGGGTCGATGTGCTCCAGGACCCCGGTGTCCGGGGTCACGAAGTTGAGGATCCCGAAGCGGCCCGCGGAGTCGTGGAGCGGAACGGTCAAACCCCGGTCCACGCCCGTGCGGTTCTTGCAGGCGCGCAGGATGCCGACCTCGCCGCCGCGCAGCGGCAGGTCGGAGCGTGGCAGCGTCGAGCCGCCGTCCAGCACCTTCCAGCTGCAGCGCTCGCCGAGGGTGAACTGCCAGCTGAATGGCAGGGTGGTGGCCATCGCCATGCCATGCAGCGGCCAGGCGACGTAGCGCTGCTGCTGCTCGACGTAGGCCATCCACTCGCGGGCCTGGCGCACGACCCCGAAGCCCATGGAGGCCATCTGGGGGGCCGGCCCGCCGTCGGGGCTGCGCAGCTGGGCCAGGAGGACGTAGTGAACGGCGATGAACCCCAGGTCGGCGGCGCGGCCGCCGAGGGTGTCCATCGCCGCCGCGAGGCTGTCGCTGCTCGTGATCTGCTCGCAGATGGGGTCGTTTCGCACAGAACGCCCAGCCCCCGGGGAACGAATCCGAAGGCGCCACTATGGCACGAGGTTTCCCGGGACTCCAGAACGTCGCGCTGCGCTACCGGCGCAAGGACCCAGTCCGCGGACCCTCGGGGTTGCCACCCCGCGGCCGTGCGGTCATCCCTGCCTTCCAACCCTAGTCGTCGAACAGGAGACGTAACCATGGAAACCACCACGAAACACCTTGGCCACGAGTGCTGGGACGATGGCTCGACCATCGTCCGCGCGGAGCAGGTCCCCTGGACGGAGTGGGCCCTGCCGGGCACCTGGTTCAAGCTGCTCGACTACGACCGCAACCACTCGTACACGTGCATCCTGCTGCGTATCGACCCGGACGCGCCGGAGACGGTGCACAAGCACATCGGCGCGGCCAACGCCCTGATCCTGCAGGGCGGGTTCTCCTACGAGCACGGCACGGTGCGCGAGGGTGACTACATGTGCGAGGCCGGCGGCGTCGCGCACACCCCCACCATTCACAGCGATGGCTGCACGCTTCTCGGCTTCATGCACGGCTGCGTGGTCGGCTACAACGAGGACGGCTCCGTTGCCGGGGTGGTCGACGTCGACTGGATGGTCGAGCAGGCCAGGGCCAACAACGCCTTCCGCCACCTCGAAGGCGTCCCGCGCTCGTGATCCGACGCCCCGTCGCCCCGCACGGGCGCCGGGGCACCGCACCAACCAAGGAACCCACACCCCATGCAACTCGCCAACAAGATCGCCCTGGTCACCGGTGCCGGTAGCGGCATCGGTCGCGCCGCCGCGGAGCTGTTCGCCTGCGAAGGTGCCTCCGTGGTCGTCACCGACGTCAATGCCACCACCGCTGAGGAAACGGCCCACCGGATCGCCGCCGCCGGCGGCACAGCCCTCGGCCTGGCCTGCGACGTCAGTGAGTCGGAGCAGATTCAGGCCATGATGACCCGGATCGAGGCGGAATACGGCCGGCTCGACGTGCTGTACAACAACGCGGGTGTTTCGGGACCCCTCGGGGGCCTCTTGGACGTCGACCCCGCGGACTGGGCCACGGTCATGCGGATCAACCTGGACGGCACCTTCTGGTGCTGCCGGGCTGCCATGCCGTTGATGCTGGCCGGTGGGAGGGGCGCCATCATCAACCAGTCCTCGGTCGCCGCCCTGGTGGGCGGTGGGCCGCCGCACCTGGGCCCCGTCACTGCGTACAACGCGAGCAAGGCTGCGGTGATCGCGCTCACCCGCTCCATCGCCTACGAGTTCGGTGACCGCGGTATCCGCTGTAACGCCATCCTGCCCGGCTCCGTGCGGACCGGCATGACCGGCCCGGCGCTGCAATCGGAGAAATACGTCTCCGCGGTCACGCGCTCCACCCCCATGGGCCGTTTCGGTGAACCCGAGGAGGTAGCGCGCACCGCGCTCTTCCTGGCAAGCGACGCGGCGAGCTTCGTGACCGGCGAGACCCTCGTCGTCGACGGGGGCTATGTCACGGCGCAGGGGCCAGTGTTCACCACCGTGGACCTATAGCGATCCAGTCGGCGGCCAGTCCCCGGCCGCCGTTCGCCTCCCGAACCCACCCCGCAGATGCGCCCGTTCGGAGACGTCTGCCGTGCTTTGAGCCTTTCGGTACGGCGGTGGTCAGGGTGCGGGGGAAGTCCAGACCGCAACCGGCTCGAGCGTCTGAGCTTGCTGCTGGGGATCTACAACGCGCTGCAGCTACTGTTGCCCCGTGAGGATGCTGCTGCCACCTGGATCCACCGACCTGGTCAGCATCTACTCTTCGTGGGCCAGCGCCCGCTCACCCGATTGCTGGGAGGGCAGGATGGTGATCCCGCCCCCGCCGAGGTGAGCCGGACGGCCCGATCCGGGAGGGTAAGCGTCTCCCTAAACGGTGGTCCGGGCCGCCGGTATCAACAAGGCGTACCTCTCCATGATCGAAGCAGGCATACGCGAAGCACTACAGGATCGGAGCTGCCTGCCGTCGCAGTGCCGGTTGTTCACCTTTCACGCCCCACCGCCACAGCCACTCCACGGGCCCCATCTCGAAACGGCGCAGCCATGCGGGGGCAACGACGAGAAGGACCGTCCATACTCCGAGGACGATCAGGATCTGGTCGATGCGGTCCACGCGCCCGAACAGTCCGAGCCCGTGGCCGTAGAATACGGTGGTGGCGAGCAGGCTGGTCAGGAGATAACAGCTTAGGGCCGTCCTGCCGATCGCACGCAACCGGGCTAGCAGCGGCGCCCACAGCCCTTGTTTGAGCACGATGAGCGCTCCGCAGACCCAGGCCAGTGTCACCAGCGGAGCGCCCAGGTGGTTGAACAGGGTGCCGAGGTAGAGCGAGGTGGTCATCTCCCAGCCCGTGGCCTGGTTGAACAGTATGCCGGCGATGACGAGGGGTAACCCGAAGGCCGCGCTGAGCACGCCGGTGCGAACGTAGCGACGCAGCGGCCAGGCACCGGTCAGCAGCCCACCCTTCAGCGCGGCCATCCCGGCAAGCATCAACCCGAGCACGCGCCAGCCCTCTTCGGTTGGCAGCGCGAGCAGGTGCATGGTGGCCGCATCGGGGACACGCTGCGCCATCTGGCCGAGCCAGCCGCTGCGGTAGGCGTCGTGTTGGGCGGCAATGGCCTCGGCCGGAGGCTGCCAGTACGCGGCCACGGTGGCCTCGTACCCCGGTCCAGGCATGATAAGAAACAGCCCCGTCATCGCCAGCCCCATCACTACCGGTACGGCATAGAACAGGGCGGCGAGGGCGAGCAGGCGATGAATGGAGGCCCTGCGGAAAGTGAACGCCACCATGCCGACGACGGCATAGATGAAGAGGATGTCGCCGTACCAGATGCCGTAGGCGTGGACCATACCAATCAGGGCCAGGATAGCCATCCGTCGCGTGTGCTGGCGCCAGGGGCCCGCGCCATCGGCTTCGGAACGCTCGGCCATGACCACCATTCCGGCACCGAAGAGCGCGGCAAAGAGCGCCAGAAATTTCGAGTCGAACCCCACGTGAGCGATCGCCCAGAGCCAGAAATCGGAACCGGTCAGGCTCTCTCCGAGGGTCGGGTTGAGATAGGCTTGACTGACCATGGAAAAGGCCTGGATGTTCATCACCAGGATGCCGAGGATGGCGAATCCCCGGAGCACATCGAGGCTGTCGATGCGGGCAGTGCTGGATGCCGATGCGGACATGGACGCGGCTCCTTCGTGTGAGGTTTCCCGGAACCGTAGGTGGGGTATGGATGGCGGCCAACGTAAGTTTCGCGGGCGACGGGATTTTTTCGTGAATGGCGTCCAGCACCGCAGTCACGATGCGTGAATGGTGGCGACACGCGGTGCTGGTGGGTCCACCCGCGGCCGCTGGCGTGATCCTGGGGCTGCTGGGGCCGTTCGGAACGTTCCAGGCGCTGGCCTGGCCCGCTCGCATCACCTACTGGCTGAGTATCGTGTTGGTGAACTGGGTCCTCTGCGACCTTGCCGTGCGCCGCCTGGACGCCTGGATCAGTGACAAGGCCCCCGCACGCTCGTTGATGGTGCCCCTGGCGGGCAGCCTGCTTGCCGCCATACCGGCGACCGGCGTGGTGCATACTGCGGGCTCCATTGCCGGTCTTCCCGGGGAGAGCATCATCGGCCTGTTCTGGAAGGTATTCCTGGTATGCGCGGTACTCTCCGTGGTGTTTTATCTGAATGCGTCCGAGGCGCCCGACCCCGCCGGCGGTGGTGTGTCTCCGGCTCCGGATGAGACGGAATCCGGCGATTCGCCCACGACGGGGAACCTGTTTTTTCAGCGGCTCGGGGACCCCATCGCCGGCGAACTGCTCTGTCTGCAGATGCAGGACCATTACCTCGTGGTCCACACGAGTGGGGGACAACAACTCTTACTCTGCCGGATGGAGGATGCCGCCCGGGAGCTCGGTGCGCTCGGCCAACGCGTGCACCGCTCTTGGTGGGTTGCCCACGCGGCGGTGGAACGAGTCAATCGAAGCAATGGTCGCCTGAGCATCCTGCTCACCGATGGACGGGAGGTGCCGGTCGGGCGTACATATCAACGGAGTATTTCCTGGCAAGGGAACACTGGAATACCCTTCGGAGGGTAGACGCCTTGGCTCTCTGAGCCCCTCGCTGGCTGCCACTGCTTCAGCGCGAAGGCAATTCCCGTTGTCAGGGCTCGGGTGGAACCCTATCCCCCGTTTCCGCGGGGGTGCTCCCCGTCCGATCCGGCGCCATCGTGGGCCCGAGTATGTGATCGTGCCTTGCGTTCCCGTTCATAGGAGCGCCGCGACGCAAGCGCCCACGCGAGGACGCCGAGGCCGAAGAGCACAGCAATCACCTGCACGCCCATTAGCGCGTATTCCATTGGCATGTCATCGCCTCCCGCTCCCTGTCAGCCGCAGCATTGCAGAACCATCACTCCAGGGGAAAGAGCTCGGCGATCTCCTGCCAGGCGTTATCGTCGAGGCCGGTGAGCCGGCGCAGCTCGACGGCGGTGATCAGCAGCGTCCTCCACAGCTCCAGGTTTTCAGCGTCCCACCAGTGATCCGGGATGCCGCGCCGGCCTCGCTCGGCGCCGCGCAGGTTGCCGCAGATGGCGCCGGTGGAGTCGCTGTCGCCGTGAAGTGGACCCCGAAAACTGGACAGGTCGTGAAGTAAACCGTCCGCGTTACGATGGAGCCAACACGCGGAGGTTGTTGGACGATGGCAGCGAAGCGCAAGCGGCACAGCCCGGAGTTCAAGGCCAAGGTGGCTCTGGACGCACTCATGGGCATGAAGACCAGCCAGGAGCTGGCTCGCGAGTATGGGATCCACCCGACGCAGGTTGCTCAATGGAAGGCGCAACTGCGCGACAACGCCGGCGAGCTCTTTCAATCCGGTGCGCGACGGGAGAGGCACAAGGATCAGGAAGCGGAATTGGCGCGTGCCTATGAGCAGATCGGGCGCCTGGACATGGAGCTGGCATGGTTGAAAAAAAATCTGCCAGCCCGGAGTCGTGACCGGCGATGGTTGATCGAACCCCATCATCCGCGGCTTTCGGTCTCGCGGCAATGCCGGCTTCTGGGTCTGCCGCGGAGCACGTACTACTACCAGCCGGTGGCGGCGTCCGCCGAGCAGATCGCGCTGATGGAGGCGATCGACCGGCAGTATCTGGACACGCCGTGGTACGGCTCCCGGCAGATGACGGCAGCGCTGCGCCGGCAGGGCTGGCGGATCAATCGCAAGCGCACGCAGCGGCTGATGCGCATGATGGGGCTGCAGGCGATTGCGCCGGGTCCACACACAAGCCGCAAGCAGCCACAGCATCCGGTGTATCCCTACCTGCTGCGGGAGTGCCCGCCCCGGCAGCCGAACGATGCTTGGGCGGCCGATATCACCTTCGTTCCAATGCCCGTCGGCTTCATGTATCTGGTGGCCATCATCGACTGGCACAGCCGGTTCGTTCTGGCCTGGGAGCTTGGACACCGCGTTCTGCCTGGAGGCGCTGGAGCGGGCACTGCAACGCTTCGGCACGCCCGGGATCTTCAACACAGACCAAGGCACGCAATTCACCAGCGAGGCGTTCACGCAGCGGTTGAAGGCCGCCGAGGTGTCGATCAGCATGGATGGCCGAGGGC
This sequence comes from Arhodomonas sp. SL1, assembly GCF_052060015.1. NCBI lineage: Bacteria > Pseudomonadati > Pseudomonadota > Gammaproteobacteria > Chromatiales > Ectothiorhodospiraceae > Arhodomonas > Arhodomonas sp. SL1. The sequence continues at coordinate 35,813 of NZ_JBPODZ010000010.1, read as the reverse complement.
GCGTCTACGACAACATCTTTGTCGAGCGCCTCTGGCGCAGCGTCAAGTACGAACTGGTCTATCCGCACGAGTTCGCGGAGGTCGCAACCCTGCTCGAAGGGCTGGACACCTACTTCGAGTATTTCAACTACCGCCGGCCCAACCAGGGCTTGGCGCAGGCAACACCGGCCGAAGCCTATGGGCTTGCATAATGCCCCAGCATCGGCCACTGAGAAGGGCGGAGGTTTACTTCTACACCCCGCTGACCTGTCCAGGCCAATGGGTCCACCTCACCGCCGCGGCTGACCGCCAGTATCACCGCCGCCTCGAAGTCATCCCGGGAGAGCGCGCAGTACAGCGCGATGGCCAGCGCCTCCTCCGCCACCCAGCCCTCGCCGAGGGTGACCAGGGCCTTGCGGCGGTCCGGATCGCGGCGGGCCAGCCGCACCGCCGTCTCCAGCAGGCTCAGCGTCTCTTCACGGCCAAAAGTGGACGTTCAACGGAACGCTAAGCCGCGCGAAGAATCTCGCATCGGCGTGAGCATTTTGTTAGAAGGCTAGTGGTGTAACTGAAGGTACTTCGCAAATATATCATCAAGAGTTTCCAGTTCGTGATAGAGCTGTCTTTTGAGCTCCGATTGCCGTCTCACGTTCCTCGACCGCTCCTCACCAACAGGGACACCTTGAAGTTCTCCATCGAGACAGGCTAGCTCGATAGCCGGTCTCCACACTTGCGCATCCAAATACTCGGCCAGTTCCTTGTCGAAGACGAATCTGACCCCTCGAGTGCCCGACAGGTATTTGAACTGCCTCTCGTCAGTGGCTTTTCCTGATGACATGATTGATCCGAGGAAGTTCCTGACTACTTCGAACTGCTCATATCGGCGATCAAAAAGCTCGTGCTTCAGGCGGTTACGATTAGTCCTCCACTGGAGGAACCCGATCACTGAGCCAAGGATCGCTATGGTCGGCGTCAGGAGCGCGGAAAGATAAGCAACCCACACCGGAATCGCTTGTGTTGGATCTGGCACGGTATACCGCTCCTTCTCAGATTCTCAGAGTTCTAACGACAGCCATAACCGGCCGGCAATCCTGAAGCGTAGCGGAAGGCTTGGCGGTCCGAGTTGATGGTCTTGTTAGGCATTTGGTTTGGAAATCAGCCACACAGATAGAAGAACTATAATAACACCAATGGCAGCGAATAAGTTTGCCAGCATGCTGTGCCGCCAACCCGAAAACCAAGCGTTGCTATTCTCTCGAATATTTGGATCTCTGAACCGGTGATGGGAAATCTTTCCTCCTATGCCAAATAGCACAAGACCGAAAAAACCTACCGACAAGCTTCGAGCGAGCGTGGCACCAGAATACATAGCGGCAACCGAAACAACGAAGGCCAAACCAGATATGGCCAACAGGAAATCCGGCCAGAACTTCAGCTCAATGTTTTTGAAAGGGTTCTCCATACTCACATGGAAGACTAGAACAAACCAATGACCAACGTAATAATTGTCGCCCAAACGCTACCACCAACAACTGAGCCAAAGACCGACATACCCGAATTAGCTCTGTAGTCGGCTTCTGGACCATGCTTCGCCACATTCTGAGCGTTCATAGCACCACGGCTGAACATACTGAATATGACTGCTATAGGGAGTAGGATCAAGAACGCTTTCCAAGACCACTCCATGTATACCTCCAGCGTTTGCGCATAACGGCTGCCTCGAGGGGTTGAGAAAAACGCGTAGCGTTTGCCGAAGTCACACTCGAAGGCATTTCTAGGCTCAAGATTAGTCATTCCGATCCTGATTATCGCCCCAACGCCTCCGTACTATCAAGCAATCCTCCTCTGCAGCCTCGGGGAATACAACGTACATCAACCGTATGCCACCAAACCCAACTGCAGCGGCAAGTCCAATGCCAATGACATGGGACCAAATGGCCGGCACTTGGTATTGCGGGCTAATCCATAGAAGCATCAAAAGCCAAGCTCCGAGCCCGGCGCCGCATATGCCTAACCCAAATATCAGTCTCGCTGCTCCCCGCATATCCCCAAGCAATACACGGGAAAGAAGCATGTACAATATGAGTCCGCCCGCAATGAAGTCCCAAATTCCACCTGCCCACATGAAAAGGTTCCGCCTCAAAAATTCCAGTACACAGTCATAAAGCATTCCGCCTAACAGTGAAGCATTTCTTCGCCGTGCGCAGCATGGCGGGTAAACGCCTGCTGGACTAAGCTGCCCATAAGGTTGCTACGCTTTTAGATAGGGATTTGTATTGGCGGCACTGCGGCGTGGCCCGATGAGCGGCGCGCGCATGGGGTCTTGATCGGGGCTGCGCGGGATTCTGGGAGCCATGTGCCGAGTCCTTCCGGGTCTCAATATGCGAAATGTAGCGTGCCTTATGGCGGAAATCCAACCTCGGGGCGAGCGCAGCCGTCGGTCGTGACCCCGCCGGGTGACGGAGTCCGTGGTCCTCTGCGCAGGTTAGGTCATGCTGGATAGCGGTGCGCCCTCGGATTCAGTGGCCGGCGCAGCGGTGGCCGCCGGGCCGCAATCGCCGCGGTCATGCGCATGGAGGAATTGAGGTCCGCGTACGGAGTGGCTGTCTCTCGACTCTAGGGGGAAATTTCCCAATGGGTAGGGCGTACTAGGCCTGCTGGGATTACTGTCGACGAGTCTCCATTAGCATTATCAATTTGGTTCTGACAAATATCGCTCATGTTAACTCTCGTTCCTCGGATATTTACGTCCTGAAACTGTGCATTTGTAAGATGAGCGCCCGTAAGATCCGCGCCCTTGAGGTTGGTAGCTGCGATCATTGCGTTCTCAAGATGAACGCCTGAAAGGTCCGCCCCTTCAAGTTCCGCGCTGAGCAGTCCAGCGCCCTCGAGGTGCGCCCCTTGAAGATTTGCGAATTGTAACCGAGTTCTAATAAGACCTGCGCACTCTAAATGGGAACCTTCAAGGCACCCGTTATCTAGATGCGTGTAAGACAGAGTAGCGACCTCAAGTTGAGCGCCCCCGAGGTCTATATCTTCGAAATGAGCATATGAGAGGTCCGCTCGGCGAAGGTCGGTATTGCGGAGCAGAAGCCAAGCCCTTGAGCTCTCGTGTCTGCGCTCCCGACGGCCGATCGCGGTAAGGATAGCTTGCAAGTCAGCAGGAAATCGCGTTGTTCCAGTATCGCCCACACCAACGGATGAGCTTTCCGGTCCCTCTCCTCGCGCGGCCGGCGTTTCATCGTCGCCATCCTGATGCTCAGTAGCGTTTTCTTGCTCCGAAGTGACCGTCAGTGGGGGCCATGGCCGCTTCTCCCGGATATAGGCGCAGAACGCTTCCATAATGGGCTGGTGAAGACGGGGGGATTCGCGTGCCAAGCTCTCCAGGCTCAGGATTGCGCCTAACCGTATCGCGAAGTCATCGTTGCCCAAGTGTTCGATCGCCCGGGCAAACGTCTCGGTCTCGACTCGCCGATTCTCGATCTGCGCTGCGCGCGCCTGCGTGTAGGATCGCCATCCGGCAAGCAGAAGGCCGGCTACCGCTACAAGAGCGCCGCCTAGGGCTGAGATGCCCCATAGCAGGTTCCGGAAGGCCTGTGACGGATCAGGTGGTGGCCTTTCTGGGAGCGGCGTCTGCTCAATCACTGCAAACACGCGCACCGCCTGGTCACGCAGCGCGCCTATGGCGCTCCACACTCCGAACAGCCACGCAACAAACACTACCGCCAGGATGGAAACAGCGAACCATAATCCGGCTCGGTAGCGCCAGAGAAAGCGCTGGAAAACACTTGGGTCACCTTCAAATTTGTGGCGCAGCTGTGCCGGCAGGCGGAACCAAAGGCCTTTCAGGGTTTCGCGTATCCTCTGTACGGTCCGTTGCCACAGAGAGCCCCCGTTGCTCATTGGTGTGGCGCTTCTAGGTGCAGTCCGTCGGCGGCAACGTGCTCGGCGTGCCAGCGCAGCGCCTCCCCCGAGGGCTGTTGAGATGGGTCGTGAGGCACGCTAATCCGCGCCCCGTGGAGAGATCGGCACGAGGACCGCAATGCGCGGATCCTTCGAGCCAGGACAACACGAAGGGTTGCCGCGTTGACCGTGAGCAAGCCTAGATCGAACAGCGTGTGCACGTCTCCCCTTAGCAGCAGTCCGTTGCTCGGATAGTTGGTCTCCTCGCGGCGGTACGGGTGAATGTGCGCCGCCTCGAGCACGTCTAGCACCTCGCAACCAGTGATGGCGCAGCGACCCTCGTAGGCTTCGATCAGCGCTTGGCGAAGCGTCGCCTGTCCTCGCCGCTGGACGATGGTGGCGAGCGTGCGCTTGCGCGAATCGGTGATGGACTCTGGCGAGAACGGCTGTTCGTTTCCCGCATCAGCCGAGAGGGACGGGGCCGCCTCGCCGTGGCTCCCGCTGCCCAGGATGCCTTCAAGCGAGAACCAGCCATCCTTCCACCCGCGGACGTAGGCGAGGCCGAGCACGTGGTAATGGACATTCGGTTTGCCCTGCGTCTGGCGGAGCACGGCGACGGGCACCCCGTCCCCCATGCAGGCGACGAGGCCGCGGTTGGTGTATTCCTCATCCCGTTGGGCGGGATCGGTGCCTTCCTGGTAGTAGTCGTACCGCCAGGATCCATCCGGCAGCCACTCCGGCTCCTTGTCGTCGTACTGGCGGGACAGCGTCGCCCGGATGCTCAGCGCATAGCGCCATCCCTTGGGCTTGTGGATGTCCTTGGCGCGGTTGGCGAGGTGGAGGCCCGAGGGGGGCTGGCCGAGCGATGCGATCTCCGCCCCGGCCCGGTCGGCGAACCACTCGAGCGCTTCGCGGTGGTCCGCGGACAATCCCTCCGGCAGCTGATCTAGCCTCGGCACGGCGCCCTCCATTGGCTCAGATGGCTCCGGTCGACCCTGTCGCCCTTACCACTGATTATGCTCATGCTGCATACTGCGTCACATCGGAGGGTGGCGGCAACGGATTGATCGCACATGGAGGACCGTACCCACGGGGCCACAGGGCAGCCACCAGCGGCGCAGGTGGAGGCGTTCATCCAGCGCTGGCCCGTTGCACCACCGGCCCCGAGGAGTCCAATGCGCAGATTTTCGTCCACGAGCTCTGCCAGGCGCTCGAGTTCCCCATCCCGGATACCGAGGGCGACGAGGTGCCCGATAGCGCGTATACGTGCAGGGCAGCACAACACTCCTCGATGCGATTTCTATGGCAGGAGATTCTCCCACTACCGCACTCCGAAATACGGTGTCGTAGGACAGGGGCCCGAGGAGGCCGAGCGCGGGGTGTTGCGGCAACCGGGGTTGAAGCGGACACCGTGGGAATGCCGGGCATGCCGATGACGGTCGGATCAAAGAGCGGTCATCCAACAGGAAGGAGTGTTGGAATGTTAGACCCCGGGCCCCGAATCGACCCCGAGCCCCATTTGGGTAGAAAGCGAGTTCGTACTCAGCGCGGGGGAGGGTTGACTTTCAGGTGAGGGACGCGTTAAACGGGTCTTAAGACCAATATCTAGTGTCCTGATATGGATATGAGCCACAAGATAGCCTTTTTTGCCTCCGGAAACGGTGACTCGGTGCTGCTTCAGGCGCATGATCGGACGATCATGACTGATATCTGTCACCGGGCAAGCCGGTGCCAGGACGAAAATGATGACGATGCCCCGGACTTCGCCCCCGATATCCGGGCTACCTGTACCGGCGATTACCTGGACATCTTCGTGCTGACGCATCCGGACCAAGACCACCTGTGCGGATTCGGCGAGGTCTTCCATCTTGGATCGCCCGATGATTGGGATGACGACCCCGAAGATGGACCAGTCAAGATCATTGTCAATGAAATCTGGTGCAGCCCCTATGGCGCCGATCCCCATTACACGACGGACGTTTCGAAGCCTGTCATCGATGAGATCAAGCGTCGGAAGGCGTTGCGCGGTACACCGGCGGGGGAAAGGGATGGCAATCGATTGGTCATCATGGACACTGGCTCGCATGAATCGGGCACGATCACGGACGGCTTGGATTGGCGCCTGCTTGCGCCGACGCCTGAAGAGGCGAATATTCCGGAGTCGGATGACCCGGACAATCCGAACAGCTCGAACCCGTCAAGCCTGGTAATCCGGTGGACAATTACCGTCGGGGGCAAGAAGAATTACGTGCTCCTCGGTGGGGACTCGACCGTCGAGGTCTGGGAACGAATCCATGACGAAGTCCTCGGCAATGATCCGGACGCTCTTGCGTGGCACATTTTGCTGTCGCTGCACCACTGCTCCCGCCGTTCGATCGGGCGCATCGAAAATCCAGATACCAAGGACGAGACATTTGTGCCCTCGCCGGAGGCGGAAGCAGCACTTGGGGAACAGCGCGGTGACGGCCACGTCATAGCGAGCAGCAAACGGATCGTGCGGGGTGGGCCGACGCCGCCTTCATACCACGCGAGAAACCGGTACCTGAAAATTCTCGCGGACGGGGGTGAGGTGACGGATGATGTGCGTAAGCGGTTCCTGTGTACGGGTGGCGACAAGGAGGGGGACAAGCCGGACCACGTAGTGTTCAAGTTTAGTGCCGGTGGACCGACGCGGGCACTCATGGCGGGGCCGTTTGTCACCACTACCGGCACGTCGAGTGGACGCGGTGGCGGTTACGGATGAATGCCGGACAGACGTGATAACCGCACGATGCCTGAGACGGACTGGCCCGACGCGCTAAGGCGTGAAGTCAGTCGCATCTGCCGGTGGCCGGCGGTCAACTCGGACACCCTGTCCGTAACGACGGACGAATCGGACAGAGTACATATTGGGTTTGACCTTAAGACCGAGCGACTTCTCGAGCCCGTGGCTACCCCTATCCAGGAGATTGAGCCGATAACGCTCGTGTACCGCTCAGTTGAAGCCGTAGGTATGTATGCTCCAGCCGTCTGGAGCGCTCGTCCAGACTTCCCTCGCGAGATTGGGCACATCAACCCAACGCCGCTCGAGCATCCGGCAAGCCTGTGCCTTGTACGCGCCGGCCTGCAGGCTGTCTATGACCGCTACGGTGTCGACGGCGTGCTAGATCGGCTTTCCGACTGGTTTCACGACGCCAAGACCGGGCAGCTGATGAAGGACGGTTGGGAGCCGGTGCCCATGGGCGAAGGGCAGGACGCCCGTGGTGGTTACTTTAATATCGGGTTCTTCCAAAAGTTGGCGCTGAACGAGGTAGAAGATTCAGGCTACCGCTGCGGGGTGGCGCGACTGTTAAGCGAGGAACTTGGTGGCCGTGTGGTGTTTCTGACACCCCCGGTGGATCTGAACGATGATGCGCAGGTTCAAGCGTCACGGAGGCAGATCAAGGCGTCCCCAAAAGAACCGGGTATCGCCGCTTACGTCCCCTGGGTTTTTGTATGGTCGGACCGAGCACAGTCCATAGAGCGTCAACTTTTCGGGGTATGGAACAGCTACGGGGAGATTGAGGCCGGACTCGAGGGAACCGCGATCGACGCCCAGCTTCCCACAGCAATCATGACTGCCCTATTGGAGCTCGCTGGCCGAGAAACCACCAGCAGGCGGCCGGTGGCGCTGTTGGTTGGCATATGGCGACCGGAGCCGATCTCGGCATCGGTGTTCGGCATGGCATCCGAGCCTGAGGCCCGCCGCCTGGAAATGCGGGCCTACCTCCTCCATTGCGAAAGGCATGAGGACAACCCGATTGACGCCGCGGTCCCAGTGCAGCAACTGCTCGGCCTGCAGCTTCCAAGCCGCGAAATGCTGGCCTTTACCTCGGGGCTACAAACAATCGCACCGATGGCCTTGCTGGGTTACGGCGCCCTGGGCAGTTGTGTCGCGGACTTTTTGCTCAGAGCCGGCATCCCGAAGATCGCAGTATGCGACAACGACATTGTCGAACCGCACAATCTTGGGCGCCACAATGCGACGATCGAAGACCTTTACGCGCCCAAGTGCGCGCATCTGGACAAGCTAGCGGGCAAGATCACGCTTGACGGTCAGGAGATACAGCGCGAGGTCCTGGAGCATGATGTTGCGAGCCTTTCGGACGAGGACCTTACAAAGGTCGCCGGCGTTTATCCCTTCATTATTGACGCCACGGCGGATGAAAGGGTGCGACGCCGCTTGGCCGGCGCGTCTCTGCCAGCCGAGAATAGACTCCTGCGAATGGAGATCTTCCATGGTGGACGATTGGGGACCCTCTTTCTGACGGGCGCGGGAAACACGCCGAACGCGATCGACCTGTATTATGATTTGTGCGCGCGGGCTGTCGAGGACAAGGCCGTCGAGGAGTGGCTGCGAGGGGAGCAAGCCGCCGGCACGTCTTCCGAAGAACTCGTTGTTGGCATGGGCTGCGCGTCCGCCACGACGCGGATGCCCAAGTACCTAGTCGCGCAGCATGCGGCTGCCTTTATGCCGACCATCATTGGCATTCAGAGCCGCGTGCCTTCCCCAGGGTTTGGGATCAACCCGCTTGCGCAAGACGGAACGCCGCTGGGCTGGCGGTGGTTCGATTACGGCGGTGCGGTGACCGTGCTTGAGGCCGCGGATGCGCCCAGCTGGGAAGTGCGACTTTCGCCAGGTGCGGCCCAGCGGCTCGACGAGCTGCGCCTCGACCACGGCGAGATCGAGGCCGGGGGTTACCTCTACGGCGGATATGATTTCGTTCTCAAACAGTTATATGTGGTCGCCGTGAGTGACGTGCCGCCGGGCACGGAACAATCGGCTGCTGCCATCGAACTCGGCCCGGCGGGGCAAACCCGACTTGAGAGGCGGCTTGCCCGGTGCGCCGGTGGCAAGGTAAGTCTGATTGGAACTTGGCACAGTCATCCCCGATCTGATTCGGCGATGTCGGAGAAGGACCGCCGAACCATGGAATCGTTTCGTGATAGGGATCGTTCGAACGGGCTACCGACGCTGTTAGTAATCTCGTCGCCTGAAGGGAACGGAGCACACCTCTGGGTTTAGCCATGTCTTGGCTTGGTGAGCCGGAGATAGGTAACGATAAGCTCTCGTCCATAGTGCTTCCCGAACCGCACCATGCGGTAGCCGCCGATAAGAGCGGCTAGTGCCGCGAAGGCTCCAAGCCTCCAAGCTGGCCAATTGGCAACCAGAGCCATGATTGCGAGAGCCCCGAACGCCCCCGTCACGCCGCGCATGAGTCCATACGTTCTATTGAATGAATCAATGCGTGAAGTGTCGCCTCTCGCCTGAGCGACGACATACATCTCTCGGACGATCGGTGCTAGTTGCGCGGAAGAAAGATCTTGAAGCTCACAGTCGAAGTCGTTTTTGACGGCTTGGCGCAGCCGTTGGACTTGTGTGTCATGGAGTAGCCTCCGCGGATTGTGAACAAGCCAATCTGTCGGCATGCCCCCTAATGGCTTCCAAATTACTATCTCGACAAGGTTGCCAGCGGCTTGGACGAGATGACCTGCGACGAAGGACAGGACAACGAAGAGCCCCAGATCACCAACCGAAAAGCCCTGCTCGAAGAAGACCGACTTAAAGTCGGGGAATAGAAGCGTAACCCCGAAGATGAAGACGCTGCCCGGCGCTATAACACCAATAATCTCGTAAGCGTCGAATTTCGAGCTCAAGCGCTTAGCTCCTGCAGATCAACTGGCAAGACTGTATCACCCCCGTCGGGACGCCCCGAAGCGCTGCTACGTCGATGGCGGCTACAAGGTGGCCGAGATCCGGGCGTGGTCGTCTTCCTTTCTGGCCAACGCTGCGGCATGAACACCCGATCAGGATGGGTGAGCTTAAGCGCCGCAGCGCCATTGAGTCGGTGATCGGGCAAATGAAGACCAACAGGCAGATCGGCTCTTTCCGGCCCAAGGAGGCGCTACGGGGCGGTAAGTGCCGAACCAAGCCCTGACGATCTCAATTCTAAGACTCTAACACCAAGTCTGAACGGCCGCTTCACGGCTTCTGCCCTTGTTCCCAAGAATAGAGCATAGTTTGAGTGTCTGCTCCGGGTCGGAAGCCGTCATACCGCTATGACGCAGGAGCCACACCGGTCCCTCATCGTCAAAGGGGGCCTTGGACGTAAAGCTGACCGGTCGGGCGCTCGCAGCGGAGTGGAAGAGCTGTTCGTCGGACGCCGCGGAATCATCCGGGACGCGACACCCCTCGATTGACCCATGGTCCGAGGCGGTCACTCGCCCGCCTCCTCCGCGCTGCTGAATTCGCCATCGCTCTCCGTGGCATCACGGGACTGGATCTGCGGCGGCGGCGGAACCCACGCCCGCAGGCGCTGGCCCACGTGTTCATAGAAGTGTGGTATGGCCGCCTCGAGGCGCTCGATGAACACCCGGTTGCCGGTGAACTTCCCTGCAAGATCCAGGCTATAGAAGATCTCGAAGGCAGAGGGCGGGCTATTGCCTTCCGGGTCCTCCAGGTGCCTGGGATCTTTGTCCAGCTCGGCGAACGAGGCTTGGAGCTGCTGTCCGCGGCCGCGGCGCAAGGCCCGGACCTGGATGCCTTCCATCTCGGTGCCCTTGAGCTGCCGGACGAGCCAGTTCACCCGGGCCTTGGTGGTTTTCTTATCCCGAGGCGCCTCGAGGCGCATGGTCGCGAAGATCGAGCGCCGGGCGAGGTCAGCAGCCACCTCGATGTCAGATGCCGCGTCCGGCACATCGAAGGTGCAGGTCAGACGGTGCTCGCGCACGAGCGCCTCGGCGTCGTCCTCGAGGCGCTTGTCCGGATTCTTGCGGTGCTCACGCGGAAGCTTCAGGCGTACGCTGCGGCCGACCTTGCGTGACAGGATGAGTCCGAGGTCGCGCTGCTCTTGGTGCCAAGCGCTGACCGTGTTGCGCACCTCCTCGGCACTCTTCGAGAGGCTTACCCGATCGCGGACCTTGGAGACGACCTCCTTCCACTCGGGGTTCATGCTGCGAAAGCCGGAGACACCGCTGCTGTCGTGATGCAGGTAGCGCACGATCTCCTCGAGGACGAAGCGCTGGTCGGCACTGCCCACGGCCTCCTCTTCAAGCAGGAGGGTCGCCTCAGTCAGTAGATACATCCACGACCAGTGGTATAGCTCGATGCCTTTCGCATCGCGCTTGGACAGCTTCACCGGGTGATGATCGGGGCGGGCAACAAACTGGTTGGTGATGGTGATGACCGCATCGACCCCGCGGGCCTTCGCATGGGCGACATAGCGCTTCAACTGATCCTCGTCGACGGTTTCGCTGCCGATCTTGCCCTCAACGAGCGCACTCCATTCTTTGCGGCTTGTATCGAGCACCAGCAGGCCGTCGGGGCGGTCGTTGCTGCCCCTCTTGCCCTTCTTGCGGGGATGGCTGTCATCCTCGAAGACGACCTCGGTGAGGGCGGTGAAGCGTGAGCGCTTACCGACGCGCTGGCCGATGGAGCGTAGGGCGGCCTCGCGGAATGCCTCGACGCCCCGGAACCCCGCCAAGACGACCGACACGGCCCGCTCCTCCCGGCTGGTATCCGCGACGACCGGAACCAGGCGCGCATGCTCGCCCCGCGTGACCTTCTCAAGAATACCCGCCATCGATCCCCCTCGTTTTTCTCTTCATTCGGCTGGTGACCGAAAAACCCCTGGGCGTACGGCCACATCTGACCTGCTTGGCGCACCATCCCGGTGCCCTGCGGACAATCCCTCTGGCAGCTGATCTAGCCTCGGCACGGCGCACTCCATTGGCTCAGGTGGCTCCGGTCGACCCCGTGGCCCTTACCACCAATTATGCTCATGCTGCATACTGCGTCACATCGAAAGGTGGCGGCAATAGCGAAAGAGTTTCCATAGGGGGCAGGGCTAATGCTGATCGATAACAAAGCCCACGGAAATCTCGCTCGTGCGCTCGCCGAGGCCATCTCCGATGGCGCTAGCCTCTCGGTGCTCGCGTCGGACTTCTCGATTTATGGCTACGAGACGATGGGGGGCGCCCTGCGACAAGTAGAGGCCGCGCGCCTGCTGCTGCCGCTCGAGGAGGCCAGCGAGGATGGCGCCCCCCATTGCAGCCTGATTGGCGGTGACGCAGACCGGCCGCTCCGCAATAGGCTGAATGCCGCTGCGCTGGCGCGGGCATGCGCGGAATGGCTGGATAACCGTGCCGAGGTCCGCACTGTGTCGCGCCCGGCACCGCACAACCTCTACCACATCGCCAATGCGGATGGCGCCAATCTCGCCATCCACGGCAGCTCACCGTTCACGACCGTGGGCTTGGGTCGCCTACCCGGCAGCGGTTATTACATGAACACGGAAACCACCACGGAGTCCGAGGCGGCGGCGCTGTTGGAATGGTTCGAGGGTATCTGGAACGACACGGACGTCGCTCGCGATGCCAAAGCCAACCTACTCGCGGGCCTGCGGCAGATCTATGCCGACAAATCCCCCGAGTCGATCTACTTCCTCACGCTCCACAACCTGTTCCGCGACTACCTGGCCGATCTTGATGAAGAGAACATCATCAAGACCCGCACGGGTATCAAGGACACGGTGGTCTGGAACAAGCTCTACCGCTTTCAGCGCGACGGCGTGCTGGGCGCCATCGACAAGATCGAGCGGTTCAATGGGTGCATCCTGGCCGACAGCGTGGGCCTGGGTAAGACCTTCGAGGCCCTGGCCATCATCAAGTATTACGAGCTGCGTAACGATCGTGTGCTGGTGCTGGCGCCGAAGAAGCTGCGCGAAAACTGGACGCTGTACACCGTCAACGACACCCGCAACCTGTTGGCGGAGGACCGCTTCAATTTCGACGTGCTCAATCACACCGACCTCACCCGCGAGGGCGGCAGATCGGGCGAGCTGAATCTGGAGACGGTCAACTGGGGCAACTACGACCTGGTGGTCATCGACGAGTCCCACAACTTCCGCAACAACCCGCCGCGAAAGGACGGCCTGACGCGTTACGGCCGGCTCATGCAGGACATCATCAAGGCCGGCGTGAAGACCAAGGTGCTCATGCTCTCCGCTACGCCGGTGAACAACCGCATGAACGATCTGAAGAACCAGATCGCGTTCATCACCGAGGGTCGCGACGATGCGCTCTACGCCGAGGGTATCGCCAGCATCGACAACACGCTGGGCAAGGCCCAGAAGCGTTTCAACGCCTGGTTGCGGGAAGGGGAAGAAAAGCGCACCTCCGAAGGGCTGCTGGAGGCGCTGAACTTCGACTACTTCAGCCTGCTGGACCGGCTGACAATCGCCCGCTCGCGCAAGCACATCGAGAAGTATTATGACATGTCGGAGGTCGGGGCTTTCCCGCACCGGGCCGCACCCCGCAACCTCTATCCACCCATCGACGAGGCCGAGTACTTCCCCGAGCTGCGCGAGATCAATCGGGACATCCGTCGACTGAACCTCGCCGCCTACGCACCGATTACCTACGTGTTGCCCGAAAAGCTGGAGGAGTACGGACGCAAGTACGACATGCAGGTGACCGGCGGCTCCATCTTCAAGCAGAAGGATCGCGAGCAAAGCCTCATCCACCTCATGCGCGTGAACATGCTCAAGCGCATGGAGAGCTCCATTCACGCCTTCGCCCTGACCGTGGAAAAACTCCTGGGCGGCGTGCGCGAACTGAAGGAACGCCTAGAAAGCCACGACGCCACGGGTATCGAGGAATGGGGCATCGAGGACATCGAGGTGGAGGACGAGGCGTTCGATCCCTACCTCGTGGGCAACAAGGTCAAGGTGCTGATTCAGGACGTGGACCGGGTGCGCTGGCGCCAGGACCTAGAGGAGGACGAGGCACAGCTGGTCAAGCTCCTGCGCGAGGCCCGAGACGTCTCCGCTCGGCGGGACGCCAAGCTCAACCGCCTGAAGGCGGAGATCGAGGCCAAGGCGGTAAACCCCATCAACCCCGGCAACCGCAAGGTGCTGATCTTCACCGCCTTCGCCGACACCGCCGATTACCTGTATGGCGAGATCGCCGACTGGGCGCGGGAGACGCTCGGCCTGCATACCGCCAAGGTGACGGGCCACACCCACGGTAATCGCGGCACCGTCCCGGGTCTGCGTCGCGACATCCCGTCCATCCTTACCGCCTTCTCACCCGTCTCCAAGGAGCGAGCCGATAGGGACGGCCCGGAGCTCGACATACTCATTGCCACCGACTGCATCTCCGAGGGCCAGAACCTCCAGGACTGCGATTTCCTGGTCAACTACGACATCCACTGGAATCCGGTGCGCATCATCCAGCGCTTCGGCCGGATCGACCGGCTCGGTTCCACCAACGACGTCATCCAGCTCGTCAACTTCTGGCCCAACATGGAGCTGGACGAGTACATCGACCTGGAAGCCCGCGTGGCCGGGCGCATGGTGTTGCTGGACATCTCTGCCACCGGCGAGGAGAACGTCATCGAGTACGCCGAAGGCGACGCCATGAACGACCTCGAGTACCGCCGCCGTCAGCTCCACCAGCTCCAGAAAGACGTCCCCAGCATTGAGGACCTCTCCGACGGCATCTCGATCACCGACCTCACCCTTAACGACTACCGCATGGACCTGGGCGAGTACCTCAAGGAGCATGGCGCTCGACTGAAGCGCATGCCCCTGGGTGCCTTCGCCGTTACGCCCATCGACGATCTGGTTGACGGCGAGGACCTGGGGCCGGGTGCGATCTTCTGTCTGCGCAACATGAACGCCAGGGTCCAGGGCGACCCGACCTATCCCCTGGCGCCCCACTACCTGGTGTACGTGGGCGACGACGGCGCGGTGCGGCTCAACTTCACCCACACCCGGCGGGTTCTCGATGCCCTCAAGCGCCTGACCCTGGGCCGTGGCCACCCGGAAGACCGGGCAGTCGCCCGGTTCAACCGTCCCACCCGGAATGGCTGGGACATGGCGCACTATCGTGACCTGCTCGCGCGGGCCGTCGCTGCCGTGACCGGCAAGGCGGAAGAGCGGGGTGTGGAGAGCTTGTTCCAGCCCGGCGGCACGGTGGTCAGCCGCGACAGCTTCCGGGGCATGGACGATTTCGAGGTAGTCGCCTACCTCATCATCCAGGACGGCGCCGAGGCGGCCTGATGCAGCGCTTCTACGACCGCCTGGCCCTGCCCGAGGCCTGTCACCTTGGCAAGCGGGTCTACAAGAAACTGTTCTTCGACAATGCCGAGCTGTCCGCCGCGGACCGCCGCGCCTTCACGGACGACGTGGAGACCGTCACGTGGCAGTACACCATCAAGCCCAGCACGCTCCCGGTCAGCGTCTACCAGGACGACGAGCGCGACTACCCGGAGCTGGCGGTCGTCGAAGCCGAGCTTCGCAGCCCCCGCCGTGCTCAACGGCTGGCAGAGCTGATTCACCGGGCCATTCCCTACCCGCTGCTCCTGGTCCTCGTGCACAATGGCCGGCTCGCGGTGAGCACCGCCCACAAGCGAGCCAGCCGCGCGGAGCACGGTGCCACGGTAGCGGAAGCCCTTCTGTTGACGCGCTGGCTGGACGCCGAAGCACCGGAGGACGTGGAAGCGGCCTTTCTGGAGAGCCTCGCGGTGGACAAGCTGCCCCGGAGCCATCTTTATGCCCTCTACGATGGTTGGCACCAGCGGCTACTGGCGCTGGCATGCGCCCGCCTGACGGGCGAATTCCACGTTCCTACCCGGGCGGAGCACCAACAGGCCCGCCGCGACCGGCTGACCGAATGCCACCGGCTGGAGGGCGAGATCGCCCGCCTGCGGGCCGAGATCAAGCAGGAGACCCGCTTCAACCGCCAGATGGAGCTCAACACCCGCATCAAGCAACTCGAACAACAACTCCGGCAAGCCACCGCCGGACTATAAGACGACACCGGATATGACCATGGACAAGCTCGACCCCAAGCGCGACGGCGCCTCGCCGGACATCGTGGAAGAGAACATCGAACGGCTCCGCGAGCTTTTCCCCGACGCTTTCACAAAAGGCTCAGACCAAGACGGCCCGCGCTGGAAAGTAAACTTCGATGCCCTGCGGCAGATCTTGGGCGACCACGTTGAGAACGAGCGCGAGCGCTACAGCTTCACCTGGCACGGCAAGGCCCGCGCCCGTCAGATCGCCCAGACGCCCTCCGCCGGCACCCTGCGCCCCTGCCCGGAGGAATCCGTGAACTGGGACACCACCCAGAACTTGTTCATCGAGGGCGACAACCTGGAGGTGCTCAAGCTCCTGCAGAAGTCCTACCACAAGCGGGTGAAGATGATCTACATCGACCCGCCTTACAACACCGGTGGCGAGTTCATCTACCCCGACCGCTTCCAAGACAATCTGGACACCTACCTGCGGTACACCGGTCAGATCGACGACCAGGGATTCAAGGTCTCTGCGAACTCCGAGTCATCGGGCCGGTA
This sequence comes from Arhodomonas sp. SL1, assembly GCF_052060015.1. Lineage (NCBI taxonomy): Bacteria > Pseudomonadati > Pseudomonadota > Gammaproteobacteria > Chromatiales > Ectothiorhodospiraceae > Arhodomonas > Arhodomonas sp. SL1. The sequence continues at coordinate 19,555 of NZ_JBPODZ010000010.1, read as the reverse complement.
TCACACCAACTGGCTGAACATGATGTATCCGCGGCTGCGGCTGGCGCGGAATCTGCTGCGGGACGACGGCGTGATTTTCGTCTCTATTGACGACCATGAGGTGCAGAATCTCCGGCAGATCATGGATGAAATATTCGGGCCGGAGAACTTTGTTGCGACTGTTATTTGGCAAAAGGTTTATTCACCGAAGAATTCAGCTCGGCAGTTCTCGGAGGACCACGACTACATCGCGGTCTACGCGAGGAACAGCGAAACGTGGGTTCCCGAATTACTGCCGCGAAGCGCCGAGCAAGATGCAGCATACAGCAATCCTGACAATGACCCCCGTGGGCCTTGGAAGGCCAGCGATCTCTCTGCTCGTAACTACTACAGCCAAGGAACGTATTCCATTACTTGCCCTTCGGGCCGCGTCATTGAACGTCCGCCGTACGGGACATATTGGCGATTTTCGAAAGAGAAGTTTGCCGAGTTGGATGCCGACGGACGTATATGGTGGGGGCATGACGGTGATAACACACCGGCTATAAAACGCTTTCTGAGTGAAGTGAAACAGGGTCGTGTTCCGCAAACCTTCTGGTCATACAAGGAGGTAGGTCATACTCAGGAAGCTAAAAAGGAGCTATTGAAGCGATTGCAATTCGATTCCTCTGAATCAGTCTTTGATACGCCCAAGCCCACGCGTCTTGTCCAACAAATGCTTCGCATCGGCACCAAACCGGAAGAGTGCGATATCGTTCTGGATTTTTTTGCGGGGTCAGCCACGGTTGGGGATGCCGTTATGCAGCTCAATGCCGAGGACAGTGGCAATCGGCGTTTCGTTCTGGCGCAGCTCCCCGAGCAGACTGAGGCGGAGGATTACGCCACGATTGCCGATATGGGCAAGGCCCGACTTCGGGCAGCCGGTGAGGCGATACGCGAGGAGCAAACGAGTGAGGCGGAAGACGGCTCGAATGCCAACGCCGAGCTGGACCTGGGCTTCAAGGTGCTCCAGCTCGGCGCCAGCAACATCCGCCCCTGGGACCCCAACGCCGACGATCTGAGGTCCTCGCTTTTCGACGCCATCGACAACATCAAGCCTGACCGCAGCAAGCAGGACGTGCTCCACGAGCTGCTGCTCAAATACGGCCTGGAGCTGGCGGTGCCCATCGAAGAACGCGTAATCGCCGGCCGAACGGTCTATCTTATCGGCGCCGGTGCCCTGATCGTCTGCCTGGCAGACAAAGTCGACTTGGACGTGGTCAACGGCATCGCCGCCCTGAATGACGAGCTGACCCCGGAGGTCATGCGGGTCGTGTTCAAGGACGTGGGTTTCGCCGACGACGTGGTGAAGACTAACACCGTGCAGATCCTGCGGCAGGCGGGCATCGAAGACGTGAAGAGTCTGTGACCAGGGAGGGCAAGGCATGAGCGACGAACCGCAGGGACCGCCGGACGACGACATCGCTTCCGCGAGAGGCGAGCTCCTCGTCTACCAGAGCGAGGATGGGTCAACGCGCGTTGAGTGCCGGTTCGAGGATGACACCATCTGGCTGAGCCAGGCGCTCATGGCCGAGCTGTACCAGACCAGCAAGCAGAACATTAGTCTCCACTTGCGGAACCTCTTTAAGGAAGGCGAGCTCGACCGGTCAGCAGTAGTCAAGGATTACTTGACAACTGCTCCGGACGGCAAGCGCTACAATGTTAAGCACTACAAGCTGGATGCCATTCTGGCCGTAGGTTACCGGGTTCGCAGCCACCGGGGCACCCAGTTCCGCCGCTGGGCCACCGAGCGGCTGCGGGAGTACCTGACTAAGGGCTTCGCCATGGACGACGAACGCCTGAAGAACCCGCCCGGCCCCGGCGTGCCCGACTACTTCGACGAGCTGCTGGAGCGCATTCGCGACATCCGCGCCAGCGAGCGGCGGATGTACCTGCGCGTGCGGGAGATCTTCGCCCTGGCCGCCGACTATGAGCGCAACGCCGAGGAGACCCAGCGCTTCTTCCAGCATATGCAGAACAAACTCCACTACGCCGCCACCGGCCAGACGGCCCCGGAGCTGATCCACGCCCGCGCCGACCATACCGCGCCCAACATGGGGCTGACGAGTTGGAAGGGCGGCGAGGTACGTGCGGCGGACGTGACCGTCGCCAAGAACTACCTCAAGGCCGATGAAATCACTGAACTGAATCGCATCGTGACCATGTGGCTCGACTTCGCCCAGGATCAAGCCAGCCGGCGCAAACAGGTCTTCATGCAGGACTGGCAGGAAAAGCTGGACCAGTTCCTGGATTTCAACGACCGGGCCGTGCTGAGCGGTCACGGTAGTGTGCGAAAGAGTACCGCCGACAAGAAGGCCAAGGTCGAGTACGCGCGCTTCGAGGAACGTCGGCGCGCGCTGAAGGAAGCGGCCGGCGAGGAGGAGACGCTGCGCGCGCTGGAGGATTTGGCGCGCAAGTCTCCCAAGCGCGATGGGGGTAAAGACGAGGGGGAGGATCGATGAAGATCCAGTTCGACGCGGACCTCGACTATCAGCGCGAAGCGATAAGCGCCATTGCCGACGTTTTTGAGGGGCAGGAGATCTGCCAGACGAACTTTACCGTCGCGCCCCTGCGCGGTGAGCCGCAGATGGCCATGAGCTTTGGCCAGGAGAGCGGCGACCTGGGCGTGGGCAATCGCCTGCGCCTGCTGGAAGAGGACATCCTGCAGAACGTGCAGGGCATCCAGCTCCGCAACGGTTTGGCGCCCTCCGCGGAGCTGGATTCTCTGGACTTTACGGTGGAGATGGAGACCGGTACCGGCAAGACGTACGTTTACCTTCGCACGATCTTCGAGCTAAACCGCCGCTACGGCTTCACCAAGTTCATCGTCGTGGTGCCGTCGGTGGCCATCAAGGAGGGCGTGTACAAATCCCTCCGAATGACCGAGGCGCACTTCAAGGGGCTCTACGTGAACGTCCCGTTCGACTACTTCGTCTACGACTCGCAGAAGCTGGGCCAGGTGCGCAATTTCGCTACCAGCGACACCATCCAGATCATGGTGATCAACATCGACGCCTTCCGCCGCAGCTTCGAGGACCCGGAGCGGGAGGACAAGGCCAACATCATCCACCGTCCCCACGACCGGATGACGGGCAACAAGCCCATCGAGTTCATCCAGGCCACCAATCCAGTGGTGATCATCGACGAGCCGCAGAGCGTCGCCACGACGGACAAGAGTCGGGAGGCCATTCGCTCGTTGAACCCGCTCTGTACCCTGCGCTACTCGGCCACCCACCTGGACAAGCACCACATGCTCTACCGGCTGGACTCCGTGGACGCCTACGAGCGCAAGCTGGTCAAGCAGATCGAAGTGGCCGGTATCGAGGTGCAGGACAGCCACAACAAGGCCTATGTCAAGCTGTTGGACGTGAACAACCGCAAGAGTCCCATACGCGCCAAGCTGGAGCTGGACGTGCTGCAAAAGGGCAAGGTTACTCGCAAGGCCAAATGGGTGCGCAGCGGCGAAGATTTGCTGGACGCCACCGGCGGGCGCAGCGTCTACGACGGCTATATCATCGAGGACATCTACTGCGAGCCGGACAACGAGTACGTCAGCTTCACCAGCCGGCCGGAGATCGTCCGTCTGGGCCAGGCCATCGGCCAGGTGGACGACGACGAGTACAAACGGTTGCAGATCCGCAAGACCATCGAGGAGCACCTGGACAAGGAGCTGAAGCTAACGCCCCGGGGTATCAAGGTGCTGAGCCTGTTCTTCATCGATCGGGTATCCAACTACCGGGACTACGACGAGGACGGCAACCCACAGCCCGGCAAGTACGCGCGGATGTTCGAGGAAGAGTATCTGCGCGCCGCCCGCAAGCCCAAGTACCAAAGTTTGTTCGGCGAGGTGGACCTGGAGAGCGAGGCCAAAGACGTCCACGACGGTTATTTCGCCGTGGACAAGAAGAAAGACGCCAGCGGCCGCGGCATGCTAAAGGACTCCCGCGGCGAGGGTAAGACCCAGGCAGACGAGAGCGCGTATCAATTGATCATGCAGGACAAGGAGCGGCTCCTAAGCTTCGAGTCCAAGCTGAAGTTCATCTTCTCCCACTCCGCGCTCAAGGAAGGTTGGGACAACCCCAACGTCTTCCAGATCTGCACCCTCAACGAGACCCGCTCCACCATGAAGAAGCGCCAGGAGATAGGCCGCGGGCTGCGGGTGGCCGTGAACCAGGATGGCGAGCGGGTGCACGGCTTCGAGGTGAACACCCTGACGGTGATGGCCAATGAGTCCTACGAGGATTTCGCCCGGAAGCTCCAGACGGAGATCGAGCAGGAAGAGGGCATCCGCTTCGGCGTGGTGGAGAAGCATCTGTTCGCCAGTATTCCCGTCGAGACCGTGGAGGGCGAATCCGCGTATCTGGGGACCGATAGCTCCGAGGCCGTTTGGAACCACCTCCACGGCCAGGGCTATGTCGACAGCAAGGGCAAGGTCCAGGACAGCCTGCGACAGGACCTGAAGAACGGCACGCTATCTCTGCCGGAAGACGTCCAGGAGTACGCGGGCGCGATCACTGCGGTGCTGCGGAAGGTGGCCGGCCGGCTGGTTATCCAGAACAAGGACGACCGCCGACAGGTGCGCCTTAACAAAGCGGTTTACCTCAGCGACGACTTCAAGGCGCTTTGGGACCGCATCAAGCACCACACTACCTACCGGGTGGACTTCGACTCCCAGGCGTTGATCGAACGTTGCGCCGAGGAGATCCGCGACAACCTTCGCGTGGGCAAGGCCCGCTTCGTCACCCGCACGGCCCGCCTGGATGTGAACCGGGGCGGCGTGGATGCCGAGAGCGTCAAGGAGACCGCCGCCACCTACGACGCCCGGGACTTCCAGCTACCGGACATCATCGGGTTCCTCCAGAACGAGACCAATCTAACCCGCCGCACGCTGGTGGAGATCCTGGTGCGCAGCGAGCGGCTGGAAGGCTTCCGTAACAACCCGCAGAAGTTCATCGAACAGGTGCTGGAGATCATCCGCCGCCAAATGCGGCTGTTCATTGTGGACGGCATCAAGTACCAGAAGATCGGCGATGACCACTTCTACGCTCAGGAGCTGTTCGAGGAGCAGGAGTTGTTCGGCTACCTCAGCCGCAACATGATCGAGAGCGAGAAGTCCGTATACGACCACGTGGTCTACGACTCCGACGTGGAGGCCAACTTCGCCGAGGCGTTTGAGCGCAACGACGCGGTCAAGGTCTATGCCAAGCTACCGCCGTGGTTTCACATCGATACCCCGCTCGGAGGCTACAATCCTGACTGGGCCGTGGTGGTGGAAACCGATGGGAAGCAGCGTTTGTACTTCGTGGTGGAGTCCAAGGGCAGTCTGTTCACCGACACCCTGCGACCCCAAGAGGAGGCTAAGATCAAGTGCGGCAAGGCGCACTTCCGCGCCCTCGGTGAGGACGTGACCTTTCGGGTGGACAACGATTATGAGAGCTTCTCGCAAGGCTTCTCGTGACCGTCGATGCTCTCCAATTGCGACAGTGCGCGCTACCAAAGGCGTGCTTCAGTATGTCCGCGGTTCCCCGGATGGTGACACGCCGCAGCTGTGGCTGACTGGTATCGCCCACGAGGGCGGTGTCACGAGTGACATCTACGTCCTGCGAAACCTTGGAGCCGGGTGAGGCCGTCTATTTCATGGAATACGACCGTATTTTTGACGGCGACTTCATCACCCAGGTCACCATCTGCTACCGGACTGAAGGCGGTGAACGTAGGGAGTACCGAGTGCTTTCCGGGAAGCGCTCACCGGCCGGCAAGGTGATCATCAAGTCCAATGGCAGCCTTCCTAAGTTCGGCGTCGATCTCGTCACGCCAACGTCCCAAAGGGGCTCGTGCTCATCCGCCCGCACTCGATCAGGCTGTCCGCGGATCATTGCGTGCGGCGGCACATTGTGTCGCCGCCGGCGAGTCCGCTTGGAGCCCGGGGATACCGCGTGCCAGATCTCGGTGAGCAGCCACGGCGCAGCCCTAACGAGCGGCTCGGTTCGAAGCGCGGACCCTCGGCGTCGACCACCGGCAGCCCGGTGTGGCGCTTGAGCCAGCGGATGATGCTGGTGACCTTGTCCTCGGTGAGTCGATCGGCCCGGCCGAGCTGGGCGATCGGGCGGTGCCGGGTCTTGCCCCGGGCGTCGCGATAGCTTTCGACCAGGCGCAGGTAGGTCCGGCCCTGGGAGCGCGAGGAGCGGATACATACGGGGCAACGGTACAAACAGGCCCGAGCGGCTTCCAATATTGGATCACGGCACACCCTGATAACCCCAAGTGGGCACAACAGCGTTTTCGGGGCCTGTGCCGCCCAACGCACTGATCCGTGGAGGCTGCAAGGCCGCTATCGCGGCAAGATCCGGGACAACCTGATGAACTTGGGGACTTGGCTGATTGCATACGGGCCCGAGGAGGGTCATGCGTGACCTGCACCGGCTCGTCGGGGGAGGGGGGGCGCCGAGCAACCACTCAGCGCCCCGGCGCGTGCCAGATGGTTTCGCGATGACAGCCCGGTAGGCGGTAACCGGGGTGGGAAGTCGACCGCTGCTGAATCAGATTCGTCTGAGCGCTGACGCTGTCCATGGACTCGACGAGCGCGGCCAGCGGTGCCGCGTATCGGTCCTTGCGCTTGTAGCCGTCAATGACCTGCCACAGGGCCGTGAAGGCGTCCAGGTCTCGCGCCTTGAGGCGGGCCATGGGTGTCGCGAGCGCGTAGTCGATCAGCGCCGCATGCTCCCCCCGGCTGGAGGGGAGGCGGTAGCCCTCGCGAGTGTTCAGCAAGGCCTTCCCGATATCGTGGAGAAGCCCAACCAGGATCAGGGCCTCGCGTCGCAATCGCCCGATTGCCAGGTGCCCGGTGGCACGCCGGACGCCCTCGGCGACATCCAGGCTATGGGCCAGCAATCCACCTTCGCCGGTGTGGTGACACCGCCTGCTGGCGGGGAGCGTGGCGAAGAGGTAGGCCAGCTCCCGATCGCGGAAAACCTCCTCCACCAGAGCCCGGTACCCGGGGGTTCGCAGCGATTCGACGAGGGTCAGCAGCCGGAACAGGTTCTCCGGCTCGGGTAACCGGTCTCCGGGCAGCAGTTCCAATGGGGAGCGCTCCGGCAGTGTCTGCGTCGACGGAAACGGGCGCGCCAGCGGCACGAGGTTCTCATAGCGATCGTGGACCCACCGGAACCCCACGGTGTGGGTCTGGCCATCCCGCGGGGGCGATGGCCAATCAGCGCACCGCGAGTAGACGTGGGCGGCCCCCGTGACATCGTAGAGCCGAAGGCGGAGATAGTATTCCCCGGTGGAGGCCCGTCCGGTGTGCACGCACTCGACGCCGTAGGTACCCGCCACCAGTCCATCGGCAGCGAGCTCCGGATACTCAAGGACCGGTTGGAGCTCACTGATGGACAGCGACATCGGCGCGTTGGCTGCCGTCCAGCTTGCGCCGGGGAGCCCGTCGGCATGTTCCGTGGTGCTTCCGCCGAAGGCCTGCCGGACCGCCGCTGCGGTGTCTGCGTTATTCCGCATGATCCACCTCCTCAGAGGCCCCATGGGCGGTGTCCAGCCGCGAGCGGAGCAGGCGCTCCATGGCGGAACCGTCCTGGCGTGTCAGGTTGGGTACGAAACGGGAGTAGACGGTGAACAGCATCTTCGTGTTGGAATGCCCCATCTGCCGGGCGATCCACTCGGGGTTCTCGCCAGCGGCCAGCCACAGCGTCGCCGCGGTGTGGCGGGTCTGATAGGGGTTGCGCCGGCGCAGGCCCGCCTTGTTCAGCGTCGGATACCAGATGCGGTTGTTCACGTTCCGATAGATCAGCGGGTAACCGAGCCGGCTGCAGAAGACGTAGCTGCTGAGCTGTCCCGTCATCCGCCACTGCTCCCGCAGGGCATTCTCCACCATGCCCGACATCTGGATGCTCCGTGCGGAGCCGTCCGTCTTCGGGTCTTGGGTTTCGCCGTGCACGCGGGTCTCGCGGATATGGATCTCGCGGCGGTTGAAGTCGACGTACTGCCACTTCAGCCCATCCGCCTCGCTCGTGCGCATCCCGGTGAAGAAGCGCACGATGAAATAAGGGCGCCACTGCGGGGGGAGGGCGTCGAGGAAGCGCTGAACCTCCTCGAGGGAGAAGGGATCGATCTGGGTGCGCCCGACCCGCAGGGGCTTGATGCCGCGGAATGGCGTGCTAAAGTCGAATCGGTCAGCGGCTTCGTCGAGGATCTGCTTGAGCAGATTCAAGACCTGGTTGATCCACGAGGGCGAGGCTGCCTTGCCGGTATCGGGCGCGACTTTGGCGAGCTGGGCCCGATACTTGAGCACGTGGGACTTCCGGATGCCGCTGACCACCTCCTTCCCGAATGCCGGCTTGAGGTAGCGCTCGAGGATGTCGCGCTGTTTGGCGCGATAGGAGCGCTTCCAGGTGACCTCGTTTTCCACGAACCACTCCTCGGCGAACTCGTCGAAGGTGGGCAGTTCCTTCTGCGGTGGAGCCTGTGCCGCGTTCGTCTCGGCGCCGGCACCGGGTGTTGCGGGCTTTGCGAACCGGGAGGCCCGCTTGCTGTTGGGGAACGTCTTCGCGTAGTCGAAGGTCCCGAGGGTGATCTCGGCGTCGATGCGCTTGAGTGCCTCCTCCATGAGACGGCGGTTCCGCGGGGTGTCGTCTAACCGGGTGTACTCTCGGCAGCGGACCCCTTGGTAGTGGAAGTCGAAGAAGAGCTTTCCGTTGTGATGGCGACGGATGCTAGACATTGCAGCGTCCTCCCTTGGCCATTGGGATCTGAAGCCCTCCGCTCTCGGCCTCACCCTCGGCGACCTCACTCAACAGCTCCTGCTCCACGCGCTCCCAGATGAGGAGGTACTTGCGGCCGTGGAAGGCGCGGGTGTAGTGGAAGCCTTCGATCAAGTCGCGCTTCATGACGACGTTGCGGAAGTAGCGCGGCGAGAAGTGCAGTCGCGCGGCGACTTGCTCCGGAGTAAGATAGGTTCTCTCAGTCACGTTTGTCTCCTTAAGTTAACGTTTGTTGAGTGTGGTATTCAGCGTAAAAACAACAAACGTGACTGTCAAGCACATTTGTAAACTTAACGGGACAGTCTGATGATCCGGTTTCGACTCAAGGAGCTCATGGCTGACAAATCGTTCACGGAGGGGCGGCGTGTCACCTATGAGGAGATTTCGGCAGAGACGGGTATTAATCGAACGACCCTTTCCAAGATCGCCAACGTCAAGGGCTACAACACCACAACGGACAACCTCGATGCGCTGTGTCGGTACTTCGGTTGCTCGGTCGGCGATGTGGCCGAGTATGTGGAGGAGTAGGTGGGCTCACCGGGTTGGGACAATTCGAGGTGGTGCTCAGCTGCTGCGCGAGGTTGGCGGCTGGGCCCAGCCTAGCCGGGCCCCAGACGGGCTCAATTTGGGCTCAAGCTCGCGGGCGAGCTACGCGGTGGTGGAGCGCGGGGTGTCCAAAGCGGTCGTGCTGGCCGGTTCCAAGAGCACCCACAACCCTTAAAAACCAATGACTTGGGGCCGGCGTTGACACCTGTGGCGAACGCTGTAGAATGCGCGCTGGATCGAGACAGGCGCGTAGCTCAGCTGGTTAGAGCACCACCTTGACATGGTGGGGGTCGGTGGTTCGAGTCCACTCGCGCCTACCAGCTTCCCGGAAAGCATCGCCCGTGGCGGTGCTTTCGTCGTTTCTGCCGGCCGAACACCCGCCGGGAAATGCATGTGGCCCCTCGTATCGGTCACCACTGTGGAGCACTCAGCATGCCCGTGATCACCCTCCCCGACGGCAGCGAACGCCGCTACGACCAGCCCGTCTCCATTATGGATGTCGCCCACGACATCGGCCCGGGCCTTGCCAAGGCCACCCTGGCCGGCCGCGTCAACGGCGAGCTCCGGGACGCCTGTGACCTCATCGACTCGGACGCCGACCTGGCCATCATCACCCCCAAGGACGAGGCGGGGCTGGAGATCATCCGCCACTCCTGTGCCCACATGCTCGGGCAGGCGGTCAAGCAGCTCTATCCCACGGCGCTGATGGCCATCGGGCCGGTGGTGGAGGACGGCTTCTACTACGACGTCCACTACGAGCCCGGTTTCACCCCGGAGGACCTGGAGGCCATCGAGGCGCGGATGGCCGAGCTCATCGATCAGGACTACGACGTCGTCAAAGAGGTGGTGCACCGCGACGAGGCATTGCGGGTGTTCCGTGAGCGCGGCGAGACCTACAAGGTCGAGCTCCTCGAGGACATGCCAGACGTGGAGTACGTGGCGTTGTACCACCACCAGGAATACGTGGACATGTGCCGCGGCCCGCACGTGCCGAACACGCGCTTCTGCAAGGCGTTCAAGCTGACCAAGCTCGCCGGCGCCTACTGGCGCGGCGATGCCAACAACGAGATGCTCAACCGCGTCTACGGCACCGCTTGGGCCGATCGCAAGGACCTCAAGCGCTACCTCACCTTCCTCGAGGAGGCGAAGAAGCGCGACCACCGCCGGATCGCCCGCAACCAGGGGCTGTTCCACCTCCAGGAGGAGGCGCCGGGGATGGTGTTCTGGCACCCCAACGGCTGGCGGGTCTATCAGGTGCTGCAGGATTATCTGCGCCGGCGGCTCGACGCCAGTGGCTACCAGGAGATCCGCACGCCGCAGCTGCTGGACCGCAGCCTCTGGGAGCGCTCCGGGCACTGGGAGAAGTTCCGCGACGACATGTTCACCACGGAGTCCGAGCATCGGGACTACGCGGTCAAGCCCATGAACTGCCCGGCCCACATCCAGATCTACAACCAGGGCCTGAAGAGCTATCGGGACCTTCCGCTGCGGCTCTCGGAGTTCGGCTCCTGCCACCGCAACGAGCCCTCCGGTACGCTCCACGGGCTGATGCGTGTGCGGAACTTCGTCCAGGACGACGCCCACATCTTCTGTACCGAGGAGCAGATCCAGGACGAGGTCTCTTCGTTCCTGGACCTGGCCTTCGATGTGTACCGCGATTTCGGCTTCGACGACGTGGCCGTGGCCCTGTCCACCCGGCCGGAGCAGCGGGTGGGCGCCGAGGAGGCCTGGGACAAGGCCGAACAGGCACTGGCCGACGCCCTGGACGCCAAGGGTTACGATTGGACGGTGAATCCCGGGGAGGGCGCCTTCTACGGTCCGAAGATCGAGCTCGCGATGCGCGACTGTCTCAACCGGGTCTGGCAGTGCGGCACCATGCAGGTGGATTTCTCCATGCCGGGGCGGCTCGGCGCCGACTACGTCGCCGAGGATGGCAACCGGCAGGTGCCGGTGATGCTGCATCGGGCCATCTTCGGCTCCTTCGAGCGCTTCATCGGTGTGCTCGCCGAGCACTACGGCGGCGACTGGCCGGTGTGGCTGGCCCCTTGGCAGGCGGTGGTGCTCAATATCACCGACCGCCAGGCGGATTATGCCCGCGAGGTGGAAAAACAGTTGACGGATCGGGGATTTCGCGCCTGTTGCGACTTGAGGAACGAGAAGATCGGATTTAAAATCCGCGAGCACACGATCCAGCGTGTGCCCTACCTGCTGGTAGTGGGCGACAAAGAAGTGGAATCCAAGACCGTGGCCGTGCGCACCCGGCGGGGTGAGGATCTCGGATCAATGGGGCTCGAGGCGTTCCTCGAGCGGATTGATGCCGAACGCGCTCGGCTCGGCCGGACAGTGTCGGAGGACTGAAGCATCGCTATCCGTAGAAAACCGGGCGCCCGTCGGCAGCAGCCGAGCGCGGGCGACAATCGCAGGGTCAATGAAGATATCGAAGTCCCGCAGGTGCGCCTGATCGACGAGAACGGCGAGCAGGTGGGAGTCATGGACACCCGCGACGCCCTGGCCAAAGCGGCGGAAGCGGAGCTGGACCTCGTCGAGCTCGACGCCAACGCCGATCCACCGGTCTGCCGGATCATGGATCACGGGCGCTGGAAGTTCGAGCAGCAGAAAAAGCAGCAGGCGGCGCGTAAGAAGCAGAAACAGATCCAGGTCAAGGAGGTCAAGTTCCGCCCCGGCACCGACCAGGGGGACTATGACGTCAAGCTGCGCAACGTGCGCCGCTTCCTCGAGGAGGGGGACAAGGTCAAGATCACGCTGCGCTTCCGCGGCCGGGAGATGGCGCATCAGGAGCTCGGCCTGCAGTTGCTCGAGCGTGTAGAGCAGGATCTGGAGGACATGGCCACCGTCGATCAGCGGCCCAAGATGGAGGGTCGGCTGATGGTAATGATGCTCTCCCCGCGCAAGGGGAAGTAGACGGTAGCCGCCCAACCGGGCAGCGGGAATCCCCGGCGACCACGCCGGGGGTTTTTCTTTGAGAGAGCGGAGATTAGGCAATGCCCAAGATCAAGACCAATCGCGGTGCGGCGAAGCGTTTCCGCAAGACGGGGTCGGGCCGGTTCAAGCGCGCCCACTCCATGCACAACCATATCCTCACCAAGAAGGATATGAAGCGTAAGCGCAAGCTCCGTGCCTCCACCATGGTGGCCGAGGCCGATACCCCCATGGTGCGTCGCATGGTGCCGTACCTGTAACCAACCGGAATCATTCGGGAGAATAGACGATGGCGAGAGTAAAGCGCGGTGTCACCGCACGCCGCCGCCACAAGAAGGTCCTCCGTAAGGCCAAGGGCTATTACGGCGCACGGCGCAAGACCTTCAAAGTGGCCAATCAGGCCGTCACCAAGGCCGGACAATACGCCTACCGGGATCGCCGCCAGAAAAAGCGCGAGTTCCGGTCCCTGTGGATCCAGCGCATCAACGCGGCAGCGCGCGCCAACGGGCTTTCGTACAGCCGCCTGATCGACGGGCTGCACAAGGCCGGCGTCGAGGTCGATCGCAAGGTCCTCGCGGATGTCGCGGTGCAGGACCCGGCGGGCTTCGAGGCGCTGGCCGAGAAGGCCAAGGCGAGCCTCGCCTGAGACGCGGACACCGGCGCGCCCTCGGGCGCGCCCGCCGCTAGGGAAAGGGAAGGGGCCTTGGCGACCTTCCCTTTTTTTGTCGCCGGACGGGACGGACCATGAGCAATCAGGATCTCGATGCGCTGATCAGCCACGCCGAGGAGGCCATCGACACGGCCACCGACCTGGCCGCGCTGGACGCGGTGCGGGTGGAATACCTCGGCAAGAAGGGCCACCTCACCGCCGAGCTCAAGCAGCTCGGCCGCCTGCCCGCCGAGGAGCGCCCCGCCGCGGGGCAGGCCATCAACCGCGCCAAGGAACGCCTCGCCGAGCGCCTCGAGGCACGACGCGCCGAGCTCGAGCGGGCCTCGGTGGCGGCGGCGCTGGAGGCGGAGCGGGTGGATGTCACCCTGCCGGGCCGCGGCGGCGACACCGGGGGCCTGCATCCCATCACCAGGACCCTGGAGCGCATCGAGGACCTCTTCGCCGGCGTCGGTTTCCGCGTCGCTGAGGGCCCGGAGGTGGAGGACGACTACCACAACTTCGAGGCCCTCAATATCCCCGAGCACCATCCTGCGCGGGCGATGCACGACACCTTCTACTTCGACGCCCGCCACCTGCTGCGCACCCACACCTCCCCGGTGCAGATCCGGGTCATGGAGGCCGACGGTGTGCCCGTGCGGGTGATCGCGCCGGGGCGGGTCTATCGCTGCGACTCCGATCTCACCCACACCCCAATGTTCCACCAGGTGGAGGGGCTGTTGGTGGACGAGGGCATCACCTTCGGGGACCTCAAGGCGGTGCTCGACGATTTCGTCAAGCGCTTCTTCGAGCAGGATCTCGCCGTGCGCTTCCGGCCATCGTACTTCCCGTTCACCGAGCCCTCGGCGGAGGTGGACGTGGAGTGCATGTTCTGCGCCGGTGCCGGTTGCCGGGTGTGCGGCGGCAGCGGCTGGCTGGAGATCCTCGGTTGCGGGATGGTGCACCCGGCGGTCTACGAGCACGTCGGCGTCGACCCGGAGCGCTACAGTGGCTACGCCTTCGGCATGGGCGTGGAGCGCTTGGCCATGCTGCGTTACGGCGTCAACGACCTGCGCATCTTCTTCGACAACGATCTGCGCTTCCTGCGCCAGTTCCGCTAGGCGCCGCGCATCCCAGGACTACCAGAGGCACGCGATGAGGATCAGTGAGCAGTGGTTGCGGGAATGGGTGGCCCTGCCAGCCTCCACCGCCGAGCTGGAGCACCGGCTCACCATGGCCGGGTTGGAGGTGGACGCCGTCGAGCCCGCGGCGCCGGATTTCCACGGGGTCGTGGTGGGCGAGGTCCTCGCCTGCGAACGGCATCCCGATGCGGACAAGCTCTCGCTCTGCCGGGTCTCCGACGGCGAGCAGAGCGTGGACGTGGTCTGCGGCGCCCCCAACGCGCGGGCGGGGATGAAGGTGCCATTTGCCCGGGTAGGCGCCGTCCTGCCCGGCGATTTCCGCATCAAGCGGGCGAAGCTCCGGGGAGTGGAGTCCCAGGGTATGCTCTGCTCGGCCCGGGAGCTGGGGCTCTCCGAGGACGCCGCCGGCCTGATGGAGCTCCCCGCCTCCGCGCCCGCGGGGGAGGACCTGCGGAGCTACCTGGCCCTGGATGACACCGTCATCGAGGTGGACCTCACCCCTAACCGCAGCGACTGCCTGGGGATGGCCGGGGTCGCCCGCGAGGTGGGGGTGCTGCAGCGCTCGGCGGTAGCCGACCCCGCCGGGGGTCCGGTGGCGCCGGTGATTCGCGACACCCTCCCGGTGACCCTCGAGGCGCCGGAGGCCTGCCCCAAGTACGTGGGCAGGGTCATCCGCGGCGTGGACACGGCCGCCGAGACGCCGGTGTGGATGCGTGAGCGCCTGCGCCGGGCCGGCGTGCGTCCGTTGTCCATCGCCGTGGACATCACTAACTACGTGATGCTCGAGCTCGGCCAGCCCATGCATGCCTTCGACCTGGCCACGCTCGCCGGTGGCATCCGCGTGCGCATGGCCGTCGACGGCGAGCGCCTGGCCCTGCTCAACGGCGACACCGTCACCCTGGACGCCGATACCCTGGTCATCGCCGACGAGCAGCGCCCCGTGGCCCTGGCCGGGATCATGGGCGGGGCCGACACCGCCGTCGGCGCCCCCACCCGGGATGTCTTCCTGGAGGCCGCCTTCTTTGCCCCCCTGGCCATCGCCGGCCGGGCGCGGGCCCACGGCCTGCATACCGATTCCTCCCATCGCTTCGAACGGGGTGTGGACCCGGAGCTCCCCGAGCGGGCCATGGAGCGGGCCACCCGGTTGCTCACCGAGATCGCCGGCGGTGAGCCGGGGCCGGTCACCCGGGCGGTGGACGACGCGACCATGCCCCATCCGGCCCGGGTGCGGCTGCGCCCGGCGCGGGTGGATCGGCTACTGGGCACGGTGACCGCCCGCGAGGAGATGCAGGATATCCTCCAGCGCCTGGGCATGGCCGTCAGCGGCGATGCGGACGCCGTGGAGTGGACGGTGGATGTGCCGAGCTGGCGCTTCGATGTCGCCCGCGAGGAGGATCTGGTCGAGGAGATCGCCCGCATCCGCGGCTACGACAGCATCCCCTTGTCCCGCACCCCCGCCCCGCTGGCCATGGGGGCGCAGCCCGAGGGACGGCTGGGGCTGCGGCGGCTGCGTCGGGCCCTGGTGGACCGCGGCTATCAGGAGGCGATCACCTACAGTTTCGTATCCGATGGGCTCACCGAGGAGCTCGACCCCGGCGCCGAATCCCTGGCCCTGGCCAATCCGCTCTCCGAGGACCTGGCGGTAATGCGCACCAGCCTCTGGCCGGGCCTGGTGCGGGCCGCCGTGCACAACCGTAACCGCCAGATCCCACGGGTGCGGCTGTTCGAGTCCGGGCTGCGCTTTCGCGGTAGCGAGGGCGCGCACCTGGAACAGACGCCGATGCTGGCGGCCATCGCCACCGGCAACGTTCACCCCGAGCAGTGGGGGGAGCCCGCCCGGCCCGTGGACTTTTTCGACATCAAGGGCGATCTGGAGGCGCTCATGGCGCTGACCGGCGAGCTGGGTGCCTTCGCCTTCGAGTCGGCGCAACATCCGGCCCTGCATCCCGGTCAGTGTGCCCGGGTGCTGCGCGACGGCCAACCGGTGGGCTGGGTCGGCGCCATCCACCCCGACCGGGAGAAGCGCCTGGAGCTCGGCGGCCGCGCCTACGTCTTCGAGATCGAGCTTGCCGCCCTGGACGCGGCCCGGGTGCCCGCCTTCGAGCCCATGTCCCGCTTCCCCTCCATCCGCCGGGACTTGGCGGTAGTGGTGGCCGAGGAGGTGGCCGCCGCCCGCGTCCGCGCCGCCATTGCCGAGAGCGCCGGCACCTGGCTGCGGGAAACGGTACTCTTCGACGTCTATCGCGGGGCCGGCGTCCCGGAAGCGCACAAGAGCCTGGCTATCGGCTTGATTTTGCAGGATTCAGAGCGCACGCTTACGGACGAGGACGTGGAGGCCTGCATCGCCCGGGTGGTCAGCCGCTTGAAAGACGATTTCAACGCATCCCTGAGGGAGTGAACCGACTATGGCACTGACCAAGGCCGATATGGCCGAACGTCTCTTCGAAGAGGTGGGTCTGAACAAGCGCGAGGCGAAGGAGTTGGTGGAGAGCTTTTTCGAGGAGATCCGTAGCTCCCTGGAGGCCGGGGTGCCGGTGAAGCTCTCGGGCTTCGGCAACTTCGACCTCCGCGACAAGCGCCAGCGGCCGGGCCGCAACCCCAAGACCGGCGAGGAGATCCCCATCTCCGCCCGGCGGGTGGTCACCTTCCGGCCGGGGCAGAAATTGAAGTCCCGGGTCGAGGCCTATGCTGGACACGACAAGCAATGACGAGCTGCCGCCCATCCCGGCGAAGCGCTACTTTGCCATCGGCGAGGTGAGTGAGCTCTGCGGGGTCAAGCCCCACGTGCTGCGCTACTGGGAGCAGGAGTTCCCGCAGCTAAAGCCCGTCAAGCGCCGGGGCAACCGGCGCTATTACCAGCGTCAGGATGTCATCCTCATTCGCCAGATCCGGACGCTGCTCTACCAGGAGGGGTTCACCATCGGCGGCGCCCGGCAGAAGCTCGCCGGTGAGGACGCCCGGGAGGACCTCAACCAGAGCCGGCAGGTGGTCCGCCAGATCCGCGCCGAGCTCGAGGATCTGCTCGCGACCCTGCGGCGCTAGCGCTTTTCCCCGCAGGCGTCATCGGGTATCATTGCCGACCTGAATTCGGGGTGTAGCGCAGTCTGGTAGCGCACCTGCATGGGGTGCAGGTGGTCGGAGGTTCGAATCCTCTCACCCCGACCAAATCCGACGGAAACGGCGGCAGTCACCGGCAACGGGGCTGCCGCCGTTTCGTTGTGGGGTTGGGGCCGGGGTTGCGGCGATGTTGCCGTGCGGAGACAGGGGGCGGCGCGGCATGCCCCGGTAACGGCGGCCCTCACCACCGCGGCACCGGCTCCGGTATGCTGTCGGTGATCGATCCCAACGAGAAGGAGAGGGTGATGAACGACGCACTTCGCCACAGTCGCGGCATCATGGTCCTGTTCACGGCCATCTTCCTGGCGATGACCCTGGTCGCCCCGGCCGGTCAGGCGGCAATGATCGGCACCCAGACCCTGGCGGCCAGCGACGCCGCCGACGAGGCCCGCGAGCGGATCCAGGCCATGCTCGAGCGCGAGGACGTGCGCGAGCAGCTGGTCAACCACGGTGTGGACCCGGAGATGGCCGAGGAGCGGGTGGCCGCGCTCTCCGACGCCGAGGCCCGGCAGCTCGCCGCGCGCATGGACGAGCTCCCCGCCGGCGGCAGCAGCCTGATCGGGGCAGCGGTGTTCATCTTCGTCGTGTTGCTGATCACCGACATCCTCGGCTTCACCGACGTCTTCCCCTTCGTAAACAAGACCGCGCGCTGATGCGGACAACTCGCTGCGGCGGCGGGCCGCACCGGCTCGCCGCCGTTGTGCTCGCGGCCGTGCTCGCCGGCTGCAGCACGTTGCCGGAGGAGCGCACCCGCCTATCGGGGGATGCCGGGCGCGTGGAGCTGGAGGCGGTCCCCTTCTACCCGGATACCGCGCACTACTGCGGCCCCGCGGCGTTGGCCACCACCCTGGAGTGGAGCGGTCACGAGACCAGCCCGGAGGCGCTCGCCGAGCGTATCTACCTGCCGGAACGCGAGGGGGCGCTGCAGGCGGAGGTGAAGGCCGCGGCGCGCAGTGCCGGGCGCCTGGCCTACGAGATCCAGGGGCGCCTGTCCGCCATCGCCGCGGAGCTTGCCGCCGGACAGCCCGTAATGGTACTGCAGAACCTGGCCTTGTCCTGGTGGCCGCGCTGGCACTATGCGGTGGTGGTGGGGCTCGAACCGGACACCGGCGAGCTGGTGCTGCGCTCCGGTGAGCGCCGCCGCCACCGCCTGGGCCGGGAGACCTTCCTGCGCACCTGGGCCCGCGGCGACTACTGGGCCCTGGTGACCCCACCCCCGGGCGCGCTGCCGGCCAGCGCGGAGCCCCGCCCCCTGTTCCGGGCGCTGGCCGAGCTGGAGGAGAGCGCCGCGCCGGCGGCGGCGCTGCCGTACTGGGCCTCCGCGACGGAGCGCTGGCCCGAGCAGGGGCGCCTCGCCGTGGGGCATGCCAATGCCGCCTACGCCACCGGTGACCTCCAAGAGGCCCGGCGGGTCCTTGAGGCGGCCGCCGGCCGGGTCGCGGATCACCGGGGGGTGGTCTGGAACAACCTGGCGCAGCTCGCCGCCGAGCTCGGCGACCGGGACGCCGCCATCCGCGCCGCCGAGCGCGCCGTGGCCATCGGAGGGCCCCGCGTGGAACGGTTTCGCGAGACCCTCAAGGGTGTGCGCGGTGATTGACGCTCCCGGCGGGGCTGGCTAGCTTGTCTCCTACACAGGGGGACGCGGCCAACTGCGACGGGCGGTCGGGGCAAGTTAAGGAGCCGATCATGGGATATCTGCGGCATTGGATGGCGATTCCGGCCGTCACTGTAGTGGCGATGGCGGTGAGCGACTCGGCACTTGCTGAGAAGTGCAACCTCATCCGCGACCAAATGGTCACCGATGGGCGCCAGTGCATCTACAACTGTCTCGGCGAGCGTCACGAACGGGTCATCGAGCGCAACCAGCACTGCCCCACCGAGATCTATCTTCCGGATCGCGGTGACGATAGCGACGAGAACGGCGTCCGCGAGCGCGATTCCCTCCCCTCGAGCGGCCGCCTGAACTGACCCGCCGAGGCCCCTCCACCGCCACGGGGCCGTAGGCGCCGTGGCACCGTAAGGTGCATGGAGCGAAGCGCAACGCACCGCGACCCTCCCCGCGGATTCCGGCCTTCGGCCTCCATCCGCCCTGATATGGATTGACCTGTCAACGTTTGCGATTCGTTTCTCTTCGTTGTCTCCGGTCTCCTGGTTGTTGGTCAGTGCCTTGCGTTCAGGACACGAGGGCGAGCTGCGACGGTGGATCCCTCTGATATGCGTGGGTTGGTTACCGACCGGACTTCACTTCGTCGCGGAGCTGCCCTTGTCTACGCTCGAGGGTCAAACGGCGTTGCGGCGTCTGCCTCAAGGGCGGAACTGGGGTTCTCCTCACCGGCCCCCGTGCCCTGAGCGCAAGGCACTGTGTGGCAAAGCTTTCG
>NZ_JBPODZ010000009.1:0-118833 GCF_052060015.1 Arhodomonas sp. SL1 | reverse complement strand
AAGCCAGATGCGCGCCTCGTCCCTCCACCCCGACAGACCCTTTTCTAGGCCTGCCGGGAGAAACATACAAGCGCGCCCCGCCCTTGCAACCGGAGCTCGCTGCCCCGAGCGCTCCGCGCTATCGTTTTTCCCGCCGGGCGATCAGCCGCGGAGCCTTCTCCGGCAGCAGGCCCTGGGGACGGGTCACCAGGATGACCTGCAGTAGCACGCCGATAAGCAGCACGCGCAGAGAGGCCGCTTGCGTCGAGTACCCGGAGGGCAACATGCCGGTGAGCATCTGCGTACCCGACCAGATCCCCCAGATGATCACGGCGCCGAGGATGGCGCCGCGGTTATTGCCGCTGCCGCCGGCGATGAGCATCACCCAGATCAGGAAGGTCCCGTACAGGGGCCGGAAGGCCTCGGGGCTGACGAAGCCGAAGTAGTGGACGTAGAGCCCGCCGCCGACGCCCATGATGGCGGAGCCCACCACGAAGGCCTGGAGCCGGAGGCGGGCGATGTCCTTACCGGCAGCCGCCGAGGCGGGCTCGTTCTCGCGGATGGCCCGAAGCACCCGGCCCCATGGGGAGACGTAGGCGCGCTCCACCAAGAAATACACGCCCACAACGAAGGCGGCGACGATCACCAGGTAGGTGATCGGGGTGTCCAGCGAAGTGTCCGCCAGCGGTCGGGGCACACCGGCGATGCCACGCACGCCGTTGGTCAACCATTCCTCGTTCTTCAGCGTCAGGCGGATGATCTCGGCGATGCCGATCGTGGCGATGGCGAGATAGTCGGTGCGCAGCCGTGCCGTGATCAGCCCGATGATCAGCCCGATGATGCTGGAGGTGATCAACGCGCCAAGCAACCCCACCAGGAAGGGCATGCCGAAGCCGCCGAGATAGGCGGGACTGCCCGGGGTTGTGAGGATCGCGCTGGTGTAGGCGCCCACGGCGAAGAAACCGGCGATGCCGATGTTGAACTGCCCGGTGAAGCCCCACTGCATGTTGAGCCCCAGCGTGAGCACCGCATACACACCGGCGAAGGTCAGGAACGAGACGAGGTAGGCGGCGAGACCGGTGATCTCCATTACAGCGTCCCCTTGAACAGGCCCTGAGGGCGGATGATGAGCATGACCACCATGATGGCGAAGGCCACGGCCGGCTTGTAGGCGGCGGGGATGATCAGCGTCGACATCTCCATGGCGATGCCGATGATCATCCCGCCGGCGATGGCGCCGTAGGGTCGGCCGATGCCGCCGAGTATGGCGGCCGCGAACACCGGCAATAGTGCGGTCCAGCCCATCATCGGGTGCAGTCGGGTGTCGATGCCGAGGAACACGCCGGCGGCGGCTGCCAGGGCCCCACCCATGATCCAGGTCCACATGATCACCCGCTCCGCGGGGATGCCGGTGACCAGGGCGAGGTCCATGTTGTCGGACATCGCCCGCATGGCCTTGCCCATCTTGGTTCGGGTGAGGAACAGGTGCACCGCAACCACCAGCACCAACGCGGTGAGCAGGATCCAGACGTGATCGGGCTTCACGCGCAACCCACCAAGGATATCGAAGCGCCAGGGCATGCTGATGCCGGTGGCGTAGGTCTGGTTGTCCGAGCCCCAGAGCAGCTGCACCACGCTGCGCAGGATCAGCGCCATGCCGAACGAGGAGATCAGCAGGATCACCGGTTGGGTCCGGCGAATGCGCTGGTAGAGCACCCGGTCGATGAGTACCGCAACGGCAGCCATGCCGACCATGGCCGCCGGCAGCGCCCACCAGGGAGAGAGCCCGAAGACCATCACGAAGGCCAGGCCGATGTAGGCGCCCAAGGTCATGAAGTCGCCATGGGCGAAGTGGGCGAAGCGCAGGATGCCGAAGATCATCGACACCCCAATGGCCCCCATGGTCAGGATGCTGCCGAGCACCACCCCGTAGATGAATAGCTGTGCGATCTCGTTCATCGGGGTCAGCCTCCCAGGAACATCTCGGCGACCTCCCGGTTGGCCAGGAGGTTGGGCCCGGTATCCTCGTAGCGGTTGCTGCCGGTGGCCAGCACATAGCCGCGGTCGGCGATGCCGAGCGCCTGCTTGGCGTTCTGCTCCACCATCAGCACGCCGATGCCGAGGTCCCGGATCTCCTTGATGCGCTCGAAGGTCTCGTCGATGAGCAGCGGTGACAGCCCGGCAGTGGGCTCGTCGAGCATCAGCAGCTGGGGGTCGATCATCAGCGCCCGGCCCATGGCCACCATCTGACGCTCGCCGCCGGACATTAGCCCCGCCTGCTGTTGGCGCCGCTCCTTGAGCTTGGGGAAGAGCTCGAAGATCCGTTCCATCCGCGGCGTGAGGTTGCCGGACATGACATAGGCCCCCATCTCCAGGTTCTCGCGCACCGTCATCGAGGGGAAGACGTTGCGCTCCTGGGGCACGTACGCGATACCGCGCCGAACCATCTGCTCGGGGGTGGCGTTGGTGATGTCCTGACCCTGGTACAGCACCTGCCCCTCGCGGATGCGCAGCAACCCGAAGACCGCCTTCATGGCGGTGGACTTGCCGGCGCCGTTGGGGCCGACGATGACCACGATCTCGTCGGCCTCCACCCGAAGGTTGGTGCCGTTGAGGATGTCCACGCCGCCGTAGCCGCCGTAGAGTCCCGTCGCTTCCAGCAGTGTGCTCATTGCGCCCCCGCCTGTCCGCTCATGCCGCCACCGAGGTAGGCCTCGCGGACCTGCTCGTTCTGGCGCAGTTCGTCCATGGTCCCCGAGGCGATCAGGGCACCGTTGGCCATGACGTATACCGGTTCACATAGGGCCGAGATCAGGTCCATGTCGTGCTCGATCACGCAGAAGGTATAGCCCTGCTCGGTGTTCAGGCGCTGAATGGCCTCGCGGATCTTGCCGAGCAGCGTGCGGTTGACCCCGGCCCCGGGCTCGTCGAGGAGCACGGCCTTGGCGTCGGTCATCATCGCCCGGCCCAGGTCGAGGAGCTTCTTCTGGCCGCCGGAGAGGTTGCCGGCGAGCTCGTCGGCGAGGTGATCGATCTGCAGGAAGGCGAGCACCTCCTCGACGCGGTCCAGCACCCTCCCGTCCTCACGGCGGACACGGCCCCATCTTAACCAGGCGTTGAACAGGTTCTCCCCGGACTGCCCTGGTGGCACCACCATGAGGTTCTCGCGGACCGTCATGCGCGAGAACTCATGGGGGATCTGGAAGGTGCGCACCAGCCCCATGTGGAACAGCTTATGCGGTGGCAGGCCCGTGATGTCGGTGCCGTCCAGGGTGATCCGGCCCGTATCCGGCGGGAACAGCCCCGCGACCATATTGAACAGCGTGCTCTTGCCGGCGCCGTTGGGCCCGATCAGCCCCGTGATGCTCCCCTGGGTCACCTCGAACGAGACGCCTTGCACCGCCTGCAGGCCGCCGAAGGCCTTGGAGACGTTGTCTATGGTAATCAAGGGCGTCACCCCACTTGACGTTGAGCGAAAGATTGTCCCGGCACAAAACCCGCAAGTCTAAAGAATGCACGAGAGATCGCAATGCGCGGTGCAACAGCAGTAAATGCTCGGTGGCCGGGGCCGGTAGTTGCGTATTTACAACAGTCACGATGGCGGTGGACGGGCACTGGCAAACTCGGGCCATGTGTTCTACTGTGGTAGCCAGACAACGTTGCGCAACCAGCGCTTAGAAAAATGTTGCAAAAAGGTGAAGGTCTTGGTCTATACTCTACCCTGTCGGGTGCAGGACCTGGCTTGTTGCAGAAACGCAACGGCAAGACGTTCGTTGTTTGGACTTGAACTCATCCCGCAGGAGGGACAAAACATGACGTATAAGCTGATCAAGGGTGCCGCAGTCGGCACCGTCTCCGCCCTGGCGCTGGCCGCTGCCGGCCAGGCCGCTGCCGTCGACTTCCAGGCCGGTGACACCACGGTGTCCATCTACGGCTATGCCATCGGCAAGATGTCGTACGACTTCGACGAGAACCTGGGCAGTGCCACCAGTGCCAATGCCAACGCGACCACGGATAACGAGCCGGCCACCGGCTACACCGATCTCGACGCGCGGCAGAGCCGTCTCGGTTTCCAGACCGTCACCGACATGGGCGGCAGTGACCTGGTGACCAAGATCGAGGGCGACATGCTCGGCTCCGCCAGCGGCGCCCTGCGTCTGCGCCACGCCTACGGCGAGTGGAACGGCATCCTGGCCGGCCAGACCTGGAACAACTACACCTCCTTTGTGGGTGCCACCCCGACGGTGGACTTCAATGGCGTGCCGGGCAACCCGGGCCGTTACCTGCGTGACGCCCAGATCCGCTACACCACCGGCGATTTCTCCATCGCCCTTGAGGATCCGAACACCAAGGTGGCGAACATCGCGGGTGGTGACGCGCAGACCGTGGTGCCGACCAAGGACAGCCTGCCGGCCCTGAGCGCCCGTTACGAGGGCTCCGCCGGTAACGTGGGCTACTCGGTCGCCGGTATCGTGCGCCAGATCGAGCTGGCTGACGACAGCGACGACGAGCTGGGCTACGGTGCGTTCGTGGGCATGTCCTATGACATGGGTGCCATGAGCATCCAGGGTGTGATCAACTACACCGACGGTGCGGCCAGCTACCTGTACCACTCCGGCAAGGGCTTCTACGGCACCGACGCCTATGTCGACGGCGGCAGCATCGAGACCGTCGAGGCCTGGGGTGGCAGCATCGGCGCGAGCTTCGACGCCGGCCCGGGTACCGCGAACATCGTCTATGGCTACACTAAGCAGGACGATACGGATTTCACGGGTGACAACGAGGAGCAGCAGGCGCTGTTCCTGAACTACTTCTGGTCGCCGGTGGACCGTGTCACTTACGGTGTCGAGTACGGCTACCTGGAGAAGAAGACCGCCGACATCGCCGGTCAGGAGAGCCCGGACGGCAGCCGCGTCTCCTTCGCTGCCCAGTACGTGTTCTAAAGAACACAACAACAATATCCATTGTTGCCTTCTGCCCCGGCCATGCGCCGGGGCATTTTATTGGGTCTTCCCCTCCGAAACAGCCGCACGCTTGACGTGGATCAAGGCAGACGGATGGTGACGATGCTTCCATAATCCTCGGGAAGAGATCGGGGGTTGGTGGCAGTTCGCCCCGGCTCATCCCGCGTGCCCGCCGCGACCTGGGTGGGTGTCCAAGCGGCGGGCACGTCTCCTACTTCCCCGTAGCTCTCGTGCTGCCGGCCCTTCGGGGCCGGCATTTTTTTGGTTTACCCCAACGCCGCCCGATAGCCGTGCCAGGTGGCATAGCCGAGCACCGGCACCGTGACCGCCAGTCCGAGGAAGGCGGTGGCGAAGCCGACGAGCACCCCGGCCACGATGAGCGCGCCCCAGACACACATCGCGGCGCGGTTTTCCAGCACCACGCGGAAGCTGGTGATCACGGCGGTGATCACATCCGTGCCGCGGCCCATCATCATCGGCAACGAGAACGCGGAACCGGCGAAGGCGATGGCGGCGAAGACGGCGCCCACCGCGCTGCCCACGCCGAGGAACGGCAGCCAGGATTGCCAGCCCGGATCTGCCGTGGCGGGGAAGAACACATGCACCATGGCGGCGGCGCGGGCCCAGAGCAGGAACAGCACCAGCAACACCAGCGCAAAGATCACGTGATGGCCGATGTTGGCGAACATGGCCCGGCAGCAGCCGCCTACCGAGGGCCTGATGCCCTGCTCCAGCGCGCGCGCAGTGGCATAGAGGGCGAAGGCGATCAGCGGCCCGACCAGCAGGAAGCCGCCGGCGGTGATGTAGAGGATGAGGAGGTTGCCCGTGGCCCAGCTGCCCCCCGCTATGAACACCCCGATCAGCGTGACCAGCAGCCCGAAGGTGAGGCTTTCGAAGGGCGCCTGCCGGAAGTCCTGCCAACCCTGGCGCACCCACCCGAAGGGCGCCCATAGGGGGATCTCATGGGGTGCGGGGATCCATTCCGGTGTGGCTTCGTGTTCCTGGCTCTCCGCCATGCGGCTCCTCCTCCGTCGATCTTTCGGTTCTTGGTGGGCCCTTGATAGCACTTCCCGTACCCCGGGCGGAAGGTCCGCCCTTCGCCTCGAGGTTGCGGCGGCGTAACATGCGCGCAGCGATATCGCGAGGAGAGAAGGCATGGAGATGGATACCGCTGAGGTGCGGGCATTCCTTGAGGAGCATTTCCCCCAGGGCTACGGGCGGGTGGAGGCGGTGGGGCCCATGACGGCCCGGCTGCGCCTGGCGGTGGGCGACGAGCACCTGCGCCCCGGCGGCACGGTTTCCGGGCCGACCATGATGGGGTTGGCGGACACGGCGTTGTATGTGGCCATCCTGGCCAACCTGGGGCCGGTGGCGCTGGCGGTCACCACCAATCTCAATGCCAACTTCCTGCGCCGGCCGGCGGTGCGGGATCTCATCGCGGAGGCGCGGATGCTAAAGCTCGGCAAACGGCTGGCGGTGGGCGAGGTGACCATCTGCTCCGAGGGTTTCGAGGAACCGGTCTGCCACGTGACGGCTACCTACTCCATCCCGCCGGGGGCGGCGGAGGGCGGATGAGTCGCGCCACGGTACTCGGCTTTCGCCGCGACGCCGAGGGCCACTGGGTGATGGAGCTCGGCTGCGGCCATACCCAGCATGTCCGCCACCTCCCGCCCTGGCAGAATCGGGCGTGGGTGACCACGGATACGGGGCGGCGTGCCATGCTAGGGCGGCGCGTCGAATGCGGCTGGTGTTCCACGGGAGGCAATGATGCTAATGAAGGCTGAGGAGTCGGTGCTGCTGGTGGTGGATGTCCAGGAGCGTCTGGTGCCCGCCATCCACGATCACGGGAGCATCGTCGATGGGATCGAATGGTTGATGGGCGTGGCCCATACATTGTCGGTGCCGGTGCGGGTCACCGAGCAATACCCCGCCGGGCTTGGGCATACCGTGGAGCAGCTCTCGGCCCATCTGCCCCGGGCGGTGGTGGCGGAGAAGACGGCGTTCGCGTGTACCGAGGATCCGCCCTGTCTGGAGGGGATCACCGAGCCGGGCCGTCGGCAGATGGTGGTCTGCGGTACCGAGGCCCATGTCTGCGTGTTGCAGAGTGCCGTCGGGCTGCAGGCGGCGGGCCATGAGGTTTTCGTGGTGGGGGATGCCGTGGGCTCGCGCAGTCCCTCGGATCGCGACCTCGCCCTGGCACGCATGCGCTCGCTGGGCGTGCAGGTGGTCAGCCGGGAGATGGTGGCCTTCGAGTGGCTGCACCGGGCGGGGACCGAGCAGTTCCGTGCGGTCAGCCGTAACTTCTTGCGGTAGTTGGTGGCGATTAGGGCGCGCCACGGATAAACGGGGATG
This sequence comes from Arhodomonas sp. SL1, assembly GCF_052060015.1. Classification (NCBI taxonomy): domain Bacteria; kingdom Pseudomonadati; phylum Pseudomonadota; class Gammaproteobacteria; order Chromatiales; family Ectothiorhodospiraceae; genus Arhodomonas; species Arhodomonas sp. SL1. The sequence goes on along the minus strand of NZ_JBPODZ010000009.1, from coordinate 111,538 downwards.
AACGCCATCCAATCAGCGTTTATCCGTGGCTGCTTGTCGCTCAGCCCTCGTGGACGTGGCCGTGCTCGAGCTCTTCCTCGGTGGCCTCGCGCACGTCCGCGACCTTGACCTCGAAATTCAGGGTTTGGCCCGCGAGGGGATGGTTGGCATCGACGGTGACGGTCTCGCCGTCCACGGAGGCCACTGTGACGATCTGGGTGCCGGCCTGGGTCTGGGCCTGGAAGCGCATGCCCGGCTCCACCTGATCGACGCCCTGGAACATCTCCATGGGCACCTCCTGCTGGAGGCGGTCATCGCGCTCACCGTAGGCCTCTTCCGGCTCCACGGTGACGGACACGTCGTCGCCGGTGGCCTTGCCCTCGAGCGCGTTCTCGAGCCCCGGGATGATGTTGCCCGCGCCGTGGAGATAGTTCAGCGGCTGGCCTTCCGGGGAAGCGTCCAGGACCTCGCCGTCATCACCCTTGAGCGTGTAGTCGATGGCGACGACTTTGTCCTTCGCAATCTGCATAGCAACCTCTGGGAATCAATGTGTTGACCGCACAGTATAACCGCCACGGCGGAATCACCCAAAAGACGCCGGTTTGGGCGCCGATGAATGGTGTCGGCGCCCGCACCGGACAGGGTCGGGCATTATGCAGCCAGGTGGTAATGCTCCGCGATCGCCTGAAGCAGCCGCCGGGTGTGTGGGGGGACGTCGACCAACTCCAGGCCGACGTGATGAAAGACCGCGTTCTTTTCCTTGCGCACCCAGATGCAGCGGGCGTTGAACTCCACCTGCCGCGCCCCTTCCACTGGCTCGTCGTTGAGGTCGATCCGGAGGTGGTAGATCCCGTCCACGTCTAGGGGCATGCTGGTCTCGATCATCCCGCCGTCGATGTTGATATCGGTGAGGTAGCCGATGAGTTCGTCGGTCCTGCCGTCATGCACGGGCAGGAACCGATCCACCACCGTCCTCTGGTGTCTCCTCGCGTCACGCATGGGCCCGCCTCCTTTGCTGATGGCCGGGCTGATACTATTTGCGCCCGCGGGCCCGTAGTCTATGGGCGGTGCCGGGCTGGCCGATGGATGCGTTAAAGTGGGGGACAAACGTGCCATTCGAGGACGCCGCCTTGCCTACACGCCCGGCTCCGCCGGCGGCGCTGCGCCGCCCCGTCGAGATCACCCACCATGGCCACACGCGCACCGACGAGCACGCCTGGCTGCGCGACGAGCGCTGGCGGGAGGCGATGCTCGATCCCCAGGTCCTGGACCCGGCCATCCGGGAGTATCTGGAGGCGGAGAACGCCTATACCGCGGCGATGATGGCAGTCACCGAGACCCTGCAGGCCGAGCTGTTCACCGAGCTCCGCGGGCGCATCCGCGAGGACGATGCCGGCGTCCCCCTGCGGGATGGTCCCTGGCAGTACTACCACCGTTACCGTGAGGGCGGGCAGCATCCACTGCTGTGTCGGCGTCCCAGCGATGGTGGCGACGAGCAGGTCCTGCTGGACGGTGACTCGGAGGCGGCCGGCCACGAGTACTTCCGCCTCGGTGGCGCGGAGCACAGCCCGGATCACCGCTATCTGGCCTATGCCCGGGACACCGCCGGCGCGGAGGTGTTCGAGATCCGTGTGCGGGACCTGGCCACGGGAGAGGACCTCGACGATTGTATTGAGCGCACCTGCGGTGGCATGGAGTGGGCCGCCGATGCCCGTACCTTGCTGTACACGCGGTTGGATGAGGACCACCGTTCGCGCTGGGTACACCGGCATACCCTGGGGGAGCACAACCCGGATCCGCTGGTCTACGAGGAGGCCGACCCCGGCTTCTTCGTGGGCGTGGACAAGACCGAGAGCGGGCGTTACCTGCTCATCGACAGCCACGATCACACCACCTCGGAGATCCGCTACCTGAGCGCCGACGATCCGGCCGCCGAACCAGCGGTTTTCGCGCCCCGCCGGCGGGGGGTGGAGTACGGCATCGCCGATCATGGGGAGCGCTGGCTGATCCTCACCAACGACGGCGACGCCGAGGACTTCCGCATCTGCGAGGCACCGTTGCGCGACCATGCCCCGGAGCGCTGGAATGACCTGGTCCCCCACCGGCCCGGGCGGCTGATTCAGGGGATGCTGGTCTTCCGCGACTACCTCGTGCGCCAGGAGCTCGCGGAGGCGGAGCCGGCCATCGTCGTGCGGCGGCTGGACAGCGGCGCCGAGCACACCGTCGAGCTCCCGGAGGCCTGCTGCAGCGTGGCGCTGACGGCGGGCTACGAGTACGCCACCGATACCCTGCGCTTCTCCTATAGCTCGCTGACCACGCCCACGGAGGTGTACGACTACCACATGGCGAAGCGGCAGCGCCGGCTACGCAAGCGCCAGGAGGTGCCCTCGGGCCATGACCCTGACGCCTACGTCAGCCACCGGCTGACGGCCACCGCCGCCGACGGCGAGGCCGTCCCCATTTCCCTGTTCCACCGTCGCGACCATAGTCCCGGCCCTGGGACACCGCTGCTGCTCTATGGCTATGGCGCCTACGGCATCAGTGATCTCCCGGCGTTCAGCCCCAACCGGTTGTCCCTGGTGGATCGCGGCTTCGTCTATGCCATCGCCCATGTCCGCGGCGGCATGGAGCGCGGCTATCGCTGGTATCGCGAGGGGCGGCTGGAGGGTAAGCCCAACACCTTCAGCGACTACATCGCCTGCGCGGAGCATCTCATCGGCGAGGGCTATACCCGGGCCGGCCGGGTGGTCGCCCACGGCGGCAGCGCCGGCGGCATGCTGGTGGGCGCCGTGCTCAACTACCGCCCGGAGCTGTTCGGTGCGGCGGTGGCCGATGTGCCCTTCGTGGATGTGCTCAACACCATGCTCGATGACAGCCTCCCCCTGACACCGCCGGAGTGGCCGGAATGGGGCAACCCCGTGGCGGACGAGGAGGCCTATTTCCGAATCCTGTCTTACTCCCCCTATGACAACGTCCGCGAGCAGGCCTATCCGGCACTGCTGGTCACCGCCGGGGTATCGGATCCCCGGGTGACGTACTGGGAGCCGGCGAAATGGGTGGCGCGGCTGCGCCACTGCAAGCGCGATGATCAGCCCCTGTTGCTGCGCACCAATATGAGCGCCGGTCACGGCGGGCCGGGTGGGCGCTTCCAGTACCTGGAGGAAGTGGCACACCGCTACGCCTTCCTGCTCCACTTCCTGGGGGCGTCGTCCGAGCAGTGAAGCATCCGACGACGCCTTGCCGGCTGCTGGTGGCCGGCGCCGGCGCGGCGGCGATGTTGCCCCGGGGTCCTAGCCGCTCCCGTCCGTCGCCGTCGTCTCTTCGGTAGCGCTGTCGGGCTGCAGATCCAGGGTGACGCGGACGACGTCCGGCTCGTCGGCATGGGCGCTGCGGCGGAAGCCGAGCTCGCGGCAGAGCTTGAGCATCACCTGGTTCTCCCGCAAGACGTCGCCGAAGATCTCACGGATGCCGCGGTCGCGGGCATAGTCGATGATCCGCTGCATCAACAGCCGGCCGAGGCCCTGGCCGGTGAGCTCCCGGTGGATGATGATGGCGTACTCGGCGCGGGTGTTGTCCGGGTCCGCGTTGATGTGCACCACGCCATGGATGGGGGTCTCCCCGGGGACCCCGGGCTCGGTGAGCACCAGGGCCATGTCGCGGTCGTAGTCGAGCTGGGTGAAGCGGGCCGCCTGCATATGGGTCAGCCGCTTCATGGGCATGAAGAACCGCAGTCGTACCTCGTCGGGACTCAGGCGCGCGAAGGAATCCCGCAGGGGCATTTCGTCCTCGGGGGTGATGGGCCGGAGGTAGAACTCGCGGCCGTCGTCCAGGGTGACCGTCTCTTCCAGTTCCCGGGGGTAGGGCCGGATGGCGAGCCGGCCGGTGCCGCTGCCGCGGGTCTCCCCGATGCGTACCCGGGCGTCGAGGGCGATGGCCCCCTGGTGGTCCGCCAGCAGTGGGTTGATGTCGAGCTCGGCGACGTCGGCCAGATCGGCGACGATCTGGGAGATGCGCACCAGGGTCAGGGCCAGGGCGTCGCGATCGGCGGCGGCGACGCCGCGGAAGCCGCGGAGCTGGCGGTCGATACGGGTGCGCCGAATCATGTCGTCGGCGAGCTTCATGTTCAGCGGCGGCAGGCCGAGGGCCTGGTCCTGAATGACCTCCACCGCCGTGCCCCCCTGGCCGAAGAGGATCACCGGACCGAACTGGGCGTCCTCGCTGACGCCGACGATGAGCTCCCAGGCGTCGGGTCGGTGGACCATGGGCTGGACGGTAAAGCCCTCGAGATGGGCCTCGGGGTGGTGGCGGCTGACCCGATCGCGGATGCTCTCGGCGGTGGCGCGTACCTCCTCGGGGTCGCGGACGTCCAGGGCCACGCCGCCCACGTCGCTCTTATGGGAGATGTCGCGGGAGAGGATCTTCACCGCGAACGGTCCCTCCATCTCCGCGGCCACCCGGGCCGCCTCGTCCGGGTCGGCGGCGATCCGGGTGGGCACCACCGCCACGCCGTAGGCGGCCAGCAGCTCCTTGGCCTCCGCCTCGCTCAGCCACTCCCGGCCCTCCTGCCGGGCGCCATCGATGAGGGCCCGGGCTCGGTCGGTGTCCGGGGTGAATGCCTCCGGCACGGAGGGCGGGGTCTCCAGCAGGGCGCGCTGGTTCTCGTGGAACTCCACCACGTGCATGAAGGCGCGCACCGCCGCCTCCGGCGTGGTGTAGGTGGGTACGCCGGCGGCGGCGAACTGCCGTCGCGCGGGCACGGCCAGGTGATCGCCCACCCAGCTGGTGAGCACCGGCTTGCCGCCGCGCTTGGGTTGCTGACGGAGTGTGGAGATTACCGCCCCGGCGGCGTCCTGGGGGTCGGCCACGGCGGTGGGGCAGTTCAGCGTGAGCACGGCGTCCACTTCCTCCGCCGACAGCAGCACCTCCAGGGCCTTGCCGTAGCGCTCGCCGGGTGCGTCGCCGATGATGTCCACGGGATTGCCGTGGGACCAGGTAGTCGGCAGGAAGCCGTTGAGCTGCTCCAGAGTCCCCTCCGAGAGCTCGGCGAGGTGGCCGCCACGACCGATCAGGGCGTCGGTGGCGAGTACGCCCATGCCACCGCCGTTGGTGAGGATGGCGAGCTGATCACCCTTGGGGGTGGGGGCGAGTGCCAGTGTTTCCACCGCGGCGAACAGCTCGCCCAAGGTGTCCACCCGTAGCATGCCGGCGCGGCGGAAGGCGGCATCGTAGACCTTATCCGAGCCCGCCAGGGCGCCGGTGTGGGAGGCGGCCGCCTTGGCGCCCTCGGCGTGGCGGCCGGCCTTGACCACGATTACCGGTTTCATCCGTGAGGCCGCCCGCGCCGCCGACATGAACTTGCGCGCGTGGCTAATGGCCTCCACGTACAGGAGGATGGCGCCGGTGTCCGGGTCGTTGGCGAGGTAATCCAGCGTGTCGCCGAAGTCCACGTCGGCCATGTCCCCCAGTGACACCATGTGGGAGAAGCCGATGCCGTGGTTGTGGGCCCAGTCGAGCACCGCGGTGACGATGGCACCGGACTGGGTGACGAAGGCGATCTTCCCCTCGGGCGGATCCAGGTGCGCGAAGCTGGCGTTGAGCCCGCAGCCAGGCACGATGAGCCCTAGGCAGTTGGGTCCGAGCACCCGCAGCAGATGGGGCCGGGCAGCGTCGAGCATCTGCTGGCGCAGCTCGCGGCCTTCCTCGTCGTCCCCCTCGCCGAAGCCCGCGGTGATCACGATGGCCGCCCGGGTCCCGCGCTCGCCAAGCTCGCCGATAATGCCCGGAATTGTCTTGGGCGGCGTGGCGATCACTGCGAGGTCGGGGGTCATCGGCAGGCTGGCCACGTCCGGATAGGCGAGCACCCCCTGGACCGCCCGGTGCTTCGGGTTGACCGGCATCACCGGCCCCTCGAACCCCGACTTGAACAGGTTACGCGCCACCACGCTGCCGACGCTGCCCTCCTTGCGGCTGGCCCCGATGAGGGCCACTGAGCGGGGCTCGAAGAGGTATTCTAGGTTGCGGACCGTCATGGGTTGTTCCCTCGCAGCTTTCGCCGGCGGATATCGTTCGTGGAAATTCAAGCAGTGTGCGGCCGTGACCGCCATGCTGCACTGCCGCATGATAGTACGCCGAGGACTGGCGTGCGAGTGGTGGCGCGATCAGCCCGGTGGTCCGGAAAGCAGCACGATCAATGGCAGGCTGACCACCGAGACCAGGGTCTGCGCGGTCAGGAGTGTGGCCATCAGGGCGTGGTCACCGCCCATCTGTCGGGCGAGTATGAACGCGGAGCTGGCGGTGGGGAGCGCGGCAAAGAGGATAAGCACCCGGGTCTCGAGCCCGCCTAGGCCGAAGGCCGTGGCCGCCATCCAGGCGAGCAGCGGCATCACCGCGAGCTTGGCCGCCGTGGTGATGGCAATCACCATTGTGTTACCCACCGCGGTACGTGGTTGCAGCCCGGCGCCGACGGTCATCAGCCCGAGTGGCAGCGCCGCCCGGCCCACGATCTCGAGCACTGCATCCGAGCCCGCCGGCAACCCGATGCCGGTGCGGTTGAGCGCGATCCCCAGCACGCAGGCGAGGATCAGGGGATTGCGGGCAATGCCGCGGAGTGTGGCCGTCAGCGAGCCACGGCCGTCGGCGTAGCGAAGCAGCACCGCGACACTGATGACATTGACCAGGGGGATCAGCAGCGCCATGACCAAGGCCGCCACCGCCGCACCCGCCGGTCCGTACAGGGCGAGGGCGGTGGCCACGCCCAAATAGGTATTAAAGCGGATGCCGCCCTGGAACACGGAGGTGAAGCCGGGGCCGTCCAGCGGCAACAGCCGTCGCAGGGCGAGCAGGCCGAGGGACATGCCGGCCAGTGTCGTGACCACCGCGGCGGCCACCGGCATGACGCGGCCTGCGTCCACGTTGGCGGTGGCCAGGGTCTCCACCAGTAGTGCCGGGAAGAGAAGGTAGTAGACCAGGCGCTCGAGCTCCGGCCAGAAGCCCCGGGCCGGGAAACCGGTGCGCCGGAGTCCGTGGCCCAGGGCAATGAGGGCGAAGATCGGGACCAAGGCGGCGACGACCGCCTGGAGGCTGGTGCTGAGCATGGGGCCTTTCAGGGGTTGTGGTGGGAGATCCCAACGGCGGCCATTCGCTGGTACTCTGGGCTGTCGGACCCGGGGCCCGACCCGCCGCACGGCGCCGGTCCGGGGATTGTAAGGCCAGTGAGCGCAACCGAGGCAAGTCAGCGGAGAACACACGATGAAGGCGTATTTCCATTCCGCCCAGGACCAGCACCACCCACGGACCTATTTCAGCCGCGGGCAGATGCGTGCCCCCCAGGAGCTGCCGGAGCGCACCGTACGCATCCGTGAGGGGCTGCAGGCCCTGGATATCCCCGTGGTGGCACCGGAGGATCATGGCCTGCGCCCGCTCAATGCGGTGCACGACCTCGGTTACCTGCGCTTCCTGGAGTCTTGCCACCGCCGTTGGCCGAAGGACTGGGGCGAGGAGGTGCTCTCCAACGTGTTCATGCGCTCGCCGAATCCCATGCGCGGCATCCTCGCCGAGGCGGCGCGCTACCTCGCCGACGGCAGTTGCCCGGTGGGCGAGCACACTTGGACCGCCGCCTACTGGGGCGCACAGAGCGCGGTCTCCGCGGCCCAGGCGGTCCTTGACGGCGAGCGCCACGCCTACGCCCTGAGCCGGCCGCCGGGGCATCACGCCCGCATCGACGCCGCCGGGGGCTTCTGCTACCTCAACAACGCCGCCATCGCTGCTAAGGTCCTGCAGTCCCGTTATCCCCGGGTGGCGATCCTGGATCCGGACGTGCACCACGGCCAGGGCATCCAGGAGGTCTTCTGGGAGCGCAATGACGTCCTCTGCATCTCCATCCATGGGGATCCCACCAATTTCTACCCGGTGGTCAGCGGATTCGAGGACGAGCGTGGTGGTGGTGAGGGCTACGGCTACACCATCAACATGCCCATCCCCCACGGCTCGCCGGAGGAGGCCTTTTTCGAGCGCCTGGACGACGCCATGAACGCCATCCGGCTGTTCGCCCCGGATGTGATCATCTGCACCCTCGGCTTCGACATCTACAAGGATGACCCTCAGGCCAAGGTTGCGGTGACCTCGGAAGGGTTCGCCCGTATGGGCGGCATCCTGCGGGATACCGAGCTGCCGGTGCTGGTGGTCCAGGAAGGGGGCTATCACCTGGAGAGCCTGGCCGAGAACACCCGCCAGTTCTTCTCCGGACTACTGGGCCGCTAGCCCTGGCCCTCATCGGCCGCGCCGGAGTATGGGACGGGACGCTCGTGCCCGTCCCGACGGCGCTGCAGGCGGCTTAGCGCATCTGGAAGAGCTCCTGGTGGAAGGCGTCGGTTGGCAGGCCATGAGCCATGAAATCCTGGCGCAATGCCTGCCCGAAGGCGGTCGGTCCGCAGAACCAGATGCTCGCCTCGCGCCAGTCCGGCACCGCCCGCCGGATGCCCCCCGGCGTGAGCCGGCCATCCCGCGGGGTGATGCTCACGTGCAGGCGCACGCCCGCGGCGCGGGCGTCCTCGGCGACTCGCTGGATGGCGGCGGGATCGTGGTCCGTAGTCGGGTGGAACAGGTCGACGGGCGGCCCGCCCGGGTGACGGGCCAGGTACTTCATCCCCGCGATGAACGGGGTGATGCCGATCCCGGCGCCGATCCAGATCTGCCGAGGGCGGTCGTCGTTGAAATCGAAGCAGCCGTACGGCCCCTCCACCGTCACCGGCGTGTCCGCGCAGAGCTCCCGTTGTACCCGTGCCGTGTAGTCGCCCAGGGCCTTGACCACGAACTCCACCTGGCGGGTCTGCGGGTCCCACGGTGAGGCGATGGTGTAGGGGTGGGCCCCCTCGTTGCGGTCGCGGGTTACGAAGGCGAATTGGCCGGGGCGATGACCGGGCCAGTCGGGGTCCAGCTCCACGGTGGCCGCCACCACCCGCAGTGGCTCGAAGTGGGTCACCGAGCGGACGGTGCCGCCGACCTGCCGCGAGCGGCCGATGCGGCCGGCGAGCGAGATGACCGCGGCGACGGTGCCCGCGGTGAGCAACACCGCCAGCACCCAGCCGATGGGCTGGCCCCAGTACTCCGGCTCGGTCAGGACGAGGGTATGGAACACCAGCGCCAGGTAGCCGAGAGCGAGCAGACGATGGCTCCAACGGAAGAAGCCGTAGGGGATGCGGCGCAACAGCGCGATCGCGATGAGCACGACCACCGCGTAGAAGGTCCACTCGCCCACCGTTTCCGCCAGGCCGCGCAGCGCGTGGCGTAACGACTCCTGCGCACCGTCGCCACCCCCGCCGCCTCGACCCGGGCGGCTGAGCCAGCCCCAGCCGACTATCCACTTGGTGACCAATGCCCACCACCAGCGCGGTGATGCCAAGCCAGCGGTGCAGGCGATACATCTTATCGAGCCCGTTGAGCGGGCGTTCGGCCCATGCCGGCCGAAGGGCCAGCACCATCGCCAGGCTCATGACGCCCATGGCGAGGACACCGCTGTACTGCACGAACACGTGCCGGAAAGAGAAGTAGGTGAGCGGATCCGGTAGCAGGGTGTCGGCGAGCAGCCACAGCAGGGTCAACCCGACGAGGAAGCTCCACAGGGCGATCTTGATGGGGCGCATAGCCGGCTTCTCCGTGCCGCAGCGGTGACTGGGTATGCCGGGGGATTATCACAGAAGGGGCCACCGACGCGGGTGATGCGGATCAACGTCACACCGGTGGCCGACGGGTCTACTGAGATGGCCGGGCGGTGGCGCGGAGCATTCGCCGCAGGGTGTCGTCGCCATCGAGCAGGTGATGCTTCAGTGCCCCGACGATATGGACCACCAACAGCCCCACCAGGACCCAGGCGAGCAGCTCATGGGCCTCCTCACCGAGCTCGTGGAGCGATTCGCTGGCGCCGGTGAGCGGCGGCAGCGTGAACAGCCCGAAGAACTCGACGCTGTGTCCGCCGCTGGAGACCAGCAACCAGCCGCTCAGGGGCAGGACGATGAGGGCGGTGACCAGCGCCCACTGCACGGCGACCGCCACCGCCCCGAGCAGCCCGGTGTCATGGGCCGGCGTGCGCCGATTAGCCAGCCGCCAGGCGAGGCGCAGCACACCGAGGGCGAGGACGGACACGCCCAGGCTGATGTGCAGGCCCACCGCCGTCTCCTCCATGGATTCCGGGAGCTCCTCCATGAACCAACCGAGCAGCAGCATCGCCGCGATCAGCGCGGCGGTGAGCCAGTGCAGGGTCCGCGTCAGGCTGCCGTAGTCCGCTTGCGAGTCCATTAGTTGCATCGTTGCCTCCATGTCGGGTCGGGATTCCCCGCCAGATTCGACGGCAAAGGTGAGGGAATTTCGAAGAAACGGAGTAGTTGCGGTGATGACCCTTGCCAGGCCCGGCGCCGGCCGGTAGGAAGGCCCCATGGGACGCCCGGGTATTACTGCCAAGCTCTTCGTCGCCTTCCTCGGCATCGCCCTCCTGGTGGTGGTGCTGATGGCGGGGGCGGTCCAATGGACCTTCCGCAGCGACTTCCTGGAGTACGTGCGCGAGCGCGAGGGCGAGCGCATGGAGGAGCTCGCCGAGGCCTTGGAGGACTACTACGACGATCACCAGGGCTGGGCGGGGCTCCGAGAGGAGGGACGCTGGCGACGAACGGTGCGCCACGGCTTGTGGCGGGAGCGCGATGATGAGGAACACGAGGGCCGCGACGGGGGGCGCGCCGTGCCCCCTCCAGGGGCGGGCCCAACGCTGCTGGATGCGGATGGGGACCGGGTGGCGGGGCCCGGTCTGGATCCGGAGAGTGCCGTGCGCATCCGCATCGAGGAGGATGACCGGACGCTCGGCTGGCTCGTCTACCGCCCCAGTAGCGAGGTGACCGAAGGCATCGCCCTGCGCTTCCAGCACCAGCAGCTGGAGACGGCCTGGGCCATTGCGGGGATCAGTGCGGCGTTGGCCGCGTTGCTCGGCCTGCTGCTGGCACGGGGCTTTCTGGCACCGGTGCGGCGACTGGCGACGGCCACCAGGGCGTTGGCCGCCGGCGATTACGCGACCCGGGTGCGCGAGGACCGCCGCGACGAGCTCGGCCAGCTGGCGCGGGACTTCAACCGCCTCGCGGAGACGCTGGAGCGCAACGAGCGCCTGCGCCGGGAGGTGATGTCCGACCTCTCCCACGAGTTGCGCACGCCGGTGTCCGTGCTGCGCGCCGAGCTGGAGGCCATGGAGGACGGGGTCCGGCCGCTCACCCCCGAGGCGGTGGCGGGCCTGCAGGAGAGCGTGGCCACCCTGGGCCGGCTCATTGACGACCTCTACGAGCTCTCCCTGGCCGATGCCGGGGCGCTTAGCTACCGAATGGAGGCGGTGGAGCTGACCGGGCTGCTCTCCGCCCTGGTGGAGCAGTGGCGGCCGCGCTTCGAGCAGGCGGGCCTGGCGTTGGGGCTGGATCTGCCCGCCGAAGCGGTGACGGTGCGTGGTGATCGGCGCCGACTGGAGCAGCTCTGGGGCAACCTGTTACAGAACAGCCTGCGCTATACCGACGTCGGCGGCGAGGCCCGGTTGCGCCTGGAGTTCGGGGCGGAGCGGGTGACGGTGCGCCTGGAGGACTCCGCACCAGCGGTCCCCGAGGCCGCCCTTGGGCGGATCTTCGAGCGGCTCTACCGGGTGGAAGGCTCACGCAGCCGCGCCAGTGGGGGCGCCGGCCTGGGGCTGGCGATCTGTCGCAGCATCGTCGAGGCTCACGGCGGCAGCATCGAGGCCTATGCCTCGCCGCTCGGCGGGTTGGGAATCCTGGTGCGGCTGCCGCGTCAATAGGGGCAACGCAAGGGGCGTAGCGGAACGATGAACGGACGGATCCTGATCGTGGAGGACGAGCAGCGCCTCGCGTCGCTGCTCGCCGATTACTTGCGCAACGCCGGCTATGAGCCGCACTGCCTCGCCGATGGCAGCGAGGTGGTGGAATGGGTGCGTGCCCACGACCCTGAGCTCATTCTGCTGGACCTGATGCTCCCGGGGCAGGACGGCATGAGCGTGTGCCGGGAGTTGCGCCGGTTCAGTGACGTGCCGATCGTGATGGTCACCGCTCGGGTGGAGGAGATCGATCGGTTGCTGGGCCTGGAGCTCGGCGCCGACGACTATATCTGCAAGCCTTTCAGCCCCCGGGAAGTAGTCGCCCGCGTGAAGGCCATCCTGCGCCGCGCGCGGCGCAGCGAGCCTGTACCGGGTTCGGCGCGCGGCCTGGCGGTGGACGAGGCCGCCTACCGGGCCAGCCTGGATGGCCAGGATCTTGGTCTGACACCGGTGGAGTTCCGGCTGCTCGCCACCCTGGCCTCGCGTCCGGGGCGGGTGTTCTCCCGGGATCAGCTCCTCGACCGCCTCTACGACGACCACCGCGTGGTCACTGACCGCACCGTGGACACCCACGTGAAGAACCTGAGGCGCAAGCTCGCCGCGGTCCGCCCCGACGACGAGCTGATTCGCTCGGTCTACGGTGTCGGCTATCGCCTGGAGGCGCTGGACTGAACGCCGGGGGCGGCGTTCACATTATCTCCGCGCTCCACGCATATTCCCTCCACTGCCCGTGAGCACAATCGTCTGCGAGGTCGCGGCGAACCGCGACCGCGATTCTCGCAGTACTCACGGGAGATGCCCCATGCGGAACGACAAACTGTTTATCGGCGCCACTGTCCTCACCGTCGCCGTTGCGGGTCTGGCCAGTGCTGGTCCGGAGCGGAGCCCGCGTCATGATGCCGTCATGATGGATCGCGCCGTCCCGGCGGGCGCTTCGTCCATGAAGGCTCGGACCTTCAAGGAACGGCTCGCGGGCCGCTTCTCCGAGGCGGATGGCAACGGGGATGGGCGGCTCGACGTCGACGAGGTGCAGGCGCTGCTGATGCGTATGCGTGCCGAACGCAGCATTCAGTGGCTCGACCGAGACGGCGACGGTGCGGTCAGCCGGGCGGAGTTCGCCAGGTCGGCGGAAGAACCCGGCGTCGGCATGGGGCGCGATGCCGCCTGGGACCACCGCTACTACGACGAAGACGAAGACGAAGACGAAGACGACGACGACGACGACGACGACGACGACGACGACGACGAGGACGACGAGGACGACGAGGACGACGAGGACGACGAGGACGACGAGGACGACGAGGACGACGAGGGCAGTGCAACGGCCGGACCGGCCCCGGCCGGCACTACCGCGCCCCCGGACAATGGCCTGTTCGCGCCGGACTCGAACCCGAAGGTGAATACGAACTAAGGCCGTGGCGATGGCTTTGGTTGCGAACCGAAAGGAGAAGACACGATGAAATCGATCCTCGCCCCCCTCACGCTAACCGCCGCGCTGGCCCTGCCGGGGATGGCCTCGGCGGCGCCGGTGACTTTCACCACGCAGCTGAACGGCTACGGTGGCAATGGCGCCTACTTGGCGTATTACGTCACCGATGCCAGCGGCAACTATGTCGGCAGCCTTTGGATGGCTGGTGAGAAATCGAAATATTACAAGGACCTGAGAGGTTGGTATCGCGCCACCGGTGGTGATACGGCACAGGTCGACGGCATCACCGGTGCCAGTGTCGGCGAGGGGCAGACCCTGGAATTCACCCTGGAGCTCAACGATGCACTTTTCGAGGCAGGGTACACGTTGCATATCGATGCGGCGGTTGAGGATATGCGCGAGTCCCCGCGCGAGATCAACATCCCCCTGAACCGTGCCAATGCCGGTGAGATGGTGCGTGGTCGCCGTTACGTTGCCGGCTTCAAGTACGACCTGTAAGGGGGCGGGCCATGATTCGCCTCTTGCATAGATGGCCCGGGCTGGTGGCCCTTGCCCTTCTTGTCGTTCTGTCGGTCAGTGGTGCCGCGCTCTCGGTATTTCCTGCTATGGAGCGGATTGCGACGCCGGTGGCCGGGGAAGAAATGACGGTGGCGCAGTTGGCCTCGCGTATTCAGGCCGCCCACCCCGGGGTGGAGCAGATCAAGCGTGCCCCCTCGGGGCGGATCCGGGCGTACTGGTTCGCCGACGGTCAGGCCGGCAGCGGTGTCATCGACCCACGGACGGGCGAGGCGCTCACCGCTGCCGCGCCAAGCGCGGTCCAGGGGTGGCTGACCGATCTGCACCGCTCGCTGTTCCTCGGCGATTTCGGGCGTTGGACCACGGCGGGCGGTGCCGCAGCGATGCTCGTGCTGGCGCTCTCGGGCGCGTGCCTTGTGGCGCGTCGTACCGGTGGCTGGCGGCGTTGGTTCGGACCGGTGCGCGGGTCCACGAGCGCTCGGCTGCACACGGAAATCGCACGCGTCGTGGTCTTCGGGCTGGCGCTGTCGTCGGTGACAGCCCTTTGGATGACTGCCTCGACCTTCGGCTACCTGCCCGAGGGCGAGGCGGTGCCGACCTTCCCCGATCAGGTGAGCGGCAGTACAGGGGCCGTGACCGCGGAGATGCCGGCGCTGCGCGATACGCCCGTCCGCGCGCTGCGCGAGCTCACCTTCCCGTATCCCAGCGATCCCACCGATGTGTTTACGCTCTCGAGCAACGATGGCACGGGCTACATCGACCAGGGCACCGGCGCGCTCCTAGCGTGGGAGCCGCTTTCGGTCTGGCAGCAGCTCTCCGAGACGATCTACATGCTCCACACCGGCCAGGGCGCGGCCTTCGTAGGGTTGGCGCTGGGGATTACGGCCCTCGGTGTGCCGGTGATGGGCATCACTGGGGCGATTCTGTGGTGGTGTCGGCGTCGCGCGCGGCCGCGTATCCGCGACAACCGTCCGGCCGCGCAGGCACAAACGGTGATCCTTGTCGGAAGTGAGGGCGGCAGTACCTGGGGCTTCGCGGCGACGTTGCACCGGGCGCTGATCGGTGCCGGGCAAGCCGTGCACACGGCATCGATGTCGAGCTTTGCCCCCGAGCGGTACACGAACGCCGAGCGCGTCCTCGTGCTGGCTGCGACCTATGGGGACGGCGAGGCACCCTCTTCGGCCAGCGGGTTTCTCGAACGGCTCGCGGCGATGGCGACAGCGCCCACCGCTCCGCTTGCCATCCTTGGCTTCGGCGCTCGCAACTTCCCCGCCTTCTGCGCCTATGCCCGCCGCGTCGAGGCGGCGGCCCAGGCGAAGGGTTGGGAGATGCTTCTACCGATGGACACCGTCGATCGCCAGTCGCCGCAGGACTTCGCCCGCTGGGGGCGCGTGCTCGGAGCCACCCTGGGCCTCGAGCTGGAGCTGGCGCACCAGCCCCAGGGCCACGCTACGCGCCATCTCACACTCGTTTCGCGTCGCGACTATGGCACCGAGGTGCAGGCGCCCACGTCCATCCTGCGTTTCGCCCTGCCAAGGGAGCGGCTCTGGCAGCGCCTGACTGGGCACGGGTTCGGCCGGTTCACCGCGGGCGATCTCCTGGGCATTGTGCCGGAAGGCTCGGAGCTACCGCGTCTGTACTCGCTGGCCTCGGGGCGCCGCGACGGCTTCATTGAGATCGTGGTCCGGAAACACCCCGGTGGCCTGTGTTCGGGCCAGCTCGTGGGGCTGGAGCCGGGTCAGACGGTGCGTGCGTTTCTGCGCCGTCACCCCGACTTCAAACCGGGTTCGGGGCGTGCGCCGCTGATCCTGATCGGCGCGGGCACGGGCGTGGGGCCGCTTGCGGGGTTCATCCGCGAGAACACAGGGCACCGCCCAGTGCATCTGTTCTTCGGCATGCGTCACCCGGACAGCGATTTCCTTTACGACAGGGAGATGACCGAGTGGCAGGCGCAAGGACGGCTCGAGCGTCTCTCCACCGCAACCTCGCGTGCGGCACGCCCGCACTATGCGCAGGATGCTTTACGCGCGGAGGCCGTGCCGGTCGCCGAGGCGATCCGAAGAGGCGCGCGAGTTGTGGTCTGCGGCGGACGAGGTATGGCCCGGGGGGTTTCCGAGGCGCTGGAGGAGATCCTGGCCCCGACAGGCTTGACGCCGGCTGTGCTGAAGGAGAAGGGGCAATATGTCGAAGACGTCTACTGATGCGGTACGCCACGCGCTGAACGGCCCAACCATGGGCACGCGCTGGCAGGCGACCTTTCTCACGGCGCCAGAGTTCAATCCATCCGCATTGCGGGTCGCACTGCAGGCGGCCGTGGACGAGGTGGATGGGCAGATGTCGACCTGGAAACCCGACAGTGACCTCATGCGGCTGAACGACGCGCCCGTGCATGAACGCACCGCGGTACCCGGGCGCCTGCGAGAGGTGCTGGCACTCGGTCTCGAAGTCGGGCGCGCTTCAGGTGGGGCCTTCGATATCGGCATGGGCGACGCGGTCGCCGCCTGGGGGTTCGGGCCCACTGAGGCGCGCGTTGAGCGGATTCGCACCGCGCTCGCGGCACCCCGAAGGCCGGCCCACGAGGTGCTCACCCTGGAGGAGGGTGGTGTGATCAAGCGCGCACCGATCACGCTCGATCTCAACGGTATCGCCAAGGGCTATGGTGTGGATCGGCTCGCCGAGGTGCTCGTAAGCTTTGGCATCCGGGATGCACTGGTTGGTATCGACGGGGAAATGCGCGCCATGGGGCTGCGCTCTGATGGCGAAGGTTGGCGCATCGCCGTCGAGGCCCCGGACCCGGCGGCCCGTGCACCGCACTCCATCCTGATGCTCCAGGATGCGGCCGTTGCCACCTCCGGCGATTATCGGCACTGGATTGAAATCCAGGGGCACCGGCTGTCCCATACAATGGACCCGAGTCGTGGCGCCCCGCTCGCCGCCGGGCCCGCCTCGGTGACCGTCCTCGCCCGGCGCTGTGTCGAGGCGGACGCGTGGGCGACCGCGCTCATGGTCCTAGGTGCCGAACGCGGCCGTGTTCTCGCCGAGGCGATGGGGCTGAATGCGCTGTTCCTTTTCTGTGACCGCGGCTCCGAGGGGCTGTCCACGCTCGGAATCGGTGACCTGTTCTCCTCCGTCGACCCGCCTAGCGATCGGATGAATAGGGTCGCT
The DNA here is from genome assembly GCF_052060015.1 of Arhodomonas sp. SL1. NCBI lineage: Bacteria > Pseudomonadati > Pseudomonadota > Gammaproteobacteria > Chromatiales > Ectothiorhodospiraceae > Arhodomonas > Arhodomonas sp. SL1. The sequence goes on along the minus strand of NZ_JBPODZ010000009.1, from coordinate 94,598 downwards.
TCCGAGTCGGCCGGACCTGGGCACCGAACTGCCGCACGGCCGAATTGACTCGGAGCGGAGGGGATCTGCGCGCCCCTTCAAGGGCACCCAATGGTTTGGCCTGCCGTGGTGATCATTCGGAGGCGCTGGAACCGCGGTCGCCATCACCCAGCTGCTCAACGCCGGGGAAACGATCCGAGACATAGCGGGCATGGCATTGGATGCAGTTGCGGGTCATGCGGTTGTAGACCCGAAACTGGCTCGCCGTGTCCTCCGAGCGCCCGGCGTCGGCCAGGTTCGCCGAGAGCTCGTGGAACTCGCGGTCGAGCTGGATGAAGCCCGGCGGGACGGCGGCCTTCAGGTCGCGGCGATCCTCGTCGGTGAGTGATTGCTGGAGGATGAAGCTGTCGTGGACGCGCTGGGCCGCTTCGGCTACGGCGGCGTGCTCTCCCATGACCATGGCCGAATGGATCTGTCCCATCGCTGCCTGGACCGAACGCATCTCCTCGCGAAGGAGCCGGTCGAGTTTCTCCGTGAGCTTGGGGGTGACCGGCTCCGCGGCATGCAGCGGCACGGATACAGCAATAGCGAGTGTCGTTGCGCTGGCCCACGCGAGCAAGCACGACCGAGTATTGCGGGGCATCGGATGGCCCTCCTTAAAAAGTAGCGTAAGTACTTATTAATGCGAGCATAGCCGTCGCCTCGCCGACCAGCAACGGACCCCGGCGATCTTCACATTCCCTCCGCGATCCGCGCATATTCGCTTCACCGGCAGCCGGGAGAATCGTCCTCGAGGTCGCGGCACGGGGTCGCGGCCGCAGACAGGATGACGAAAGGAGAGTGGTCATGCACAAGGGCAAGCTGATCATTGGGGCGCTCGCCATCACCGTCGGTGCCGCCGGCATCGCCATCGCCGGGCCGGGCCGTATGGGCGGGGGCCACGCAATGGGGTTGAACCCGGGGGACCTGCCGGCAAGCGTGGAGGACCTGCGCAACCGCCATGCGGAGCGCTTCGCCGCCGCGGACGCCAACGGCGACGGTCAGGTGGATGCGGACGAGATGCAGGAGGCGATGATGCGCTGGCGCGCCGAGCGCCGGGTGCAGCGGTTGGACAGCGACGGCGACGGCCTCGTCAGCGAGCAGGAGTTCGTCTATCCCATGGAGCGGCGGCTGATGCGAATGGACCGCGACGGCGACGGCCAGATCGGTCCCCGGGAGATGGGTCGCGGTGAGCGCTGGGATGACGACGACGATGACGACTATCGGCGCAAGGATCGCCGCTACGACGACTGACCCGGCTCGTGGAGGGGCTAGCCGTAGGTCAGCCCCTCGCCCCCGGCAGGTTGAGCAGTACCGTGCCGGCGATGATCAGCGCGATCCCGCCGAGCTTCAGTGCCGAGAAGGTTTCGCCGAAGAATATCGCCCCGGTGATCGCCACCCCGACGATCCCCAGTCCCGCCCAGATGGCGTAGACATAGCCTACCGGCAGCTGCTTGAGGCTTGCCGCGAGCAGTAGAAAGGCGAGCGCATAGCCGACCACCACGATGGCCGCGGGCAGCGGCCGAGTGAAGCCGTCGGAGGCCTTTAACGCGGTGGTGGCGATGACCTCGCTGATAATGGCGATGGCCAGGTAGACGAGGGCCTTCATGGCCCTACCTTTGATGCGTGCAAAGGTGTCCCCATTGGGCGGCTTGGTGCTGGCCGGATTCTACCGGAGCGCGGCGTCGGGGTCAGGTGCTCGGTCGGGTCGCGCTGCCGTGGCGGCGGCGCGCTTGCTAGGATGGCCATGAGACCCGCGGCAGAAAGGCCCGCCATGATCCATCATCGACCGAGCACCCGGCTGGGGACCCACGAGGTCTTCAATCAGCCGCCGCCCCTGGACGACTATGACGCCTGGGCCACGGACCGGCCGCTGCGCGAGCAAGTCGGCCGCCTGGGCCCGGAATGGGTCGGTGAGTGGTTGCGTACCCTCGGTGGCGAGACCGGGCGGAACCACTGGTTCGAGCAGGGACGGCTCGCCGAGGGCAACCCGCCGGAGCTGGAGGCCTTCGATGCGGGGGGCCGTCGGGTCGACGAGGTGCGTTTCCATCCCGCCTACCATGCCCTGATGGCGCTGGCCGTCGGCCATGACCTCCATGCCGTGGCCTGGCGGCGCCGCGGGGCCGGCGACCATCTCGCCCACGTGGCGGGGATGTATCTGTTTACCCAGCCCGAGCAGGGGGTGTGCTGTCCGGTGACCATGACCCATGCCGCGGCGCCGGCGCTATTGGCCGAGCCCGCCGTGGCCGAGGATTGGGTGCCCCGGCTGCTGAGCACCAGCTACGATCCTCGTTCGCTCCCCGCGGGGGAGAAGGCGGGTGTGACCTTCGGCATGGCGATGACGGAGAAGCAGGGCGGCTCCGACGTCCGCGCCAACACCACGGAGGCGATCCACAGCGGCGGTGACGGGGAGTACGTGCTCACCGGCCATAAATGGTTCTGCTCCGCCCCTATGTCGGACGCCTTCCTGACGCTGGCCCAGGCCGGCGAGGGCCTGACCTGTTTCTTGGTCCCCCGCTGGCGCCCTGACGCCAGCCGTAACCCCATCCGGTTGCAACGGCTCAAGGACAAGTGCGGCAACCGCAGCAACGCCTCCGCCGAGGTCGAGTACGGCGGCGCCTGGGCGCAGCGGGTCGGTGAGCCGGGGCGGGGCGTGCGCACCATTATCGAGATGGTGCAGCAGACCCGCCTGGACGCCGCCACTGCGCCGGTGGGGATGATGCGCCAGGCCTTGGTGCAGGCCTGGCACTTCGCCCGTGCTCGGCGTGCCTTCGGTGGGGTCCTCGCCCGGCAGCCGCTGATGGAGCAGGTGCTCGCCGATCTTGCTCTGGAGGTGGAGGCGGGCCTGGCCCTGGTGCTGCGCCTCGCCGCCGCCTTCGAGCGCGGCCGCGAGGAGCCGGCGGAGGCCGCGCTCGCGCGTATCGGCACGGCGGTGGCGAAGTACTGGACCAACAAGCGTGCGGTCCCGGCCATCGGCGAGGCCATGGAATGCCTGGGGGGCAACGGTTACGTCGAGACCTCCCTGCTGCCCCGGCTCTATCGGGAGGCGCCAGTGAACGGCATCTGGGAAGGCTCGGGCAATGTACTGTGCCTGGATGTCCTCCGTGCCCTGTCCCGGGAGCCGGAAACGGGCGACGCGGTGCTGGCGGAGCTCGCCGCCGCCCGGGGCGCCGACCCGCGCCTAGACGCAGCCATCGACCGCATCCCCGGGCTGATGGCGGAGGGGGGGGAGAACCCCGCCGTGGCACGGCACCTCACCGAGGCCATGGCGCTGGCGTTGCAGGGCAGTCTGCTGGTGCGCGGGGCCCCGGCCGCGGTGGCCGAGGCCTTCTGTGCGGGCCGCCTCGGCCCCGGTGGGCTGACCTTCGGCACCCTGCCGAGCGGCCTTGACCGCGCCGCTATCCTGGAACGGGTATGGCCGTGTTGAGGCGTTGGCCCGACGCCGCCATGGCCGATCCCCACCGCATCGGCACCGTGGTCGCCGCCGCGGGTGTACTGGCGCTTAGCTTCGATGCCCTATTGGTACGCCTGGCCGGCACCGAGGGCTGGAACGTGGCGTTCTGGCGGGGCTGGGGCATCGCCATCGCCATGGGGCTGGTCCTGCTGCTGCGTGGCGAGCCCTGGCGCCCCCACGGCCGCCGGGAGATCACCGCCGTGGTGGCCGCCATGGTCATCTACGGGATCAACAACGCGCTGTTCGTGCTCTCCGTCTCCCATACCCGGGCGGCGAACACCGTGGTGATCCTGAGCTGCGCGCCGTTCTTCGCCGCCGTGCTCTCCCGGGTGTTCCTCAAGGAGCGCATCCGGCTGCGCACCGCGGTGGCCATTGCCGTGAGCATCGCCGCGGTGGTGATCGTGTTCTCCGGTTCCCTCGGTGGCGGCACCATGCTGGGCGACGGCCTGGCCATCCTGCTCTGCGTCTCCCTTGCCTCCGCACTGACCCTGCTGCGGCGGTTCCCGGACATCCCCCGCATTCCGGTGACCTGCGGCGCCGGCGTGGTTGCCGGGCTGCTGGCCTGGCCCTTCGCCGAGCCCTGGAGCCTGGCGCCGGCGAGCTACGGCTGGCTTGCCATCATGGGGCTGGTGCAGATGCCACTGGCGTCGGTGCTACTGATGACCGCCACCCGCTACCTGCCCTCCCCGGAGGTGAGCCTGTTCCTGCTCATCGAGACGGTGCTCGCGCCGGTGTGGGTCTGGGCCGCCATCGGCGAGGAGCCGCCGCCGCTGACCCTGGTGGGCGGGTTCCTCATCCTCGGGGCGATCACCGTCCACTCCTGGCTGGCCCTGCGGGAGGCCAGCCAGGGGCGCCCGGCCGGCTACCACATGAGGTCGTCGGGCACGGGGTAGTCGGCGTAGTCCGGGTCCTCGTCGGCGCCCGGCTCGGCGCGGAAAATCACCAGGAAGGGGGCCGCCTGGCCCACCTGCTCGGCGATCTCGCCGGGGATCAGCCGGTAACGGCCGCGGGTGCGGGCGATGGCCAGCTTCCCCGCGGCGAGGTCGCGCTGCTGCTCGGCGCTGACATGGATCTTCTTGATCCGGCCGTCGTGGCTGAAGTTGAAGGTGACGTCGCAGTGGCGTTCATCCCGGGGGATCTCGGCATCGATCACCCGCTTGCGGGCCGCCTTCTCCTCGGCTTGTCGTTGGCGCTCCGCCTCGCGCTGGCGGTTTAAGTCACGGTCACGGGCGCGCTTGGCCTCATCGTAGAGGGCGGCCTGGCGGGCCGCCTCGTCCTGCTGGGGGCGACGCTGGGATTTCTTCTTCTTCGCGCCCTTTTTGGGGCGCTTCTGGCCTTCGACCCGCTTGACGTCGTCCTCGGAGGCCAGACCGGCCTTTAGCATCTGCTCGCGCAGCGAGTTGCTCATGGGGGCACCCCTCGATCCGGTTTCATCCCTGTTCGACAGGGTATACGCGCCGGCGTTCTTCCGCCTATCCCTGGCCCTGGGGTCGCGGCAGGTAGGGCAGGCTCAACCCGGCCATCTCCTGGGCGATGCGCATCACCTGGCAGCTGTAGCCCATCTCGTTGTCGTACCAGACGTAGATGACGCAATGACGGCCGTGGGTGATCAGCGAGGCGGCGTCGATGACCCCGGCGTGCCGGGAGCCCACCAGGTCGGTGGAGACGATCTCCGTTGAGGCGGTGTAGTCGATCTGGTCGGCGAGCGGCGAGTACAGCGCGGCGTCGCGGAGGAACTGCCGCAGGCCCTCCTCGTCGACCTCCTCGTTGAGGGTGAGCTTCAGCACGGCCATGGACACATCCGGCGTGGGCACGCGGATGGCGTTGCCGGTGAGCCGGCCGCCGAGCTCCGGCAACGCCTTGACGACCGCCTTGGCGGCTCCGGTCTCGGTGAGAACCATGTTCAGCGCCGCGCTGCGCCCGCGTCGGGAACCCTTATGGTAATTGTCGATCAGGTTCTGGTCGTTGGTATAGGCATGGACCGTCTCCACGTGGCCGTATTCCAGCCCGTAGCGGTCGTTGATCAGCTTCAGCACCGGGGTGATGGCATTGGTGGTACAGCTCGCCGCCGATAGGATACGGTCGTCCGGGGCGATATCGCGATGATTCACCCCATAGGTGATGTTCTTGAGGTTCCCCTTGCCCGGGGCGGTGAGCAGGACCCGTGCCGCGCCCTCGGCCCTGAGGTGTTGGGACAGGCCCGCCTCGTCGCGCCACTTACCGGTGTTGTCCAGGATCAGGGCGTCGTGGATGCCGTAGGCGGTGTAGTCGATCTCCGTCGGGGAGGCGGCGTAGATGACCTTGATGTAGTTCCCGTTGGCGACGATGGCATTCTCTTCGGGTACCGTGAAGATGGAGCCGTTGAACGGTCCGTGCACGGAATCCCGCCGCAGCAGGCTGGCGCGCTTGTCGAGATCGTCCGGGTCGTTGCTCGGGCGCACCACCACCGCCCGCAGGCGCAGCTTGTTGCCGGCGCCGGTCTTCTCGATGAGCAGTCGCGCAAGCAGTCGCCCGATGCGGCCGAAGCCGTAGAGGACCACGTCCTGGGGCGCCTCGAGCAGCGGACCCTCGCGGTCGACGATCTCGGCGAGCTCCTCGCGCAGCCAGTCGGTGAGCGCCGGCCGTGGCTCCTCGAGCTTGCCGTAGGCCACCGCCAGCCGGCCCAGGTCCAGCCGGGCCGGTGCGAGGCGGAGGGCGGACAGCGCCTCAAGCATGGCGTAGCTGTCACGGATGTCCAGGGGGTTGCCCTCGTACTGCTTGACGAAGCGGTGGGCCTTGAGGATGTCGATGGTGTTGACGTTGTTGAGCGGGCGACCGTAGATACGCAGGACCAGGCCGCGGTCGCGGTAGAGCCGGCCGATGATGGGCAGCATCTGCTCGGCGAGCTCCTGGGCCTGTTTCCACTGCTGGAGGTGGACGTCGCGCTCGGTAATCGACATGGATCGTTCCCCTGGGTTTCCTGCATCCGCAATTGTGATGCCGTACGGCGGGTTACGGCGCCGCGAATGCTACGACAAAATGCCCGAATTGTCCCGTCCCCCGCGATCGTGATCCGACGATCGTGGTCTCCGCCGGGGCCATCGGCTCAGCCGAGCAGGGCCTCGAGGATGTAGAAGAACAGTACGGCGAGCACCGCCCCCGCTGGCAGGGTGACGATCCAGGAGATGAAGATCTGGCCGACCATGCGCAGGTTCAGTGCCGCGATGCCGCGGGCCACGCCCACCCCGAGTACGCCCCCGACCAGGGTGTGGGTGGTGGAGATGGGCAACCCCGTCCCCGAGGCCAGGACCACCGTGGTGGCCGCCGCGATGGTGGCGGCGAAGCCGCGGCTCGGCGACAGGGAGGTGATGCCCTGGCCGACGGTGCGGATCACCCGCTGGCCGTAGGTGACGAGCCCGATGACGATGCCCACGCCACCGAGCAGCAGGATCCAGACATTGAGGTCCGCCGTGGCGGTGACCTCCCCCCCACTGGTCACCACGCTGACCACCGCGGCCACTGGCCCGACCGCGTTGGCCACGTCGTTGGAGCCGTGGGCGAAGGCCATGGCGCAGGCGGTGATGATCATCAGTACACCGAAGACCCGCTCAACGTTGGTGTAGTGGAAGTCCAGATCCGCCCGCGGATCGATGTCGAGCCGTCGGATGCCCGCCACCCCCGCGGCGAGGACGATCAAGCCGGTGCCCGCCGCGATGAGCGCGCTTGCCACCAGGCCGAACTCCACGCCCACGTGCTTGAGCCCTTTGGTTAGGGTCACCAGCGCCACAACGAAGCCGACGGCGAACATGTACAGGGGCACATACCGTTTGGCGTTGGCGAGGGGGGTGTCGGTATCGAGGATCAGGCGCTGGACGGAGAGGAACAGGAAGAAGGCGATGGTGCCGGAGAGCAATGGCGAGACCACCCAGCTCGCCACGATGGATAGGGTCTTGTCCCAGTGTACTGCCTCCGGGCCGATGCCTACGGCGGCGAAGCCGACCACCGCCCCGACGATGGAGTGGGTGGTGGATACCGGCCAGCCGAAGTAGGAGGCCACGAGCAGCCACACCGCAGCGGCGAGCAGGGCGGCGAGCATGCCGAAGACCAGCAGCTGGGGGGCCTGGACGAACACCTCCGGGTTGACGATGCCCTTGCGCACCGTGTCGGTGACCTCGCCACCGGCGAGGATGGCCCCGGCGAACTCGAAGATGGCGGCGATGATCACCGCCTGGGTGATGGTGACCGCCTTGGAGCCCACGGAGGTCCCCATGGCGTTGGCCACGTCGTTGGCCCCGATGCCCCAGGCCATGAACAGGCCGAATACCGTCGCCAGCACCAGCAGTGTGATCTCGAACTCCATGGAACCCTCGGCGCCCGGAAGGTGGGTGGTCAGCGTGCGAGCATCAGTTGCAGGCGGCTACCTACGCGCTGGGCACGGTCGGCGAGGCTGCCGATCCAGTCGATGATCCGGTAGAGAAACATCACGTGCACGGGAGGCAGCTCATCCTCGAGCTTGAACAGCTCCTGTCGGATGGTTACCTGCAGGCGGTCGGTGTCGCTCTCGATGCGGTCGAGCTCGGTGAGCATGCCGTTGACGATATCCACCTCGTGGCCCCGGAAGCCGGTTTCGAAGAGCTCGTCGAGCTCTTCGATGGCCTTGCGGGCCTGGCGGGTGGTGTCCACGGCGCGCTGTATGAAGGCGGCCATGGGTTCGGCGATGGCCTCAGGAAAGCTCATGCGGCGGCCGAGGATGAGCCCGGAGATGTCCTTGGCGCGGTTGGCTACCTTGTCCTGCATGGTCAGGACCTCCAGGAGGTCCCGCCGCGCCACCGGCAGCATCAGCCCCTTGGGCAGCTGTAGGCGCAGCTCGTGCTTGAGGCGGTCGGCATCGCTCTCGAGCCGGGCGATGCGTGCCTGATGGGCCTCGGCCGCCTCCCAGTCCTCACGCCGCACCGTCTCGAAGAAGGGCACCAGCTCCTCGACGCAGGCGCTCACCTCGGCCATGTGCCGTTGCAGGGGGCTGACCGGTGACTTGCCGAAGAGCTGGCTGAAGAAGTTCGGGGGCATGGTCACACCCGCTGTTACCGGAACGCGGCGTATGGTACCCGTTCCGTCAGCGATGTGTAACAGGGACGTGCCGCCCGGCGGGGCCGGGCAAGGCACGGTTTACGAGCTGATCCGATCCAGGGCCGCGGTGAAGCCCATCATCGATAGTGGCAGCTCGATCTCCCCGCGCGGCCCGCGGATGGTCACTGTCGCCTCGGTGCCGCGTTTCATCTGGTTGAGGAGCTCGTCCTCCAGTGGGATGTCGGCGCGGCAGCCTGCCTGGAAGCAGACCTGGACGGGAAAGCGCACGGGCTCGTTGTCGTCGACCTGCATTTGTACCCCCGAGGGCAGGTGGATCCCCAGGGGTAGCTGGAACACCGCTACCGGCGCGTCGATCTGCTCCCGCGGCGGGTAGGCGACCGCAACCCGCATGACCAGCTCGTCGTTGTCACTACGGGTCACGCCCTGGAACATCTCGCAGCCGCCCCGCGGGCCCTGCTCGCCGAGGCCGCAACGCACGCCCCAGTCGTCGAAACGCTCCACGTCCTCCGGGTCGACCTGTCGTTGTGGCGTGGCCATGCCGTCCTGGCCGGGCGTACCGCCGTCCGCCGCGCCGTCCTCTGCGGGGCTCAGGAAATCGTCGTCCGCGGCGCCTCCGGTGTCGCCGCTGTCGCTGCCGTTGAGAAAGCCGCCTTCGTCCTGGGCCTGCGCGACCCCGAGGCCGAGGCCGAGCAGGACAACGAGGCCGATCCAAGCATTCCGGTATCGCATGTCTCTCCAGTGGGTTCGTGGTTTGGGAAGGCCACAGTCTAGAGCAACGCCGGCGCCGCTGACATGGCCCCTCGCGTGCCTACGCGCCCTCGTCGGGGTCCGCAAGCTCGGCGTAGGGATCGCGAGTCCGTTCCCGGGCGCTGTCGTTCATCTGCGACCAGTGCTCGTCGGCAGGGCGGTGCCGGGGGTAAGGCGAGGGCCAGCGCGCCGACAGAGGCTCCCTTCATGGAAGTGTCTCCCGGTGGTTCGTCATCAAGGACGCCGCAGGCAGGGGAAGGGAAGCCGGAGCCGGCGGGCGGCCCCGGCGGCGTGGGTCACTCCATCATCTGCTGCAGCCGCTCGGCGAGCTCCGGATTCTGGCGCAGCTGCTGGGAGATGTTGTTGTACTCCTCCACGGACATGCCGGTGTCCTCCACCGCCTGTACCATCTCCTCGTTGGCCTGCTGCTGAAGCTCGCGGGCCTTCTCCTGGTCCTGCACGCCCTCGAGCTGACCGGAGTAGTCCTGGCGGATCTCCTGGATCTCGCCCATGGCCTCGCTGAAGCGCTCCAGCTGGGCGTCATTCACCGGCTCGGCGGCCTGCTGGTTCTCGTTCTGGGCGTGGACGGACCCGCCGGCGAGGAATGCGGCGAGAGCGGCGGCGGAAAGGAGCTTGGTATTGAGTCGCATGATCACCTCATTGCGTTCGTGCGTCGAATGACTGTCGGGTCGTTACCCGTTACTGTCCTTTGCATGGCTCATGCCAGCATCGGCATGCGCTGGCCAGTGGGGGCTTCGATGCCGTGAACCGTACCGTCTCCCCCGTGGTCGTATGGCTCAGAACGGGACAGGTGTATCGCTATGAGACACCCACGCATGGGTCTGCGGGGCGCAGTGCTGGTGATGGTGCTGCTACCCGTCGTGGCCCTGGTGGCCGCCGGCGGGGCCGTAAGCCTCAGCCTGGTCGAGGAGGCGGCGGAGCGGCGGCTGCGCGAGGATATCCAGCTCATCGCCCGGGCACTGGAACCGCCGCTGACGCGGGCGCTGGGCCGGGACCGCGAAGGGGCCTTGCAGGAGGCCCTGGACTCCGCCTTCGCCTTCGGCCGCGTCTACGGGGCCCATGTCATCGGCGCCGACGGCGAGGTCCTCGCCGGCGCGGGACGCGGTGCCGAGCGGATGCTGCCGGCGCAGGCCTTCGATGCCGCCCGCCGCAGCCGCGTCCACTGGGAGGGCTATGCCCGCAGTGCCGGCGAGCCGGTGTATGCCTATTTCGTGCCCCTGGTCGGCCGCGGTGGCCGTTTCGAGGCCTTGCTGCAGATCACTCGCCAGCGCAGCGAGATGCAGGACGTCCTCGAGCGGATCCGGGTCTGGGGCGCAGTCGGTATCGGCGGGTTCGCCCTGCTGCTGCTCAGCGTGATACTCCTGGGCTATCGTCAGGTGGTGGTGCGCCCAGTGGAGCGGCTCCTCGAGGGTCTGCGCCGGGTCGCCGCCGGCGAGCGCGACCACCGGCTCGTGGCCTCCGGACCGCTGGAGCTGCGCCGGATCGCCGACAGTGTCAACGGAATGCTCGATGCCCTGCGCCGCAACGAGCGGGAGGTGGCCCACCGACAGGCGGTGGAGGCGAGCCTGCGCGACGACCTGAAGGAGTCGCGCCGGCTTGCCGTGGTGGGGGAATTCGCCGCCGGTGTGGCCCACGAGCTGGGTACGCCGCTCAGCGTCGTCGATGGCACCGCCCAGCGCCTGAGCCGTCGCAGCGATGAAGAAACCACCCTGCAGGCCACCGCCCGCATCCGCGAGCAGGTGGGTCACATGAGCGATATCCTCGAGCAGCTCATGGCGTTCGCGCGGCACACCCCACCGCGGCGTCGCGACCTTGCCGCCGGGCCGATCCTCGAGCGCGCCCTGCAGCAGGCACGGGAGCGGCACCTCGGTCTCGTATTCGAGCGGCAGGATTGCGCCGACGAAGCGGCGCCGCGGGTGAGCGGTGATGCCAGTCAGATCGAGCAGGCCCTGGGCTATCTCCTCGGCAACGCCGCCGACCATGCCGGCTCGCGGGTCCTGGCCTCTGTGACCGCGGGGGAGGGGAAGGTGCGGTTCGCCATCGAGGACGATGGCCCCGGGGTCGCGGAGGCCCTCTGGGGGCGCTGTTTCGAGCCCTTCTACTCGACGCGGCCCACCGGGGAGGGGGCCGGTCTCGGGCTCTCGGTGGTCCATGGCATCGCCGAGGCCCATGGCGGTGCCGTGGCCTTCGAGGATCCCGGATGGCTCGGCGGTGCCCGGGTGGTGCTCGAGATCCCGGCAGCCAGCGAGGAGGGGGCATGAGTGGCGACGGCGCTCGGGTGCTCGTGGTGGAGGACGATGCCGCGCTGGCCGGACTGATCGTCGACGAGCTCGCCGAAGCGGGGCTGGCGGCGGAGTCCGTGGCCAGCGCCGAGGCGGCCCGGCAGCGACTGGCCACCGGCGGCGTCGATTTGGTGGTCAGCGACCTGCGGCTCCCTGGAGAGGACGGGATGGGGTTGCTCGAGCGGGTCCGCGCCAGTGAGGATGGCGCGTTGGTCGCCTTCGTCGCCATCACCGCCTTCGGCAGCATCCGCCAGGCCGTGGACGCGCTCAAGCGCGGCGCCGACGACTTCCTGACCAAGCCGCTGGATTTCGATCATTTGCTGGTCAGCGTGGAAAAGGCGCTGGCCCACCGCCGGTTGCTGCGCCGGGTCTCGGAGATGGAGGCCGCGGCGCGCGAGGGCTCGGATTTCCACGGCATGATCGGCCGCAGCGACGCGATGCTCTCGCTGTTTGACGTGATCCGCCGCATCGCCGCCGTGGGGGCCTCGGTGCTGATCACCGGGGAGAGCGGTACCGGCAAGGAACTGGTGGCCCGGGCGCTGCACGCCGAGAGTGGCCGCTCGGAGGGGCCCTTCGTCGCCGTCAACTGCGCCGGGGTGCCGGCGGATCTGCTCGAGAGCGAGTTCTTCGGCCACGTCCGCGGTGCCTTCACGGGGGCACAGCGGGCCCGGGAGGGGCTGTTTCGGGCCGCCGACGGCGGCACCCTCTTCCTCGACGAGATCGGGGAGATGCCGGCCCCCCTCCAGGCCAAGCTGCTCCGGGTGCTGGAAGACGGCCGCTTCCGCCCCGTGGGCGCCGAGCACGAGGAGCAGGTGGATGTGCGTGTGGTGGCGGCCACCAACGCGGACCTGGAGGCGGCGGTGGCCGACGGCACCTTCCGTGAGGATCTCTTCTACCGTCTGGAGACCTTCCGGATCGAGGTGCCACCGCTACGCGAGCGCGGCGACGACCTGGATCTGCTCACCGCCCGCTTTGCCGCCCGCTTCGCCGGGGCACTCGGCCGCGATACGCCGGAGCTGGCCCCCGAGGTGGTGGCGCTGCTGGCCCGCTACCCGTTCCCGGGCAATGTCCGCGAGCTCGCCAACACCATGGAGCGGGCGGTCACCCTCAGCCGCGACGGCAGAATCCGCCGGGAGGACCTGCCCCCGCGGCTGCTGCGCCATGCGGGGCGAGATTCCGGGGAAGGGGAGAGTGGGCCCGCTATCCTGCGCCCCCTTGCGGAGGTGGAGCGCGAGCACGTCCGCGCCGTGATGCAGGCGGTGGGCGGCAACAAGCGCCGCGCCGCCGAGATCCTTGGGATCGGGCGACAGACCCTGTACCGCAAGCTCGAGGGCTCGCCCGCGGATTAGCCGTGGGTGCGCCGCCGGCGTTGGTGCTCGCCGAAGGCTTCCAGGGCCGGCAGGAAGGCGCGGAAATCCCTCTCCAGCGCGGGATAGAGGGCGGCGAGGTCCTCGCCGGTGCCCCGGAGCAGCTCCGGGCGCCGGGGCAGGCGCGTCGACATACGCTCCAGGGCCATCACCGTGTTGTCCAGGCAGGCATAGGAGGCCAGCCAGTCATCGGCCCGCATCTGTGGGAGGAGACGGGCCAGCCGCGGCGGCAGCAGGCCGTGCCGTGCCTCCAGGGCGGCATACGCCCGCGCGGTGAACTGCGACAGGGGCTCGGGATGCAGGCGTACCCAGTCGCGGGCCAGGAAATGGTCGAACACCATGTCTAGGATGATGCCTGCGGCGCGACGGCGGTGCGGTGGGAACCGGCGCCGTGCCCGGCGGACCACGGGATGGTCGTCGGTGAAGCAGTCCACCCGCCGGTGCATATGGATGCCCGCGCGGACGCCGGCCGGTAGTTCTGGGTCCGGGCGGCCCCGGACGAAATCGCCCATCAGGTTCCCGGCGAGCAGCGCATCGTCATCGCCGGCGAGCCAGGCGTGGGCGAGGAAGTTCATTCCGCCGCGGGGAGCAGTGTGCGGATCGCCTCGGGGATGGGGATGGAGTGGCCCGCGTGGTGGTCCACCCAGACCATGAGGGCGGTGCCGCTGGCGTAGAGCACCTCCGCATCGGCGCCGTCGCGGATCTCGTAGAAGGTCTCCACGCTGCTGCGCCGCGGCGGGGTGGCGAGCATGCGCACGCGCACGGTGGCCGGGTAGACGATGGAGCGGCGGAACTCGCAGTAGGCGTTTACGAGCACGGGGCCGGTGGCGGTGCCCGCGCCGACGCCCTCGCCGATGCCCACCTGGTGCATCCAGTCGATGCGCACCTGCTCGAAATAGCGGAAGTACACGGTGTTGTTCACGTGGCCCAGGGCGTCCTGATCACCCCAGCGCACCGGGAACTCGCTCTCGGCGAGCAGGCTCTTCTCGCTCACTGCTTCGCCCTCCGTTTCAGCCCTGCGGTGCCGTGGGGCGGTTGCCGCCACTGCGCCGCCGGCCGCCGCCACGTCCGCCATTGCGCGGCGGACCGCTGCGGCGCTGATTCTGTACCCGTTTGGCGGGCTTGATGTCCTCGACGATGAGCTCCGGCGGGGCCAGCTCCGAGGGGATCTTCTGATCGATGAAGGCCTCGATGTCGGGTAGCGAGTAGACGTAGCTCTCGCAGGCGAAGCTGATGGCGTCGCCCTTCTCCCCCGCCCGCGCGGTACGCCCGATGCGGTGGACGTAGTCCTCGGCGTCCTGGGGCAGGTCGTAGTTGATCACGTGGGAGACGCCGGGGATATGCAGGCCGCGGGCGGCGACGTCGGTGGCCACCAGCACCGGCAGCTCGCCCTTCTGGAAGGCGCTGAGCAGTTCCTCGCGCTTTTTCTGGGGGATATCCCCGGAGAGCACGGCGGTGTTGATGTCATTGCCCAGCAGATAGCCGGTGACCCGGTCGGCGGTGCGCTTGGTGTTGACGAAGACCATGGTCCGGGTCACGTCCTTGCTGCGCAGCACCCCCAGCAGCAGCCCGATCTTCTGGTTGTTCTCCACGTGGTAGAGCTTCTGGTTGACCTTCTCCGCGGTGATCTGCTCGGGCTCGATCTCCACGGTATCCGGGTCGTTCATGTGCTCCCAGGCCAGCTCCTTGACCCGTTGGGACAACGTCGCCGAGAAGAGCATGTTGATGCGCTTCTCCGGGGGCGGCATCCGTCGCAGCAGGAAGCGGATATCGGAGATGAAACCCATGTCGAACATGCGATCGGCCTCGTCGAGGACGGCGACCTCCACGTTGTCCAGGGTGAACACCCGCTGCTTGTAGAAGTCGATGATCCGCCCCGGGGTGCCGATGAGGATGTCCACCCCTTCCTCGAGGCGCCGGCGCTGCTTCTCGTAGCCGGTGCCGCCGTAGATGCAGGCGAACTCCATACCGGTGAAGTAGCCGAGCTTCTCGGCGTCCCGGTGGATCTGCAACGCCAGCTCCCGGGTCGGGGCGAGGATCACCGCCCACGGGCCGGTCTTGTCCGCGGCCACCGGCGTGGTCATCAGGTAGTGCATGGTGGCCAGCAGGAAGGCGGCGGACTTGCCGGTGCCGGTCTGGGCCTGGCCGGCCACGTCGCGGCCCTTCAGCGCCAGCGGTAGGGTGGACTCCTGGATGGGCATGCAGTGGCTGAATCCGGCCTCGTCGAGGCCCAGGAGCAGGGACTCGTGGAGCCCTAGCGAACGGAACGTTGTTTCGGTCAAATGGTCATTTTCCATGCCGCCGCAGGATAACGGATTTCCGCGGCACTTGGGAGAGGCATCGATGTAGGGGCACCGGCGGGCGGGCGGAAAACCCCGCGCCCGATCGGTGTATTTGGGCCCGGCCGTAGCGATAAGATGTGGCTGACATACGATACTGACCCGTTCACGGGCACGCGAGGAAGTAGGTTATGAGCGATATCCAGGGCACCATCCGCGAGCAGGTGGAAAGCAATCCGATCATCCTGTACATGAAGGGCACCCCGCAGTTTCCGCAGTGCGGGTTCTCCATGAAGGCATCCCAGGCGCTGGCCGGCTGCGGCAAGGAATTCGCCTACGTCAACGTCCTTGAGGACGAGGGTATCCGCCAGGGGGTCAAGGAGTTCGGTGATTGGCCGACCATCCCCCAGCTCTACGTCAACGGCGAGTTGGTGGGTGGCTGCGACATCATCCTGGAGATGTACGAGTCCGGGGATCTCCAGAAGCTGGTGGAGGAGGCCACCGGTAGCCAGGCCTGAGCCCTACGTTCCGGCAGCAGACCGGCGTACCGTCGGCACCGGGGCCGGTCCCGCGGCGCCCGCGGTACGGCCAGGGCTGATTGTGTTGGTCACCGTCGGCGGGGCGGGAATCCGTCACGGGAGACGCTGTGAACACCTCCCTGTACGCTCGACGGCGGCCATCCCTGGCCGCCGACGCTCCCGTGCCGGATTCCCGCCCCACCGACGGACTGTGCGGTAACCCGCGGATTTGTACCGGCGAGCGGCGGGTCCTTTCGGGTTGGCCTCTGGTAGCGGGGTCGTCGCCGGCTCGCCCGTATGCGCCGCGCGCTGGCGGGCGGTTTACTAGCGCGCCAAGGCCCCGTAATCCGGGAACCCGTTGAGCTCGTCCCAGCGATTGACGATGGCGCAGAACAGCTCTGCGGTCTTCTCGGCGTCGTAGATCGCCGAGTGGGCCTCGCGGCCGTCCCAGCCGGCACCGGAGGCCTTCACCGCGCGGGCGAGCACGGTCTGGCCATAGGCCAGCCCCGCCAGGGTGGCGGTGTCGAAGCAGGAGAACGGGTGGAAGGGGTTGCGCTTGATGCCGGTCCGCTCCACCGCGGCGTTGAGGAAACCGAGATCGAACCAGGCGTTGTGGCCCACCAGCACCGCGCGGGTGCAACCCGTCTCGCGGATCTCCTGGCGTACCGGTTTGAAAACCTGGCGCAGGGCCTGCTCTTCGGGTTTGGCCATGCGTAGCGGATGATCCGGGTCGATGCCGTTGAACTCCAGGGACTTGGGGTCCAGGTTCGCGCCTTCGAACGGCTCCACGTGGGTGGTGTGGGTCTCCGCGGGGTAGAGCAGCCCCTTATCATCGGCGCGTACGATCACCGCGGCGATCTGGAGCACCGCGTCGGTGGCGGCGTTCAGACCGCCGGTTTCGATATCCACCACCACGGGCAGGAATGACCGGAAGCGGTTGGCGATGGGGCGATGGGGCACGGTGCCGGCGTCGGGGGCGTTACGGTTCACGGTGATTCCGTCAGTGCTGCTCGCGGGGTTTGGGGTCGCCCATCATACACGCCCCACCGGCCCTTCGCCCTCGTCGGCCAGCCGCCAGGCGACCCGGCCCCCGGCCCGCAGGGGGACGATCCGCCCGCTGCCCAGGGGCAGGTCCTCGGGGACGGGCTCCGGGTCACGGACCAGCCGGATCCGTTCGCCGTTGCGTGGCAGGCCGTAGAAGTCCGGGCCGTGGTGGGCGGCGAAGCCCTCCAGTCGATTCAGTGCCCCGGCCGCCTCGAAGGCCTCCGCGTACAGCGCGAGGGCGTAGGGGGCGGTGTAGATCCCGGCGCAGCCGCAGGGGTTCTCCTTGGCGCTGCGGGGATGCGGGGCGGAGTCCGTGCCGAGGAAGAACTTGGGGTTGCCGGAGGTGGCCGCCGCGAGCAGCGCCTCGCGGTCGGTCTCGCGCTTTAGCACCGGCAGGCAATAGTGGTGCGGGCGGATGCCGCCCACCAACAGGTCGTTGCGGTTGAGCAGCAGGTGGTGGGCGGTGAGGGTACCGGCCAGCCGTTCCGGCCCCTGCTCCACGAACCGCACCCCAGCGGCGGTGGTGACATGCTCGAGCACCACCTTCAGCTGGGGATGGCGCTCGAGCAGCGGCGCGAGGCGCTCCTCCAAGAACACCCGCTCGCGGTCGAAGATGTCCACCCCCGACGTCGTGACCTCACCGTGGACGAGTAGCGGCAGTCCCGCCGCGGCCATGGCGGCGAGGGCTTCATCACAGCGGCCGAGATCGGTAACCCCGGAATCCGAGTTCGTCGTGGCACCGGCGGGATAGAGCTTTACGGCATGGACGGCCCCGCTCGCCGCGGCCGCCTCCACCATCTGCCCCGTGGTGTTGTCGGTGAGGTACAGGGTCATCAGCGGGGTGAAGCCGCTGCCCGGTGGTACCTGCTCGAGGATGCGGCGGCGGTAGGCCTCGGCTGCGTCCACGTCGGTCACCGGCGGGGTGAGGTTGGGCATGATGATGGCCCGGCCGAACTGACGCGCCGAGGCCGGGACCACGTCGGCGAGGACCTCGCCGTCGCGGAGGTGGAGGTGCCAGTCGTCCGGCCGCGTAAGGGTGATACTGTCCAATCCCGTTCCCCGTGCACGCGCGAATGTGGTGGCCATTGTAACGGCTCGCTGTCGGTCGTGTGCCGCCCACTGGGTTGCCAGCCCACCCCTCGTGGCGGCAGACTTGTGCCTCGACAAACCATTCACAGTCGCCAGGGGAGCCCTATACAGGGCTGAGAGTGCGCAGTGGCGCAGACCCTGGAACCTGAACCGGGTCATACCGGCGGAGGAAGCGCGACATGTCCCTTCTTACCCTCGTTGTCGTCGTGGCGGCATTGGCCGTGTTCACCTGGCTGGGCGTGCGCGCCCGCTACGTCCACGGCGGCCTGGACGACTATGTGACCGCCCGCAACAGCCAGGGCGGCCGCGTCATTGGCCTGTCCTTCCTGGCCTCCGGCATGGGTGCCTGGATCCTGTTCGCGCCGCCGGAGGTGGGGGCGTTCGTGGGGCCGGTGGCCCTGGGTGGCTACGCCCTCGGTTCAGCACTGCCGTTCTTCGTCCTCGGCCTCTGGGGGCCGGCCATGCGACGGCGGTTGCCCGCGGGCCGCAGCATCGGCGAGTTTGCCGCCAGCGTCTACGGCCAGGGGGTGCGCCGCTGGGTGGCCTTCATATCGGCGCTGTATATGCTCTGCTTCCTGGCCGCCGAGCTCACCGCCATCGGTGCCATCACCGGCATGCTCTCCGGTATCCCCGGCTGGGCAGCAGTGATCGGTGTCGCGTCGGCAACATTGGCGTACACCGCCCTCGGCGGGCTTCGGGCGAGCCTGGTCACCGACCGCTGGCAGGCGTGGCTGCTGCTGGCGCTGGTGGCGCTGGTGGCCGGCGTGGCGGTCTCAAAGGCAGGGGAGGGAGACGCTGGGGCGCTGAGCCTCCCCGCGGTGCCCGTGGCCGATGCCCTGGGGGTGGCGGCGGCGCTGGTCATCGCCGTCACCGCCGCGAACCTATTTCACCAGGGCTACTGGCAGCGGGTGTGGGCGGCGCGGGATGGTGCGGCGCTGGGACGCGGCGCGCTGCTCGGTGGCGTGACCACCATCGTGGTGGTGGCGGTGATCGGTGGCCTGGGCCTCTACGCCGCCGCGGCGGGACTGCCCCTGGGGGAGCCGCCGGTGCCGTTCTTCGCGCTCCTCGCCGAGGCCCCGGCCTGGCTGACCGTGCCCGCGCTGGTCCTGGCGGTGACCCTGGTGGCTTCCTCGGTGGATACGCTGCAGAACGGCTTGGCCTCGCTGCTGGTCACCGAGGGCCGCGGGCGCGGGCTCTCCCTCGCGGTGGCACGGGGGGTTACCGTCGCCCTGATGATCCCGGTGGTGGCCATCGCCCTGCAGGGGATCTCGGTGTTGCGGCTCTTCCTCATCGCCGATCTGCTCTGTGCCACCACGGTGGTGCCGGTGTTCCTGGGGCTGTGGTCGCGTATGGGTCCCGCCGCGGCGGTGGCCGGGGCCCTCGCCGGGCTCGTGGGGGCCGTCATCCCCGGCTGGGTGAGCACCGGTAGCGTCGTCGGCGGGCCATTGGCCGCGAGCTTCCCGGACGGCGTGCCCACTCTCGGCCCCTTCGCCGGCGCACTCATTGCCTCCGCGCTGGTGAGCCTACTGGTCGCCGCGATCGCCCCGGGGCGGCGCCCTTGATTTGTCGGGGTGGCCATCCGATCATAGCCGGTCGTTTCGAACTGGGATTTTCAGGGGCGTTCCCGCGATGAGTGATGTGAAAAAGGTGGTGCTCGCGTACTCCGGTGGGCTGGATACCTCGGTGATCCTGCAGTGGCTGCGGGAGACTTACAACTGCGAGGTGGTGACCTTTACCGCCGATCTCGGCCAGGGCGAGGAGCTCGAGCCGGCCCGCGCCAAGGCCGAACAGCTCGGGGTGCGCGAGGTCTACATCGACGATCTCCGCGAGGAATTCGTTCGCGACTACGTCTTCCCCATGTTCCGGGCCAACGCCATCTACGAGGGCGAGTACCTGCTCGGCACCTCCATCGCCCGGCCGCTCATCGCCAAGCGCCAGATCGAGATCGCCCGGGAGACCGGGGCCGATGCCGTCTGCCACGGGGCCACCGGTAAGGGCAACGACCAGGTCCGCTTCGAGCTCGGCTACTACGGCCTGGAGCCCGGCATCAAGGTGATCGCCCCCTGGCGGGAATGGGACCTGAACTCCCGGGAGAAGCTCCTCGCTTATGCCGAGCGTCACGGCATCCCCATCGAGGGCAAGACCGAGGGCGGCGGCTCGCCGTACTCCATGGACGCCAACCTCCTGCACATCTCCTACGAGGGTGGTGTGCTGGAGGACCCGTGGACCCCGGCCGAGGAGTCCATGTGGCGCTGGAGCGTGGCCCCGGAGCAGGCCCCGGACCGGCCCACCGAGATCGATATTACCTTCGAGGGCGGTGACCCGGTGGCCATCGATGGCGAGCGGATCGACCCTGCGGCACTGCTGCTGCGGTTGAACCAGCTGGGCGGGGATAACGGGATCGGGCGGATCGACATCGTCGAGAACCGCTACGTGGGTATGAAGTCCCGTGGCTGCTACGAGACCCCCGGCGGCACCATCCTGCTGCGCGCCCGCCGCGCCATCGAGTCCATCACCCTGGATCGGGAGTCGGCCCATCTCAAGGACGAGATCATGCCGCGGTATGCCGAGACCATCTACAACGGCTATTGGTGGAGCCCCGAGCGCCGGGCCATGCAGGCGCTCATCGACGAGACCCAGAAGACGGTCAACGGCGTGGTGCGCCTGCGCCTGTACAAGGGTAACGTTTCGGTGGTGGGGCGTTCCTCGGAGACCGATAGCCTGTTCGACGCCAGCATCGCCACCTTCGAGGACGACGCCGGCGCCTACGACCAGAAGGACGCCGAGGGCTTCATCAAGCTCAACGCCCTGCGCCTGCGGGTCGCTGCCAAGCGTCGCGGCTGACGCTCAGCCGCGGTGCGCCGCGCCCCGCCCCCAGGCGGTGACCGCGGCGGCCTCCGGCGGCAGCCATTCCGCGAGCCCGCCGGTGAACGCCTCCCAGGCCGTGGCCTGGTCGTCGCGCACGGAGGTGAGCACGGGGATCCCGGCCGCGAGCAGCCCGAGTAGCTCCGAGGCGAAGCCCTTGCCCTTCGCCTCCAGGGGCCCGAAACGGTCGACGATCACCAGCCCCGGCGCCTCCTGCTGGAAGCGCCGCAGCCAGGCCGCCGCCTCCGCCAGGGCGGCGGTATCCAGGCTGCAGGCGGTCGATCCCTGTCCCAATACCTGGGAGATGGGCATCGACTCCCCGGATCCGAGCACCCGCAGGTGGCGGCGCAGGCGGCCATCGGGGTCGCGCTCGTGGTACTGGATCAGTCCGCGCACGGTGATGCCCTCGGCGGCCAGCATCCCGGCCGCGGCGGTGAACACCCCGGCGACATCGTCATCGTCGCCGCGATGGATGGCCGCCGCCTGCACCACATCGTCTTCCATTGCTGAACCTCTTGCCATGGCGAGCACCACTAGCACAGGGCCGCGGCGGTGATCTTGATCCGCGTCAGCCCGGGTTACTCCCCCGCGTATTCCGTCTTTTCCGGGAACTCGCAGAGGTCGTGGATCACGCAGGCGCCGCAGCGGGGCCTGCGGGCGGTGCAGACGTAGCGCCCGTGGAGGATGAGCCAGTGGTGGGCGTCCTTGCGATATTCCTTGGGTGTCCAGCGCATCAGCCGGTCCTCCACCTCGCGGACATTCTTTCCCGGGGCGAGGCCGGTGCGGTTGGCCACCCGGAAGATGTGGGTGTCCACGGCGATGGTGGGCTCGCCAAAGGCGGTGTTGAGGATGACGTTTGCGGTCTTGCGGCCCACCCCGGGCAGGGCCTCCAGCGCTTTGCGTTCCCGCGGTACCTCGCCGCCGTGGCGCTCCACGAGGATCTCGCAGGCCTTGATGAGGTTTCGTGCCTTGGCGTTATAGAGGCCGATGGAGCTGATGTATTCCTTCAGTCCCTCCTCCCCGAGGGTCAGGATGGCCTCCGGGGTATTGGCCACCGGGAACAGCCGTGCCGTCGCCTTGTTGACACCCCGATCGGTGGCCTGGGCGGAGAGGATCACCGCCACCAGCAGCTCGAAGGGGGTGGCATAGTGGAGCTCGGTGGTGGGGGCGGGGTTGGTCTCGGCCAGGCGGCGGAAGATCTCGGTGCGTTTCTCCCGGTTCAAGCGGCGGCCTCCTTGGCGGTGACAGGGTTGCGGCGGGCGGCGGAGCGCCGGCCCTCGATGACGTTGCGCGCGGCGAGCAGCAGTCCAAGCCCGATGAACGCCCCGGGTGGCAGCAGCGCTGGCAGGAAGCCGTCATAGCCCGGCAGCACCAAGGTCAGCTCCCGTGCCCAGTCCCCCAGGAGGAGGTGGGCGTTGTGGCCCAGGGTGCCGCGGCCGACGAGCTCCCGTCCCGCGCCCAGGGCCAGCAGCACGGCCGTGAACCCGGCGCCGGTGGCCAGTCCGTCCATCGCCGCCGCCCCCACCGGTTGGCGGGAGGCGAAGGCCTCGGCGCGGCCGAGGATGGCGCAGTTGGTGACGATGAGCGGGATGAAGATGCCGAGGATGCCGTGGAGCTCGTGGAAGTACGCCTCCATCAGCATGCCGATGACGGTGACGAAGGTGGCGATCACCAGTACGTACACGGGGATGCGCACGGCGTTGGGGACCGACCGCCGGATCAGCGAGACGGTGGTGTTGGAGGCGAGCAGGGTCAACGTGGTGGCCAGCCCCAGCCCCAGGGCGTTGACCACGGTGGCGCTCACCGCGAGGAGCGGGCACAGCCCGAGTAGCTGCACCAGCCCGGCGTTGTTGTGCCATAGGCCATCGGAGACGATGTGCCGGAAATCCGGTGGTGTCATGATCTGTCTCCCTTTCGCCGTGCCGGCGAAGATTCGCCTGCAGGCAGGCTCCTACGGCCGGGATGTGCCGGTGTAGGGGCGCGCACGGCGCGCGAATCGGCGGTGTGCTTCCCCCCTCGGGCGAAGAGCTCCTCGCGATGGGCCTCGAAGTATACCAGCGCCCGGCGCACGGCATGGACCACCGCCCGCGGGGTAATGGTGGCGCCGGTGATCTGGTCGAAGGCACCGCCGCCCCGGGCCACGGTCCACTGCCCTTGCGGGGGATCACCGAGGCGACGCCCCCGAAACTGTTCGAGCCAGTCGGACTTCTCGGCCTCGATGAGATCGCCCAGCCCTGGCGTCTCGCCGTGCTCGATCACCCGCACACCGACCAGGCTGCCCTCGGCGCGGATGCCGATGAGCAGCCGGATCGCGCCGTTGTAGCCGTCCGGGGCGACGGCGGTGAGCACCGCCGCCACGGGCTCGCCGTCACGGTAGGCGCGATAGACGGTCAGGGCCTCGTCGGTGCCCAGGGCGTCCGGGGCGCGAACGGTAAGGGTATCGCGGGTGACCGGTCGGTCGAAGGGGCCCTCCGGCAGCACATCGGCGAGGCGGTGGCGGACCGCCGCCTCGCGGTTGGCCTCGATGGCGGGGTCGGTGACGCGATGAGTGAGGGCGAGCAGTACCGCCCCCGTGGCGGCACAGGTGGCCAGTACGATGGCAGCGACCAGGCTGGCTCGCGCAGGGTGGTCACTCATCACCGCCCCCACTGCGGTGGCCATAGGGACGCGGGCGGGTATAGGTATCGATGAGGGGTGCCGCCGCGTTCATGAGCAGCACGGCGAAGGCCATCGCATCCGGATAGCCGCCGTGGGTGCGTATCAACCAGACCAGCACCCCGATACCGGCGCCAAAGAGCCACCGGCCCCGGCGGGTGGTGGCCGCGGTGACCGGGTCGGTGGCGATGAAAAAGGCCCCGATCATGGTCGCCCCGCTCAGCCAGTGGAAGGTGACACCAGGGTGGCTGCCCGGGTCCGCCAGCCAGTGCGCCGCCGCCGGCACGGCGATCCCGGCGAGCACGCCGGCGGGGATGCGCCAGTCCGCGGTACGGCTCACCACCAGGTAGAGCCCTCCCACCAGGAAGGCGAGGTTGAGCGCCACCCAGCCCTGACCACCCAGGGAGCCCCAAAGGGGCCCCTCTCGGATCTCCGCCAGGGTGCGCGCCTGTGCCAGGCCCGTGCGGACCGCATCCAGCGGCGTGGCCGCGGTGACCGCATCCACGGCCGGGTTGAGGATGATCCCCAACGCCGCCCGCAGGCCCGGCGCGCCGTCGAGCAACCCCGAAGGCGCCGGCCAGCGGCTCATCTCCTGGGGGAAGGCGATGAGCAGGATCACGTAGCCGACCATCGCCGGATTGAACAGGTTGTATCCGAGACCGCCATAGAGATGCTTGGCGAAGACCAGGGCGAAGGCAGTACCCACCACCACCAGGTACCAGGGCGCCAGCGGGGGGATGCTCAGCGCCAGGAGCACCGCGGTGACCGCGGCGCTGCCATCGCTGAGGAACATCCGTAGCGGCCGGCCGCGCAGGTGCAGCATGACGGCCTCGATGGCCAGGGCCGTGGTGACGGCGGCCATGATCTGCCACAGGACACCGGCACCGAAGAAGGCGACGTGGGTGGCCGTGGCCGGCACCAGCGCATAGAGCACCCGGCGCATGGTCGTCCCCACGCTGTCCGGGGGGCGTAGATGGGGGGGAGGGGCGAGGCGCAGGGCCATCAGCCCCGCGGCTCCTCGTCTCCCGTATCCGCCTTGCGCCGACGCCGGCGGGCCAGCGCCGCCGCCACCGCTGCCTTGCGGTCGTCGCCCTCGCCGCTGCCGCGCAGCCGTGCCCGCTTCTCCGCCCGGCGGCGTTCGCGCTCCTCGGCCTCGCGGGCGAGGCGGCGCTGGCGCGCCTCGTACCGGGCTCGGGCCTTCTCTGCCTGGATGCGGGCCTCCTCGGCTGCCGCCATCTCGCCCTTGGCATGGCGGAAATACTGCACCAAGGGGATATGGCTGGGGCAGACCGCTGCGCAGGCCCCACAGTCGATGCAATCCTCGAGGTGGTGGCCGGCAAGCTGCTCTAGGTCGCCGGCACGGGCATACCAGTAGAGCTGCTGGGGCAGCAGGGAGGCGGGGCAGGCCTCGGCACAGGCGCCGCAGCGGATACAGGGCATCGCCGGTGCCGGTGGCGGGAACAGCGCCCGCGTGGCGGCGAGCACGCAGTTGGTGCCCTTGACCACCGGCACCCCTTCCTCGGCGACGGCGAAGCCCATCATCGGTCCGCCCATGATCAGCCGGTCCAGTCCCTCCGTGCCCCCGGCGGCGGTGAGCAACGCCGCGAAGCTGGCCCCGAGGGGCGCGTCCAGGACCCGGGGCTCGGTGACGGCGTCGCCGGTGACCGTGACATAGCGCCGGGTCAGCGGCTCGCCGTTACGGACGGCGCGGCAGACGGCGGCGGCGGTACCCACATTCTGGCAGAGCAGGCCGAGCGCCGGCGGCAGGGCGCCGGCGGGGACCTCCTCGCCGGTCAGTGCCTGGATGAGCTGGCGCTCGCCACCGGCGGGGTAGCGGGCCGGCACGGTGACCACCTCGACATCGGCGCCGGCCGCCGCCTCCGCCGCGGCCCGGGCCTCGGGCATGTCCTCCTCCACCGCGAGCAGGCAGCGCGTCGCCCCGCAGATCCGGGCGAGGATCCGGCCGCCCTCGACCACCTCTTCGGCCCGGTGGCGAAGCAGCATGTCGTCGCAGCTGATCCAGGGCTCGCACTCGACACCGTTGAGCACCAGGGTGTGCACTCGCTCCCCCGCCGCGGCCAGCTTGGCGGCGGTGGGGAAGGCGGCGCCGCCGAGGCCGGCAATGCCCGCCTCGTGGATGCGCTCGCATAGCGCGGCGGGCTCCGTTCGCTGCCAATCCAGCGGTGGCTGGCGCAGTGGCGGGCCCTGCTCCGGATCGACGCGGAGCACGATGGCAACGACCGCCTTGCCGGAGGGATGGGGCGCCGGGCGCGGCTCGATGGCCGTCACGGTGGCCGAGACCGGCGCATGGAGGGGGGCAGTGGGGGAGTCGGGATCGTCGGCGATCACCGTGCCGGCACGTACCCGGTCGCCGGCGGCGACCACCGCCCGCCCCGGCGTGCCCACCGCCTCCCCGAGGGGCAGCACGAGCTCGCCGGGCAGCGGAAGGGGGCGGACCGGGCGGCCGGTAGAGATCGTGCGTGCGCCATCGAGGCGCAGACCGCCGGGGAAGCGATAGGGTGCCGCCTTCATTATTGCCCTTCCGGCACGGGCCAGCGCCAGGCCTCGATGCCCTGGCGGGCCGGTTGCATGTGGATGCAGTCCACGGGGCAGGGCTCGACGCAGAGCTCGCAGCCGGTGCACTCCGCGCGCAAGACCGTGTGCATCCACTGGGGGGCGCCGACGATGGCATCCACCGGGCAGGCGTGGATGCACTTGGTGCAGCCGATGCAGAGGTCTTCGTCGATCCAGGCCACCAGGGGCACCGTCGGTGCCTCGCCGCGTTCCCGGTCCAGGGGCGGGGCGTCGCGGCCGAGCAGCTCGGCCAGGGCGGACACCGTCGCCTCACCGCCGGGGGGACACTGGTTGATCTGCGCCTCGCCGCGGGCGATGGCCTCGGCGTAGGGGCGACAGCCCGGATAGCCGCACTGGGCGCACTGGGTCTGGGGCAGCAGGGCGTCGATGCGCGCCACCAGCGGGTCCTCGTTGGCACGCAGCCGCACCCCGCCGTAGCCGAGTAGGGCACCGAAGATCAGCCCGAGGCCGCCGAGGACCGCCAGTGCTGCCCACATGCTCATCCCCCGGCGCTGACCATGCCGCTGAAGCCCATGAACGACAGTGCCAGCAGCCCCGCAGTGACCAGTGCAATGGCGCCGCCGCGGAACGGCGCGGGAACGTCCGCCTGCTCCAGGCGCTCGCGCATCCCGGCGAAAAGGATCAGCACCAGGGAGAAGCCGCCGGCGGCCCCCAGGCCGTAGAGCGCCGATTCCACCAGGTCGTGGGCCTGCCGGACGTTGAGCAGGGCGACGCCGAGCACCGCGCAGTTGGTGGTGATCAGCGGCAGGAAGATGCCCAGCACCTGGTGGAGCACCGGGCTGGTGTGGCGCACGAGCAGCTCGGTGAACTGTACCACCGCGGCGATCACGAGGATGAACGCGATGATCTCGAGATACTCGAGGCCCAGCGGCACCAGCAGGTAGGTGTTGATCAGATAGCTCGCCACCGAGGAGAGGGTGAGCACGAAAGTGGTGGCGGCGGCCATACCCACCGCCGGCTCCACCCGGCGGGAGACCCCCATGAACGGGCACAGCCCGAGGAACTTCACCAGCACGAAGTTGTTCACTAGCACGGTGGAGACCAGGATCAGCGCCAGCTCACTCATGGGTCGAGTCCCGCCGTGGCCTACTTCACCCGCATCCCCGGCCGGGCGCCGGAGTCCGGCGAAAGCAGCCATAGCGCCTCACCGCCGGGGCCGGCGGCCAGTACCATGCCTTCGGAGGTGCCGAAGCGCATCTTCCGTGGTTTCAGATTGGCCACCATCACCGTGAGCCGGCCGACCAGATCCTCGGGGTGGTAGGCGGCCTTGATCCCCGCGAAGACCGTGCGCCGCTCGCCGCCCAGGTCCAGGGTCAGGCGCAGCAGTTTGTCGGCGCCCTCCACCTGGTCGGCGGCGATAATCTCCGCCACCCGCAGGTCCACCGCGGAGAAGGTGTCGATGTCGATCTCCTCGGCGATAGGGTGGCCCTCCAGCTCCCCGGTCGTTCGATCCTGACTGCCCGTGGGGGCAAGACTCTCCCGGGATTCGTCGATCATCGCCTGGATGCGTTGCGGCTCGACGCGGGTCATCAACGGCTTGAAGCGGTTAATGGTGTGGCCGAGCAGCGGCTCCCGGGCATCGGTCCAGCGCTGCTCCCGCAGGGCGAGGAAGGCCTCTGCCTCGCTGGCCATTCGTGGCAGCACGGGCTTTAAGTAGATGGCGAGCACCCGGAACAGGTTGATGCCCTGGGTGCAGATGGCCTGCAGGCGTGGCTCGTCGTCGCCGGCCTTGGCGATGACCCAGGGCTTTTGCTCGTCGATGTACTGGTTGGCCTCATCGGCGAGCGCCATGACCTCGCGCACCATCCGCGAGAATTCACGACGCTCGTAGAGGTCGGCGATGTGTTCACCGGCCTGGGTGAACTTCCGGTAGAGCTCCGGGGCGTCGAGGGTCGTGGCGAGCCGGCCGTCGAAGCGCTTGGTGATGAAGCCCGCGCAGCGGCTGGCGATATTGACAAGCTTGCCGACCAGGTCGGAGTTCACCCGCTGGCTGAAGTCCTCCAGGTTGAGGTCCAGGTCGTGAACGTTGGCCCCGAGCTTGGCGGCGAAATAGTAGCGCAGGTACTCGGGGTTCAAATGGCGTAGATAGGTCTCCGCCATAATGAACGTGCCCCGGGACTTGGACATCTTCTGGCCGTCGACGGTGAGGAAGCCGTGGGCATTCACGGTGGTGGGTCGGCGGAAGCCGGCGCCGTGGAGCATCGCCGGCCAGAACAGGGCGTGGAAGTAGACGATGTCCTTGCCGATGAAGTGATGGAGCTCGGCGCCCGAGTCCGCCGCCCAGAACCGCTCGAAATCGATGCCCTCGCGCTCGCAGAGGTCCTTGAAGCTGGCCATGTAGCCGATCGGGGCGTCGAGCCAGACATAGAAGTACTTGCCCGGGGCGTCCGGGATTTCGAAGCCGAAGTACGGGGCGTCCCGGGAGATGTCCCAGGCCCGCAGGCCCTCGTCGAACCACTCCTGGAGCTTGTTCGCCATCTCTTCCTGCAGCGCCCCCGAGGCGGCCCAGTCCCGCAGCATGCCCTCGAAGTCCTGCAGTCGAAAGAAATAGTGCTCGGATTCCCGCTCCACCGGCCGCTCGCCGGAGATCACCGAGACCGGGTCACGGAGCTCGTCCGGCGAGTAGCTCGCGCCGCAGGCCTCGCAGTTATCGCCATGCTGGTCCGGGGCGCCGCAGCTCGGGCAGGTGCCCTTGATGTAGCGATCGGGCAGGAACATGCCCTCGCGCTCGTCGTAGGCCTGGGTGATGGTGCGCCGTTCGATGTGGCCGGCATCGCGCAGGCGCTCGTAGATCAGCTCGCAGAAGTGGCGATTCTCCTCGCTGTGGGTGGTGTAGTAGTTGTCGAAGGCGATCCCGAAGCCCGCGAAGTCGCGCTGGTGCGCCGCGCCCATGCGCTCGATGAGCTCCTCCGGCGTGGTGCCCTGTTCCCGGGCCTTGAGCATGATCGGCGTGCCGTGGGCGTCGTCGGCGCAGACGTAGTAGCACTCGTTGCCGCGCAGCCGCTGGAAGCGCGCCCAGATGTCGGTCTGGATGTATTCCACCAGGTGGCCGAGATGGATGGGCCCGTTGGCATAGGGCAACGCGCTGGTCACCAGGATCTTTCGGGTCATACGGAGGTTCGCCGCTGTCGACAGGGACCCGCGATTATGCCAGATGGCCGCGGGCGGTTGTTACAACGGCCTGGCCAGCAGGGGGCGCAGGAACCCGGTCATCACCTCAAGGACTTCTTCCGGTCGTTCCCGGTAAGGGGTGTGTCCGCAGTCCGGGACCAGAGCGGTCTGCGTCGGAGCGGAGCAGGCAGCGGCAATCCGGTGTACCTGATCCGTGGTCCCGTACTCGTCTGACGCGCCCTGCATGACCAGTGTGGGGGCCTGAATGCCGCTGAGTTCCGCCTCGATGTTCCAGTCCCGGAAATCGGGGTGCTGCCACGTGTCCACCCAGGCGCGGAAGATGCTTTCGGTCTTGTCGCCGTGATAGCGCGCCAGCTTCTTCGCCAGATCGGTCTCCGCGAAGGCGCGGTCGGCCGCCGCAATGCCGGCCAGGGTGTGCGCCTCGACGAAGGCATGGGCCGCCATGGTGATGCACGCGCGTACGGGGAACCGCGCGGCATAGAGCAGCGCGATGCTGCCGCCGTCACTGTGGCCGATGAGGATGGCGTCCTCAATCCCCGCGGCATCCAGTACCGCGGGCATCCAGTCATGGGCCTCATGGTGCAGATAGGCGGGGGTACGCGGTTCGTCGAGGGGTTCGGAGCCGCCGTAGCCGAGGCGGTCCCAGGCGAAGGCGTCCAGGGCCAGCTCAGCTCCCAGCCTTGCCGGAAAGTCCCGCCAGAACTCGATGCAGCCGAGCCCCTCGTGCAGGAACACCAGCACAGGGCGTGCGCTCTGCCACTGCGCGTCCCTGCGCCACGCCGCGGCCCGCAGGGTGCGGCCATGGACCGAGAGCCATAGGGTCTCTGGCGCCGTCGCCATCATCGGCCCTTCTCGGCCACCGCGAGGGTGACGGTGGCCTTGGCCACCAGCCGCTCGCGCTGGGTGTCACCGCAGTAGACCTCCGATTCCGCCACGATCAGCGAGCGTCCCGGCTTGAGGACGGCGGCCTCGCAGCGTAGCCAGTCGCCGGCGGCGGCGCGTAGGAGGTTGATCTTGAACTCGGCGGTGAGCACCAACTGGCCCTCGGCCACCAGGGTCCCGGCGGCGGCGCCGGCGCTGTGGTCGGCCATGGAGGCCTGCACGCCCGCGTGCACGTAACCGTCCTGCTGCTGGTGGTGTTCGGCGAGCTCGATGCGCGTTACGCAGCGGCCCCGCTCCACCCGTTCCGGGGTGAGTCCCAGGGTGCGGATGAACGGGGCGTCGGAGAAGATCCGCTCGATCTCCGCGCGGTTGAAGGCCTGCTCGTCCACCTCGTCCTCCCTTGCCGCGGCCTCGTCCGCCAAGTTATCGGCGATCTTATCCGGGTGACGTTACGTCAGTGCAACCGGGGCCTGATCGGTTGTCCGGCTCATTCCTCGTCGCCCCGCAACACGGCCTTCGCAACCCGCTCCATGCACTCGTGCTGGGAGAGCGCATCGCAGTCGACGGTGATGTCGGCGGCGCGACGGTATAAGGGCACCCGCTCCTGGTAGACGTCGTAGAGGCTCTGATCCGGCCGGCGGGCGATGCCACGACTGTCCAGGTTGTGGATGCGCTCGTCGATCTCCGTCCAGGGCACGGAGAGGTAGACGATGATGCCATCGCGCCGGAGATGGGCCATAGCGGCATCACTGTAGACCGCGCTCCCCCCCGTGGCGATGACGTGGTCGTGGGCGTCGAGCTCGCACAGGGCCCGCGCTTCGATGGTCTGTAATGCCTCGGCGCCCCCGGAGTCGACGATCTCCTGGAGGCTGCGGCCCTCGCGTTGCTGGATTAGCACGTCGGTGTCCACGAAGGCCTTGCCCAGGCGCTTGGCCAGCAGCACGCCGATGGTGCTCTTGCCCGCCCCCGGCATGCCGATGAGGACCACGTTGCTGCGTGCCATCGCCATTACCCCGCTCCCTGATGCCGCTTGGCCAGTCGCTCCAGGGCCTCGCCGCAGAGGCGGAAACCCCGCCATTCGTCCTGGGCGCGGGCGCCGAGACCCTCGTAGAAGCCGATGGCCGGGGTGTTCCAGTCGAGCACCGACCACTCCAGCCGTCCGCAGCCGCGCTCCACCGCCAGTGCCGCCAACCGCCCGAGCAGCGCGGCGCCGACACCGGCCCCGCGCTGCGCGGGCCGCACGTAGAGGTCCTCGAGGTAGATCCCGGGGCGGGCGAGGAAGGTGCTGTAATTGTGGAAGAACAACGCGAAGCCGGCGGGCCGCCCATCGCGCTCGGCAAGCAGCACCTCGGCATAGGGGCGGGCGCCGAACAGCGTCTCCCGCAGGCGTGCCTCGTCGGCCACCACCTCGTGCGCCAGGTCCTCGTAGTCCGCCAGCTCGCGGATGAAGGCCAGTATCGTCGGGGTGTCCGCGGGTTTGGCGAATCGCAGGCACGTGCCGGTGCCGGTCGAGGGGAGGTCGGTCATGGCGGCAATCGCTCGATGCTCGGTCTCGTTTCGTGCCGCGAGGTCGTTCGCGGCCTCGGTTACGGGATACGAAAAGATCTCGCCCCGGCTATCCCGTGGGACGCCGGGGCGAGTGTATGCCAGGCCGCGGCTGACGGCCAACGGCG
Source organism: Arhodomonas sp. SL1 (assembly GCF_052060015.1). NCBI lineage: Bacteria > Pseudomonadati > Pseudomonadota > Gammaproteobacteria > Chromatiales > Ectothiorhodospiraceae > Arhodomonas > Arhodomonas sp. SL1. The sequence goes on along the minus strand of NZ_JBPODZ010000009.1, from coordinate 62,910 downwards.
ACCGGATTCAGAACAGGCAGGCGTCGTCGTCGACCAGTACCTCCTCGTCCATATACGTGGCCTTGAAGTCCTCCCACGGGTGGTAGGTGTTGTTTACCCAGATGCCGTCCTTCTCGTAGCGCACCTGCACGCTGGAGCCGCCATAGGTGATCTGCAGCTCGCCGTCGTGGGGATGGTCCTCCCCATCCTTGATCCGGACGGGGCTTATAGTCGTTACCTCGGTGGTGATCCCGGCGCCGGTCATGGTGCCGTTCATCTCCACTTGGATGATCCCGCCGCCGGCCGGCTCGACCTTGATCTCGTAGTTGAGCCCAAAGCTCCCGGTCTCTTCGCTACCGTCACACAGCGATGAGGTCTTGAGATCCAAGTGGTTGAACTCGATGACACCGCGACCGCTGGACGGATCGGAGTAGACAACGATGGCCCCGTCCATCTCCATGTCCAGCGAGCCCTCCGAGGAGCTCAGCTGCATTACGTAGTCCTCGTAGACGACCGCGGCATGTTCCGGGTAGGCGTCGTCATCCGGCCGCCACTGGCGCACCGAGTCCGTGTCGTAGAAGTAGGAAACCCGGCCATCGAGGAACATGCTGATGAACGGGCTGTCGATGGTGCACTCCCGGTAGATTGCCTCGTAGCTGAGGCCGGGCCCCGGGTTGGTGATGACCTCCATGGTGCCGGAGTCGCACTGGGCGATCTCCATGGGCTGCAGATCCGCGGGCGCCGCAACGCCGGTGCGGGCGAGGGCGAGGGCGGTGAGTCGTCGGCTCCGATCAGCCGGCGGCGCTGAGGTGGTCGACATGGGGCCGATGATCGCGTCCGGGTCCTCCCAGCTGGTGACCATGTCCTGCCAGTCCTCGTGGTCACCCACCATGGAGGTCGCCATGGCCGCGATCTCCTCGTCACTCGGTGCGCTGCCGTCGCCCCCCGTGGAACCGTCGCCGGTACCACCGTCGGCCGGGTCATCGGGGCTGTCCCCGGAGCCATCGTCCGCCGAGGAGTCGTCGGAGGAGTCATCGGGTGCCTCCGTGGCGGGGTCGTCGGTGGAATCCTCGCTCGAGGACGATGAACCGCTGCCGCCGCAACCCACCACCAGCGCCAGCACGGTGGCGGCCAGCAGGCCCCGGGACAGGAGAATATGCAGCCACTTATGCTCGGACATGAGGTCCCCCTTGTTTGTCGTGTTGTCGTCGGTCACTGCATACCCCACCGGCCTTACCCGCGGCTTACACCACAGCTGCTCCGCGCCATGGCCCTGGCGTCCCGTAAGGGGATAGAATCGGTACCCCATCGGCGACATAGCGAACAGGAGCAAACATGGCTGAGCTTTCGCAGGGGGCCGTGGAGAAGGCACTGTCCGGCTGGACGGAGCCCCACTTGGGGACGGATCTGGTCAGCGCCGGTGCCGTCCAGGATATCCAGGTGGACGGCGCGCGGGTCACCGTGCGGCTGATGCTGGGCTTCCCGGTGGAGCACTACCGCGAGGATCTGGCCGCCGCCGTCAGCGAATGCCTGCATGCCGCCGGTGCGGAGTCCGTCACGGTGGAGGCCTCCTGGGCGGTGACGCCTCGTCAGGTGCAGGCGGCGCTGCAGCCCATGGAGTCGGTGAAGAACATCGTCGCCGTCGCCTCCGCCAAGGGCGGGGTGGGCAAGTCCACCACCGCCGCCAACCTCGCCCTGGCGCTGGCCCAGGAGGGGGCCCGGGTGGGCCTGCTGGATGCCGACATCTACGGGCCGAGTCAGCCGCGGATGATGGGCGTGGAGGGGCAGACGCCGCAGAGCCCGGACAACAAGTCCATCCTGCCCCTGGTGGGCCACGGCGTGGAGGTGATGTCCATCGGCGTGCTGGTCAAGCAGGAGGAGGCGGTGGTGTGGCGGGGTCCGATGGTGACCCAGGCCCTGACCCAACTGCTCAATGACACCCGCTGGGGGGAGCTGGACTACCTGCTCATCGACCTGCCGCCCGGCACTGGTGATATCCAGCTGACCCTAGCCCAGCGGGTACCGGTGGCCGGCGCGGTGATCGTGACCACGCCCCAGGACATCGCCACCCTGGATGCCCGGCGCGGGATCCGCATGTTCCAGAAGGTGAAGGTGCCGGTGCTCGGGGTGGTGGAGAACATGGCGCTGCATGTGTGCTCGAACTGCGGCCACGAGGAGCACATCTTCGGTGCCCACGGCGGCGAGCGGCTCGCCGAGGCCGAAGGTGTGCCGCTGCTGGGGTCGCTGCCGCTGGACATCGGTATCCGCGAGCAGACCGATGCCGGCCAGCCTACGGTGATCGCGGAGCCCGATGGCCGGGTGGCGGCGCTGTACCGTGAGGCGGCCCTGGCCACCGCGGGGCGGCTGTCCCGGCAGGCGGGGGCCGGCGAGAGCCGGTTCCCGGACATCCAGGTCGACGACGACTGAGGCTGGACGGAACTATCGGGGTCGCGGACAATGCCGCGGCCGTGGGCCGATTTGGGGAGCAGCGTCGCCGTGCCGATCAAGTCCGACAAGTGGATCCGCCGCATGGCCGAGGAAACCGGGATGATCGAGCCCTTCGAGCCCGGCCAGATCCGCGTGCGCGATGATGGTCAGCGGATCATCTCCTACGGCGTCTCCAGCTATGGCTACGACGTCCGTTGCGCCAGCGAGTTCAAGGTCTTCACCAATATCAACTCCGCCATGGTGGATCCCAAGGCCTTCGACGAGGCGAGCTTCGTCGATATGGCCGCCGATGTGTGCATCATCCCGCCGAATTCCTTCGCCTTGGCGCGGACCATCGAGTACCTCCGCATCCCGCGCGATGTGCTCACCATCTGCGTGGGTAAGTCCACCTACGCGCGCTGCGGCATCATCGTCAACGTGACGCCGCTGGAGCCGGAATGGGAAGGGCACGTGACCCTGGAGTTCTCCAACACCACGCCGCTGCCGGCGAAGATCTACGCCAATGAGGGCGTGGCGCAGATGTTGTTCCTGGAGTCCGATGAGCCCTGTGAGTACTCCTACCGGGACCGCCGGGGTAAGTACATGGGCCAGAGTGGGGTGACCCTGCCGCGGCCCTAGTTGCGGTTCGCGCTCAGTTGCGGGCCAGCCCTTCTATTCCGGTGAGCAGCAGCTCGAAGGTGCCGTCGTCGCGTTCCCACTGCTCGATGCGTACCGCGAGATAGTCGAGCTCCGGGGCGCACCACATCCGGGTCTCCCGTTTCCCCTCCTCGTCACGGCGCACCACCTTCACGGTTTCGAACCGGCCGGCGGGCGTGTCGATGGTCTCCTCGCCCTCGATGGTGACGGTGTAGGTCTTGAGCTCGCCGCCGTCGGCGATGCGGTAGGTCAGGGAATCCTCGCCGGGCTCGCGCACCGCGAGGTCGTGCATCAGTTGCAGCGGGCTGACCACGCGGTCCAGCGCGTCCGGGGGGACCTCCATGCGCCAGGGCGGGTCGTCGACGTCGTTGACCACCTCGCCGGCACCCCAGTCGAACTGGAGCTCCGCCCGGCGGGCGCGGTCGTCGCCGCTGCGTTCATAGGTATAGCGCAGGGGGCGGAAGCCGTCCTCGACCACCAGCCCCATGCTGCGCTCGCGGATACGGGCGCTGGTGAACCAGCCGGCGATGCCAGTGGGCCGCGTATACATGCGGTAGAGGTAGCGCTCCGGCGTGGGCCGGCTGAAGGTGAGTGTTGCCCGTCCCAGGGTCAGGATCCCCCGGTCCAAGCGGTACTCGGCCTCGAACGGCGGCGGTGCCTCCGCCGCCGGGGCCGGGGTCGCTGCGATGACGGCGAGCAGGCCGGTAAGGAGCAGTACCTTCATGAGGTCTCCGTGGAGGCGAGGGCGGTTTCCAGTGGATCCTGGGCCGAGAGGTCGGTGTCCGCCTCGATGACCGGTGCCGCGATGTCGGTGCGTCCGTCGAAGGCGACCGTATCGTCGCTGAGCTGTACCCGGCCCTGCGCGATCCAGCGCACCGCGAGCGGGTAGATGCGGTGCTCCTGGGCTTGCACCCGGGCCTTCAGCGCCTCCGGGGTGTCGTCCGGATGAACCGGCACCCGTGCCTGCACGATCACCGGCCCGGCATCGAGCTCCGGGATCACGAAGTGGACGCTCGCGCCGTGCTCGCCGACGCCGTCGGCCAGGGCCCGCTCATGGGTGTGCAGCCCGCGGTAGGCGGGGAGCAGGGAGGGGTGGATGTTGATCAGCCGGCCGTAATAACGCTCGACGAACCCCGGGGTAAGGATGCGCATGAAGCCCGCTAGCACCACCAGGTCCGGGTCGTAGGCATCGATGGCGTGGGCGAGGGCGGTGTCGTAATCCTCCCGGCAGGGATGTTCCCGGTGCGGCAGGACCTCGGTGGGGATACCGGCCGCCCGGGCCCGCTGCAGGCCGTGGGCATCGGTGCGGTTGCTGATCACCCCAACGACATCGGCGGGAAAATCGCTGTCCGCCTGGGCATCGATGAGGCTCTGCAGGTTGCTGCCGGTGCCGGAGATCAGCACCACGACCCGGGCGCGCCTGTCTGTCATCCTGCCTCCTCCAGGCGGACGCGGCCCCCTCCCGGGTCCGCCTCCACCACGCGTCCCAGCCGCCAGGCCCGCTCGCCGTGCCCACGCAGACAGGCGATGGCGTCATCCGCGGCCGTCTCCGGCACCATGTAGACCATACCCACCCCGCAGTTGAAGGTGCGATACATCTCCGTGTCGGCGATGCCGCCGGTCTCCTGTAACCAGCGAAAGACCGGCGGCCACTCCCAAGAGGCGGTATCAACGACGGCGCCGCTGCCCTCGGGCAGCACCCGTGGCAGGTTCTCCGGCAGGCCACCCCCGGTGATGTGGCAGATGCCGTGCACCGGTACCGCGTCGAGCAGCGCCAGGGTGGCGGGGACATAGATCCGCGTGGGGGCGAGCAGGGCGTCGGCGAGGGTGGCGCCCTCGAAGGGGCTGTCCAACGGGGTACCGGCATCGGCCAATACCCGCCGTACCAGTGAGAAGCCATTGGCATGGATGCCGCTGGAGGCGACGCCGATGAGCGTATCCCCTGGCCGGCAGGCGCTACCGTCAATGATGGCCTCGCGCTCGACGATGCCCACGCAGAAGCCGGCCAGGTCGTAGTCACCGCCGGCGTACATACCGGGCATCTCGGCGGTTTCCCCGCCGATCAGGGCTGCTCCGGCCTCGCTGCAGCCTCGGGCGATGCCGCGGATGACCTGCTCGGCGACGTCCACGTCCAGGGCCGCGGTGGCGTAGTAGTCCAGGAAATACAACGGCTCGGCGCCGGCGACCACCACGTCATTGGCGCACATGGCCACCAGATCAACGCCGATGCCGTCGTGGCGGCCGGCCTCGATGGCGAGCCGGAGCTTGGTGCCTACGCCGTCGGTGCCCGAGACCAGCACGGGCCGGCGGTAGCGCTCCACCGGCAGCTCGAAGAGGCCACCGAAGCCCCCCAAGCCGCCGAGCACCTCCGGGCGCCGGGTCGCGGCCACCGCGTCGCGGATTCGCTCCACCAGTGCCGCGCCGGCGTCGATGTCCACCCCCGCATCGCGGTAAGTGAGCCCTTCGTTCCCCTGGCCGTGGTCTGCCACGCTTTGCCTCCCGTCGTGCACTTGGGCCGGTCGTCGCTCGAGGACGGTCATGATAACGTAAGCGGCGGCACGCTGCGGTGCAGTGAACGGCACGGAGAGGGCATGAAAGCAACAGCGGCCCGGCTCGGGCTCTGGGGGATCTTCGTGATCGGATTGATCGCGGTCTCGGCGGCGACAGCCCCGGCGGCCACGGTGGACGAGCGGGTGGTGTTGCCGCTGCCCGGCGATGCCGGCGAGGCGGAGGAACAGGCGCTGCGCCGGCAGGCCCTGGAGCATATGGCCCGCCGGCTTACCGGTCGCGAGGTGGCCGATGCGGTCTCGGGGTTGCTCCCCCGGGCCGGGGAGTTCATCGACACAAGCGCCACCCGTCAGGGCGCGGAGGGTGAGGAGCTCGTGCTGGGCTTTCGGACGGAGGCCCTGCGTCAGGCCCTGCGGGATCAGGGTGTGGCGGTATGGCTGCGCGAGCGTCCGCCGGTCCTGATCTGGCTGGCCCGCGACGACGGCGACGGGCGCCGGCTGGTGGAGGCGGACACAAGCCTGGCCGAGGCGATGCGGGCGGGCGCCCGGGAGTACGGCATCCCGGTGCTGTGGCCGCTGTTGGACCTCGCCGACCGTCAGGCCTTGGGGTTCCAGGACATCGCCGGCGGCTTCAGCGCGCCGGTGGCCGAGGCCACCCGCCGTTACGATACCCGTCTGGCGGTGACCGGGGTGCTGCGCCGCGATGGCGGTGCTTGGCGGCTGCGCTGGCAGCTCATCGCCGACGGCCGCGGCATCGGCGGCGGTGAGCTCCGCGACGCCGAGCCGGCGGCCCTGTCGAGTCCGCTCTGGGGGCGTATCGCCGAGCGCCTGCGGGAGGACTACACCAGCCGCGGCGGCGCCGGTGAAGCGCTGACCCTGCGGGTGCAGGGGCTCACCTCACTGGCGGACTTCGCGGCCGCCGAGCGCACCCTCGCGGGCACCGCGGGCGTGACCGGCGTCCGGCTGGAGGTGATTGAGGGTGACGAGGCGCGGTTTCGAGTCCAGGCGGAGGTGAGCGCCGGGCGGCTGAATGACCTCCTGATTCGCAGCCCGCGCTGGCGCCGGGGCGCCGACGGGAGTGGGGGCGCGGACCTCCAGTGGGCCGGCACCGGGGGCGGCGGATGAGCGGGCTCCGGGAGGGTCGAGGCTGGCGCCAGCTGGCCCTGGACTTCCGCTGGGACGAGTCGGCCGAGCTGGGCGCCTTCGTCCCCGGTCCCAACGCCGAGGCGGTGGCGGCGGTGCGCCGGGCGGCGGTGCGGCCCGGCCAGCCCGTCTATCTCTACGGCGAACCGGGGACCGGCAAATCGCACCTGCTGCAATCGGCCTGTACGCTGGCCACCTCCGCGGGGCGGACGGCCGTCTATCTCCCGCTGGGCGAGATGCTCGAGTGGAGCGCCGGTTTGCTCGACGGCCTCGAGAACGTTTCCCTGGTGGCCCTGGATGACCTCCATCGCCTGCGTGACCGGCCCGCCTGGCAGGAGGCGTTGTTCTATCTGTTCAACCGCTTGCGCGACGCCGGCGGCCAGCTGATCGTCGCCGCCGACCAGCGCCCCGGTCGCATCGGTCTGACGCTGCCAGACCTGGTCTCGCGTCTGCAGTGGGGCCTGGTGTTCTGCCTGCGCGAGCTCTCCGACGAGGACCGGCTGGTGGCCCTGCAGCGGCGCGCCCACAGCCGCGGCATGGAGCTCCCCGAGGAGACCGCCCGCTATCTGCTGGCCCATTACCCGCGGCGCACGCGGTATCTCTTCGGCCTGCTCGAGGAGCTGGACGTGGCCTCACTGCAGGCCCGCCGCCGCCTTACGATCCCGTTCCTCAAGCGCGTGCTTGGCCCTGCCGACCAGTGAGCCGTTTCACCCGGCCGCCGTACCCCGGTACCGGCCCAGTCGCACGAAGCCCATGGCCGCCGTGAAGTAGGTGAGGGTGATCACCAGCTCGGCGAGCCCCAGCCAGCGTCCCGGCGCCGGCCCCGCTGCCGCCAGCACCGCGTGGATGAAGTAGGCGAGCACCAGCAGGCTGCTCCAGGCCACCGTGTAGCGGCGCCGGCGCAGAAGCCCGCGCAGCGGCAAAAGCCAGGGGGCTATCAAGAGAACGAGCACCGGCGCGCGCAGCGACTCCGGCGGTGGCGCGACCCATAGGTACCAAAGCATGAGCAGCGCGAACTGCGCCGTCCAGGTGGCAAGCAGGGTCCGGTAGCAGGCCGTCTCCGCGGTCACCGGCGCCCCCGGGCCAGCTGCAGCGCCGCTTCGGTGAGCCGGTGCCCCAGCGCCCGGCACAGACGGGCCTCGTCCTCATCCACGGGGCGGTCACTGTCGGCACCGGCGTAGTGGCTCGGGCCGTAGGGCGTGCCGCCGGTGGTGGTGGAGCGCAGTGTCTCCTCGGTGTAGGGCAACCCGACGAGGAACATGCCGTGGTGGAGGAGGGGCAGCATCATGGTCAGCAGCGTCGCCTCCTGGCCGCCGTGCAGCGAGGCGGTGGAGGTGAACGCCGCCGCCGGCCGCCCCGCAAGGGCACCGCTCATCCATAGGTCCGAGGTGCCATCCAGGAAGTACTTCAGCGGTGCCGCCATGTTACCGAACCGCGTGGGGCTGCCGAGGGCGAGGCCGTCGCAGGCCAGCAAGTCGTCGCGCTCGGCGTAGGGTGGGCCGCTGGCCGGGATGTCGTCGGCGACGGCCTCGCAGACCGTGGATACCGGGGGCACTGTGCGTAGCCGCGCCGATGCCCCCTCCACCGATTCCACGCCATGGGCGATGAGCTCGGCCATCGCGGCGGTGGCCTCGAAACGGCTGTAGTAGAGGATCAGGATCTCGGTCATTGCGGCAGGATCTCCAGCACCTGCTCGGGCGGCCGCCCGAGGGCGGCGCGGCCGTTGCAGACCACGATGGGGCGCTCGATGAGCCGGGGATGGGCGGAGAGGGCCTTGAGCAGCGTACGCTCGTCCAGCTCCGGCTCGTCGAGGCCGAGCTCGCGATATTCCTTCTCCTTGTGCCGCATCAACTCGCGGGCGCCGATGCCGAGCATGGCGGTGATTTCCGCCAGGGTGTCTGCATCGGGCGGCTCCTTGAGATACTCCACGATCTGCGGCTCGATACCCTGCTCGCGGAGCAGGGCAAGCGTCTGCCGGGATTTGCTGCAGCGGGGGTTGTGGTAGATGCGCACCTGCATGGTGGAGCTCCTCTCGGCTACAATGGGTCGCATATTGGCGGGGTATATTCGGGAAGGCAACGTGGATGGCCTGAGGTGGCTGACACGGCTGGCCGTGGCCACGGTGCTCGCCAGCGCCGGGGGTTGCGCCGGCGGTCCGGGGGGTGCACCGGTGCAGGAGATGAGCGACGCCAGACAGGCCCTCGAGGCCGCTCGGCGAGCCGAGGCGGTGGCGCCGGTGCGCGTGGAACGGGCGCAGGCGTGGCTAGAGCGGGCCCGCCAGCGGCTGGATGCCGGCGAGTATGACGGTGCCCGTCGGGCCGCCCGGGCCGCGCGCGAGTTCGCCAACCCGATTCCCTAGCGATTGCGTCACCAGCTTCCAGGAGGCGGATATGGAGCAACGTGCCTGGCACGTACACGGCCGTGTCCAAGGGGTGTTTTTCCGCGCGGCAACCCAGGAGCAGGCGCGGAACCTGGGGGTGTCCGGGTATGCCAGGAATCTCCCCGAGGGCAGCGTTGAGGTGGTCGCCGCCGGCGATACCGCCGCGCTCGATGCGCTCGAGGACTGGCTCGCCGATGGCCCGCCCCAGGCGAGGGTGACGGCGGTGCAGCGCGTGGAGATCCCGGGCCCGGTGGGGGCGGGTTTCGAAACGCGTTGAGCCGCGGCCCCCGGTGCGTTGCTTTACGCCGGTGGCGAGACGTGGAAACATAACGCGCCGGCGAAGGGACCGATCCGCAGGCCGCGCGCCCGTCGGGTGTTTTCGGCCGAAACTGTCTCGAGAGGGGAACGATGAGAACGAAGCTGATACTCGCTGCCGGCGTGGCGCTGGCGCTTACGGGCCCGGTCCAGGCCCAGGGCGACCCGGCCGCCGGCGCCGACAAGGCGCAGACCTGTCTCGGCTGCCACGGCGTGGCCGGCTATCGCAATGCCTACCCGAGCTACCGGGTGCCGAAGCTCGGTGGCCAGCATGCGCAGTACCTGGAGTCTGCGTTGAAGGCCTACAAAAACGGGGCGCGGCAGCACATGACCATGCAGGCCCAGGCGATGTCGCTGACCGAGCAGGACATCCAGGACATCGCGGCCTACTTCGCCCAGGTCGGCGGGGAGTAAGGGGAGAGGACGATGAGGACACTGCTTTGCATGCTCGTGCTCGGCGCGTCGCTCGGCTTGAGCACCCAGGCCGCGGCCATCCCGCCGGGGGACGCGGAGGCTGGCGAGTCCAAGGCCGAGCCCTGCATGGCCTGCCATGCGCCCGGCCTCGACAACCCCGCCTTCCCGCGGATCTCCGGCCAGCACGCCGGCTATCTGTACTACTCCCTGCGCGCCTATGCCAGCGGTGACCGCCAGGATCCGGTGATGAGCGGTCAGGTGAGCGGCCTCTCCGACCGGGACATGGCAGACCTGGCTACCTACTTCTCCACGCTGGACGGCGAGCTGAGCACCGTCTCGCGCTGAGCCGCGGAGGGAGTCCTATGCGATCGCTACTGCTGCTGGCCCACGGGAGCCGCCGGGACGCCTCCAACGATGAGGTGCGCGGACTGGCCACGGCAGTGGCGGCCCGCATGGATGGTCGCTACGACCGTGTCGCCTGCGCCTTCCTGGAGCTCGCCGAGCCGTCGATCGGGGAGGCCATTGACCGGGAGGTGGCCGCGGGCTGCGACGAGGTGATCTGCCTGCCGTACTTCCTTTCGGCCGGGCGCCATGTCAGCGAGGATATCCCCGGCCTGATCGAGGCGGCGCGGGAACGCCACCCGCAGGCCCGAATCCGCCTGGAGCGCTATCTCGGTGCCCAGAACCGCCTCGCCGACCTCATCGCCGAGGTCGTACCCTAGGCGGCATCCCCGGCGAGGAGCGCGGTGTAGCCATCCCGGAATCCGGGGTAGCGCAAACGGTAGCCGCTGGCGCGGAGCCGCCCGTTATCATAGCGCCGGTTGGCGGTGGCGCCTTCCGGGGAGTGCCGTGGCGGTGTCGGGCAGCCCATTTGCCCGGCGAGCCATTCCATGACCGCGCATTCGGTGGCCGGCTCGTCGTCCACGCCCAGGTACAGGCGCTCCGGCTCCGTGAGCCCCGCGAGGTGGGCGAGGAATCCGACGCAGTCGTCCTCGTGGATGCGGTTGGTCCAGCGGGGCGGTGCCCCCTGACAGGGGGCCCCCTCACGGACCCGGCGCAGGAGCCGGTCCCGGCCTTGACCGTAGATCCCGGCGAAGCGCACCACGGTCGCCGGCCAGGGGGCGCCGTGGGCCACCGCCTCGGCGTCCCGTAGTCGGCGGCCGGAGAAGCGAGTCGGCTCCGCGGGGCTGTCCTCGTCCACCCAGCGCCCGTCCTGCTGGCCGTAGACGCCGGTGCTGGAGACGAAGCAGTGCCATGCCGGCACCGCACCGTTGGCCTGCAGCGCCTCGATGAGGTTGCGCTGGCCAAGGACGAAGGCATCGCGATAGCCGTCATCCGTGTATTCGGTAGGGGTCACGATGTAGAACACCGCCTCCGGACGGCAGTCGGCCAGGGCGGCCGTCAGGGTTTCCGGGTCGCAGAGATCCGCCTGCAACGGGGTGATTGGTGCCGGGAGGGGGTTCGCGCTGCGGCGTAAGCCCCAGACCCGGACATTGGGACCGGCGAGGGCCCGGCCGAGCCTCTGGCCGATGCGCCCGCATCCGGCGATCAGCACCTCGCGGTAGGGATGGGCCATGATTGCCTCGCGGTTTCGTTCCGACCGACCATTGTGTGACACGCATTCGGGGAGAGTCCATGTCCGCCCAACGACTCGCGCGCATGCGCGCCGCCCTGGACCGGCGCCAGCCGGACTTGCGCGTGCTGCTCGACGGGGTCCACAAGCCGCATAACCTCTCGGCCATCCTGCGGACCTGCGATGCGGTGGGGGTGGCCATCGCCCATGCCGTGCCCGCCCCTGGTGGTGAGGTGGGGGTTCGCCGGCACGCCTCCTCAGGTGCCGGACAGTGGGTGGGGCTGCGCCGCCATGACAGTCTGCAGGCCGCCGTTGGCGCCCTCCGGGGTGAAGGCGTGCGGATCCTCGCGGCGCATCACTCGGAGCGGGCGATGGACTTTCGCTCGGTGGACTACACCCGCCCCTGCGCCGTGCTCATGGGTGCCGAGCTCCACGGGGTCAGTGCCGAGGCGGCGGAGCTCGCCGACGCCCACGTGGTCATTCCCATGGCAGGGCTGTGCGAGTCGCTGAACGTCTCGGTGGCCGCTGCCGTGATACTGTTCGAGGCCCAGCGCCAGCGTGCCGACGCCGGCCTCTATGACCATCCGCGCCTGGACCCGCAGACCTACCGACGCCGGCTGTTCGAGTGGCTGCATCCGCGCATCGCCCGGCACTGCCGGCAGCAGGGGCGCGATTATCCGGAGATCGATGAGGACGGCGATATCATCGCCGCGCCGGGCTGAGGCCGCGATTCACTGGGGGTGCCAGCGTGCCCGCAGGGCGTTGAACACCCGATTGGGATACCAGGTTTCGCCGAGGCTGCCGTTGTAGCGGGCCAGCGCCCGGGTGAGGTTACCGTCCTCGATGTCCAGGTAATGCCGGAGGATGGTGCAGCCCATGCGTAGATTGGTCTCCGGGCGGAAGAGATTGTCGTTTGGGCGCTCGAGCTCCTCGAGCCAGAACGGCATGACCTGCATGTAGCCCCGGGCCCCGGCGCTGGAGATGGCGAAGCGCTGGAAGTTGCTCTCGACCTGGATCAGTGCCAGCACCCACTCCGGTTCCAGGTCCGCACGGCGGGCCTCGTAGTGGACCAGGCGCAGGAACTCCATGCGCCGCTGGGGGTCCGGCATCCGCTCGCGTAGCCGGGTGGCCATGTCCATGAGCCAGACCTCGGCATCGAAGCGGTTCTCGAAGCTGTCGCTCGCGGACAGGGCCCGCTCCAGGGCGTCACGTAGGGCCGGGTCGGGGCGTTGCCCCTGGGACGCCGGCGCCACCGCGGCCACGGTCAGGAGCAGCATGGCGAGCCACCAGCCGGGGGGTCGCATGGCGCCTTACCCGGTCTCCGCGCAGCGCTGGGTCAGCGCTTCCACCGCGCCCTCCAGCGGCAGGTTCTCGCTCTCGGCGGCCCGGCGATGCCGGTACTCGATGGTCCCCTCGTCGAGGCCGCGCTCGCCGATGACGATGCGGCGGGGGATGCCGATGAGCTCCATGTCGGCGAACTTCACCCCGGGCCGGGCCTCCCGGTCATCCCAAAGGCACTCCACGCCCGCCGCCTGCAGCGCCCGGTACAGGCGCTCCGCGGTCTCCGCCACCCGGGGCGACTTGTGGGCATTGATGGAGACGATGGCCAGCTGGAACGGTGCCATGGGGTCGGGCCAGATGATGCCGTGTTCGTCGTGGTTCTGCTCGATGGCCGCCGCCACCACCCGGGAGACGCCGATGCCGTAGCAGCCCATGTGCAGGAAGGCGTCGCGGCCATGCTCGTCGAGCACGGTCGCCCCCATGGACTCGCTGTACTTGGTGCCGAGCTGGAAGATGTGGCCCACTTCGATGCCCCGGGTGATGTGCAGGGTGCCCTCGCAGCGCGGGCAGCCCTCACCGGCCCGGACCGTGCGCAGCTCGGCGGTCTGCGGCGCCGGCGTATCGCGGCCCCAGTTGAGGTTCACCCAGTGCCAGTCCGCGCGGTTGGCGCCGGAGGAGAAGTTGGTGGCCGCCGCGGCCCGGTGGTCCACTAGCGTTCGCAGCCCCTGTGGCAGCCCTACCGGGCCGATGAAGCCCCGGGGCACGCCGGTGGCGTCGAAGGCCTCCTCCGGCTCGGCGAGGCGCACCGTCTCCGCGCCCAGGGCGTGGGCCGCCTTGACCTCGTTGAGCTCGTCGTCGCCGGCGACGAACAGGACCACGGGCTCGTCGTCGGCCATGACCACCACGCTCTTCACCACCTGTGCCGCGGTGATACCCAGCATCTCCGCCTGCTCGGCCACGGTCTCGATGCCGGGGGTGGGCTTCTCCTCGGCGGGACGCGGCGCTTGCGGCTCGGGCAACGGCGGGCGGCTGGCCGCCAGCTCGGTGTTCGCCGTGTAGTCGCAACGCTCGCAGGCGGCGATCTCGTCCTCGCCGGACTCGGCTAGGACGTGGAATTCCTCGGAGACGCTGCCGCCGATGGCGCCGGAGTCCGCCTTCACCGGGCGGAAGTCGAGGCCCAGGCGCTGGAAGATCCGGCTATAGGCGCCGCGCATGTCCTGATAGGTGGCCTCCAGGGAGGCCTCGTCCAGGTGGAAGGAATAGGCATCCTTCATCAGGAACTCGCGGGCGCGCATCACGCCGAAGCGCGGCCGAATCTCGTCGCGGAACTTGGTCTGTATTTGGTAGTAGGTCAGCGGCAGCTGGCGGTAGCTGCGCAGCTCGCGCCGTAGCAGATCGGTGATCACCTCCTCGTGGGTGGGGCCGAAGCAGAACTCGCGGCCGTGACGATCGGTGATTCGCAGCAGTTCCGGGCCGTAGAGATCCCAGCGCCCGGATTCCTGCCAGAGCTCAGCGGGCTGGACCGCCGGCATCAGCAGCTCCATGCCGCCGATACCGTCCATCTCCTCGCGCACGATCCGCTCGACGCGCTGGAGCACCCGCAGCCCCAGTGGCTGCCAGGTGTACAGGCCGGCGCCGAGGCGGCCGATCATGCCGGCGCGCAGCATCAGCCGGTGGCTGGCGATCTCCGCGTCCGCGGGGGTTTCCTTGGAGGTGAACAGGGGAAAACGGCTGGCTCGCATGACGGGCTGATGCCTCCGGAGGCTGTTCGGATTGTCTCGCCGGCGCAAAGCCTAGGGGCTCACGGCGACCCTGTCACGCCATTATCCGCGCGCGGGCGCTTCGCTCAAGCATGGCCGGCCCCGCCGGCAGGCCGGGCTTGACGCCCCAACCGCCGGCAAGTAGGTTTTCCGGGTTTCCCCATGCGCGAGAACGTGGGTCCGGTCCCTGAGCGGATCCGGCGGCATTCTTTTCGGGTAGGCATCATGCGGCACATCATCTCCATCCTCGTGGTGAACGAGTTCGGCGCCCTCGGGCGCATCGCCGGGCTGTTCACCGCGCGCGGCTACAACATCGAGTCGCTCAGCGTCGCCCCCACCGATGACGCCACCGTCTCGCGCATGACGCTGGTAACCATCGGCGACGACCAGATCATCGAGCAGATCATCAAGCAGCTCAACAAGCTGCTGGATGTGGTCAAGGTCCTGGACATCACCGAGGCCGAGCACATCGAGCGGGAGATGATGCTGGTGAAGGTCCAGGCGGCCACCAGTGACGCCCGCGAGGAGTTCAAGCGCCTGGCGGATATCTTCCGCGGGCGTGTGCTCAACGTGACCGAGAAGACCTATACCATCGAGCTCACCGGCACCAGCAGCAAGCTGGATGCCTTCCTCGAGGTCATCGGGCGCAAAACGCCCGTGGAGGTCGTGCGTTCCGGGGTGATCGGCATCGCCCGGGGTGACCGTCAGATGCGCGTCTGAGCCGTCTCCACGGTCGCCTCCCGCAGCACCCACACACAGAGAAGCGGTGAAAGCAATGAAGGTTTTCTACGATAAGGACGCCGATCTTTCCATCATCCAGGGCATGAAGGTCGCGGTGGTGGGCTACGGCTCCCAGGGCCACGCCCACGCCAACAACCTCAAGGAGTCCGGGGTGCCGGTGGTGGTGGGCCTGCGCCAAGGCTCCGCCTCCGCCCGCAAGGTGGAGCAGGCCGGGCTGGAGACGGCCAGTATCGAGGACGCGGTGGCCCGCGCGGACCTGGTGATGATCCTTACCCCGGACGAGCACCAGGCGTCCATCTATCGCGACAAGATCGAGCCCAACCTCAAGGAGGGGGCGGCCATCGCCTTCGCCCACGGGTTCAATATCCACTACGGCCAGATCGAGCCAAGGCCGGACCTGGATGTGCTCATGGTTGCCCCCAAGGGCCCCGGTCATCTGGTGCGCTCCACCTACGTGGAGGGCGGCGGCGTGCCCTCGCTCATCGCCATCCACCAGGACGCCTCCGGGCGGGCCCGGGACGTGGCCCTGTCCTATTCGGTGGCCATCGGTGCGGGCCGTTCCGGGGTCATCGAGACCAGTTTCCGCGAGGAGACCGAGACCGATCTCTTCGGCGAGCAGGTGGTGCTCTGCGGCGGCATGACCGAGCTGATCACCGCCGGCTTCGAGACCCTGGTGGAGGCGGGCTATTCCCCGGAGATGGCCTATTTCGAGTGCCTGCACGAGACCAAGCTCATCGTGGACCTGCTCTACGAGGGCGGTATCGCCAACATGCGCTACTCCATCTCCAACACCGCCGAGTACGGCGACTTCACCCGCGGGCGTCGGGTGATCAACGAACAGTCCCGCCGGGCGATGGGTGAGATCCTCGAGGAGATCCAGAACGGCGAGTTCGCCAAGGAGTTCGTCCTCGAGAACCAGGCCAACGCGCCGCGCTTGAAGGCCATGCGCCGCAAGGCCGCCGAGCACCCCATCGAGGAAGTCGGCGGGCGGCTGCGCGAGATGATGCCCTGGATCCGTGCCAAGCAGCTGGTGGATAAGGAGCGCAACTAACCACCGGCGTTCATGGCCGGCGCCCGGCGCTGGCAAGCCAGGTACCCGCCCGGTAGGCTGGGCGGGTGTCATTCCGCTCACCCGAGAGGGCCATGGACGACGACACCACCCGTCCGCGCCGGCGCGGGATCTACCTGCTGCCCAATCTGCTGACCACCATCGCGCTGTTCTTCGGCTTCTACGCGGTGGTGGCGGCGAATAACGAGTCCTACCAGCTCGCTGCAATCGCCATCTTCGTGGCCATGGTGATGGATGGCATGGACGGGCGGGTAGCCCGGCTGACCAACACCCAAAGCGATTTCGGCGTCCAGTACGACAGCATCGCCGACATGGTCTCCTTCGGTGTCGCGCCGTCGCTGGTGGTCTACCAGTGGGCGCTGCGGGATCTCTCCCAGCTCGG
The DNA here is from genome assembly GCF_052060015.1 of Arhodomonas sp. SL1. Lineage (NCBI taxonomy): Bacteria > Pseudomonadati > Pseudomonadota > Gammaproteobacteria > Chromatiales > Ectothiorhodospiraceae > Arhodomonas > Arhodomonas sp. SL1. Next base: position 46,282 of record NZ_JBPODZ010000009.1, on the reverse strand, counting down.
CGACACCTGGGCCAAGCTCGGCTGGCTCGGCGCCTTCGTCTACACCGCCTGCGCCGGTCTGCGCCTGGCGCGGTTCAATACCCAGGTCGGGGTGGCGGACAAGCGCTTCTTCCAGGGGCTGCCCAGCCCGGCCGCCGCCGCTACGTTGGCGGGGATGGTCTGGGCCGGCAACCGCCTGGAGTTCGGTGGCTGGGGCGCCGGGGTCCCGGCGCTGGCACTGACCGTGGTCGCCGGCGTGCTCATGGTCAGCAACATCCGGTACTACAGCTTCAAGGAGGTGGACTTCCGCTACCGGGTGCCGTTCATCGCCATCGTCCTGCTGGTCATGGTGGTGGCGTTGTCCTCGGTGCACCCCCCGACCTTCCTGTTCCTGGTGGCGCTTACCTACATGGCCTCCGGGCCGGTGCTGACGATGATCCTGCGGCGCCGGCGTCTCCGGGCCCGCCATCACCACCACCATCCCTCGTGAGTGTCCCGATGGACGAGGCGCGCCGCCGGGAGTATCTCAAACGGATGGGCATCCCGCTGTGGCTGCGGCGGGAGACTGCCTCGGCCCCTGCGGCAGACGCGGTGAGCGCGCAGGGTGCGCGGCCCGTTCCCCATGATGACTCGGCCGCGAGCCCCGTGGTCGATTCGCCGGCGCCGGAGCGCGGCGGGGAGGACCGGGAAGGCCTGTGGCAGGCGCTCGAGGCGGAGGTCGCGGAGTGCACCGCCTGTGCGCTGCACGCCACGCGCACCCAGGCGGTCTGCGGGGTGGGGGCGCGGGCGGCGTCGCTGATGATCGTCGGCGAGGCGCCGGGCGCCGACGAGGACCGGCTCGGCGAGCCCTTCGTCGGCCGGGCGGGGCGGCTGCTCGACGAGATGCTCCGTGCCATCGGCCTGGCCCGTACTCAGGTCTACATCACCAACATCCTCAAGTGCCGGCCGCCCAACAACCGCGATCCACAGCCCGCCGAGATCGCCGCCTGTGAGCAATTCCTGCGCCGCCAGCTGGCGTTGGTCTCGCCGCGGGTGATCCTGGCGGTGGGGCGGGTCTCGGCCCAGTACCTGCTCGATACCGACCAACCGCTGGGGCGACTGCGGGGGCGTTGGCACGCCTACGGGCCGGCGGCCACGCCCCTTTGGGTGACCTATCATCCGGCCTATCTGCTGCGCAGGCCGGTGGAGAAGCGCAAGGCCTGGGCGGACCTTAAGCGCGTGCAGGCCCGCGTGCAGGGGGAGGGTGAATGAGTGCCGAGCCCTCGGAGCTGGCGGTCATTCGACCGATGCGTGAAGCCGACATCCCGGCGGTGATGCGCATCGAGCAGGCCGCCTATGACTTTCCCTGGACCGCGGGCATCTTCCGGGACTGCCTGCGTATGGGCTATGACTGCGTCGTGCAGCGCTCCGGCGGTGAGGTGGTGGGCTATATGCTCCTGTCCGCGGCCGCCGGCGAGGCCCACATCCTCAACCTTGCGGTGGATCCGGAGCGCCGCCGCGAGGGCTTCGCCCGCCGCCTGCTCCGGCGCGGCCTGGAACGGGCCCGCGAGCTGGGTGCCGATACGCTGTTCCTGGAGGTCCGCCCCTCGAACACCGCGGCGCTGCGGCTCTACCTCGCCGAGGGGTTTCGCCGGGTGGGCCGGCGCCGGGACTACTACCCCACCGCCGACGGCCGCGAGGACGCCCTGGTGCTGCGGCGCAGGCTGGAGCGGCGAGGGCGGTGAAACGCCGGCCGGTGCTGGCCTGGGCGATGTACGACTGGGCCAACTCGGCCTTCGCCGCCGTGGTCATCGCCGGTTTCTTCCCCCTGCTGTTCCAGGACTACTGGAGCGCGGATATCGACGCCGCCGGGAGCAACCTCCGCCTCGGCCTGGCCAACGCCGTCGCCAGCCTGATCCTTATCGCCCTCGCACCGCTGCTCGGTGCCGTGGCCGACCACCTCGGGGCGCGCAAGCGCTTCCTGTTCCGATTCGCGATCCCCGGCATGTTGGCCACCGCCGCCCTGGCCTGGGTGCCGGGTGGGGCGTGGCCCGCCGCCGCGGCGCTGTTCATCTGCGCCTCGGTGGGCTTCATGGGCGCGAACGTGTTCTACGACGCCCTGCTCACGGAGGTGGCGCCGGAATCGCGCTGGCATGCCGTCTCCGGGCTGGGTTTCGGGCTTGGCTATCTGGGTGGTGGGCTACTCTATCTGGGCTGTGTGATCGCCGCCCTCAACCCGGCGGCCTTCGGTTTCCCGGATGCCGGTGCGGCGGCGCGGGCCGGCTTTGTGGCGACGGCACTCTGGTGGGCGGTGTTCTCCCTGCCCCTGGCCCTGGCGGTCCCCGAGCGGCCGGCGCCGGCCGGCGCGACGGCCTGGCGCTCCGGCTGGCGGCAGTTGCGCGAGACCCTGCGCCACTTGGGTCGCCTGCGGCCGGTGGTGATTTTCCTGGTGGCCTACTGGCTCTACATAGACGCCGTGCACACCGTGATCCGCATGGCCGTGGCCTACGGCCGCTCCCTGGGCTTCGAGCAGGGCGATCTCATCATCGCATTGCTGGTGGTGCAGTTCGTCGGCTTCCCGGCCGCGATCGCCTACGGCCGGCTCGGGGAGCGCTGGGGGCCGCGGCGGGCGGTATACCTCGGGCTGTTGGTGTATGCCGGGGTCTGCATTTGGGGGGTGTTCATCCGCTCGCCCTGGGAGTTCTACGCCATTGCTGTGTTGGTGGGGCTGGTCCAGGGGGGCGTGCAGGCGCTGAGCCGCTCGCTATACGCCCGGCTCATCCCCGCCGGCCGGGCTGGCGAGTTCTTCGGCTTCTATAACCTGCTCGGCAAGTTCGCCGCCCTGGTGGGACCGGTGCTGTTCGGGTTGTTCGGCACCGCCTTGGGGGACGTGCGCTACTCCATGTTGGCGCTGATCGGATTGTTTGCCGCCGGGGCCTGGCTGCTGGGGCGGGTCCCCGAGTCCGCCTTCCGCGGCGAGCAGGATGAGCCACGGATGAACCCCGATGCACGGAAATGAACCCGTTCCAGGGCAAAGCGCTGTCGAGGCCTTGTCCCCTGCGGTTTCGTCCGGTCCGTTTCAGTATGCGCCCCCACGTTCATCAGAGGCGGGCAAACATGGCGTTATAATGATCCGCCAACTCGCCAACGGAGGTAGACATGGAGCGCGATGACGCCCGACAGCAGGACAGACAGCGCGGCGAGGGCGAGCGGCCGCCCTCGTTCCTTCAGGTAATGAAGAGCGTGGCGGCGGCGGCCTTCGGGGTGCAGAGCGAGGAGGCCCGGCAGCGGGACTTCAGCCACGGACGCGCTGGCCCGTTCATCATCGCGGGCATCATCTTCACCGCGGCCTTCGTCATCGTGCTGGTGGTGATCGTGAATCTGGTGCTGAGCTCGGCGGGGGTGTGACCCCGCCGCTTACTGCGCCAGCCGCTCCACCCTGCGGTATTGCTCGTCGAGCCGCTCGAGGGCGGACTCCAGGCCCTGCTGGCGCTCGCGCTCCTTGGCCACCACCTCACCCGGCGCCTTGCTGACGAAGTTCTCGTTGGCGAGCTTCGCGGTGACCCGCTCCAGATCCTTCGCGAGCTTGCCGCGCTCCTTGTCCAGCCGGGCGAGCTCGGCGTCCCGGTCGATGAGGCCCGCCATGGGTACCAGAAGCTCCATGTCCCCCACCAGGGCGATGGCGGACTCCGGCGCCTGGTCCCGTTCCACGTAGTCGATGGACTCCAGGCGGGCCAGGGTGGTGAGGTAGTCCCGGTGGCGCTCGACACGCCGCCTATCGGCATCCGCGGCATTGGCCAATAGCACGGGCAGCGCCTTGTTGGGGGAGATGTTCATCTCCCCGCGGATCCGGCGCACGCCCAGGATGAGCGCCTGTAGCCAGGCGATCTCCGCCTCGGCGGTGGGGTCGTCGCGTTCGGGATCCGGCTCCGGGTAGGGCTGGTGCATGACCGTCTCGCCCTCGGCGCCGGCGAGGGGGGCGACGCGTTGCCAGATCTCCTCGGTGATGAAGGGCATGAACGGGTGGGCAAGCCGGAGCACCGCCTCCAGCACCCGCACCAGCGTCCGGCGGGTGCCGCGTCGGGCGGCCTCGTCGCCGGTCTGAAGCGCCGGCTTGGAGAGCTCCAGGTACCAGTCGCAGTACTCGTCCCAGATGAACTCGTAGATCGCCTGGGCGGCCATGTCGAGGCGGTAGGCCGCCAGGGCCTCGTGGACGGCGGTCTCGGCGCGCTGCAGCCGCGAGATGATCCAGCGGTCAGCGGTGGACAATCGTACCTCCCCGCCCCTGAGGCCGGTATCTTCGCCCTCGGTGTTCATCAGCACGTAGCGGGCGGCGTTCCAGAGCTTGTTGCAGAAGTTGCGGTAGCCCTCCACCCGGCCCATGTCGAAGACCACGTCCCGGCCGGTGGTGGCGAGGCTGGCGAAGGTGAAGCGCAGGGCGTCGGTGCCGTGGGCAGCGATCCCGTCAGGGAAGTGCTTGCGGGTCTGCTTCTCGATCTTCGGCGCCAGGTGGGGCTGCATCAGTCCGCTGGTGCGCTTCTCGACCAGGGACTCCAGGTCGATGCCGTCGATGATGTCGATGGGGTCGAGGACGTTGCCCTTGGATTTGGACATCTTGTTGCCGTCGGCATCGCGTACCAACCCGTGGATGTAGACCTCACGGAACGGCACGTCGCCCATGAACTTCAGCCCCATCATGATCATCCGGGCGACCCAGAAGAAGATGATGTCGAAGCCGGTGACCAGCACCGAGGTGGGGTAGAAGGTCGCGAGCTCCGCGGTCCGCTCCGGCCACCCCAGGGTGGAGAACGGCCACAGGGCCGAGGAGAACCAGGTGTCGAGGACGTCCTCATCCCGGGTCAGTGGGATGTCGTCGGCGAGCCCGTAGTGGTTGCGGGTCCCGGCCTCGTCGTGGCCGACGTAGACATTGCCCTCGTCGTCGTACCAGGCCGGTATGCGGTGGCCCCACCAGATCTGACGGGAGATGCACCAATCCTGGATGTCCTCCAGCCAGTTGAAGTAGGTGCGGTCCCAGTTGCCGGGGATGAAGCGGATGTCGCCGTTGGCCACGGCGTCGATGGCGGGCCTGGTGATGGCGTTCCATCCGCCGGCGCGGCCATCGGGCTGCTCCTCCCGTGTCAGGTCGACGAACCACTGGTTGGTGAGATAGGGCTCGATGGCGGCGCCGCTGCGGTCGCCGCGGGGCACGGTCATGGTGTGCTCTTCCACCGCCTCGAGCAGACCTCGGGACTCCAGGTCGGCGACGATGCGCTTGCGTGCCTCGTAGCGGTCCAGGCCCCGGTACCTCTCCGGGGCGTTATCGTTGATCGCCGCCGAGGGGGTGAGGACGTTGATCACCTCCAGGTCGTGGCGCAGGCCCACTTGGTGGTCGTTGAAGTCGTGGGCCGGCGTGATCTTCACGCAGCCGGAGCCGAACTCGGGGTCTACATACTCGTCGGCGATCACCGGGATCTCCCGCTCGACCAAGGGTAGGCGGATGTCCCTGCCGATGAGGTGCTGGTAGCGCTCGTCGTCGGGGTGGACCGCCACGGCGGTGTCACCGAGCATGGTCTCCGGGCGGGTGGTGGCCACGGTCACGTGGCCGCTGCCGTCGGTGAGCGGGTAGCGCATGTGCCAGATGTGGCCCTGCTCCTCCTTCGACTCCACCTCCAGGTCCGAGACCGCCGTGTGCAGGACCGGATCCCAGTTGACCAGCCGCTCGCCGCGATAGATCAGGCCCTCCCGATAGAGGCGCACGAAGGTCTCGCGCACCGCCGCGGACAGCCCCTCGTCCATGGTGAAGCGCTCCCGAGACCAGTCCACCGAGGCCCCCATCCGCCGGAGCTGGTTCTGGATGGTGCCGCCGGATTGCTCCCGCCATTGCCAGATGCGCTCCACGAAGGCCTCGCGACCGAGGTCATGGCGGCCCCGGCCCTCTTCGCCGAGTTGCCGCTCCACCACCATCTGGGTGGCGATGCCGGCGTGGTCGGTCCCCGGCTGCCAGAGGGTGTTGCGCCCGCGCATGCGCTGGAAACGGATCAGCGTGTCCATGATGGTGTCCTGGAACGCGTGACCCATGTGCAGGGTGCCCGTCACGTTGGGTGGCGGGATCATGATGCAATACGGGTCGCCACGGCCGGAGGGCCGGAAGTAGCCCTCGCGCTCCCAGGTCTCGTACCAGCGGGGCTCGATGGTGCGCGGGTCGTAGCTCTTCTCCATGGGTGCGGAATCCCGATATCGACTGGGGTGGCCAACAAACGCCCGAGTATAACGCAGCCGTCGCGCCGCAACACGGGGCCGCCGGCAGTAAGGGTCACGTCTCCGGCCTTGTCGGGGCCTTCATTTCAAGTAAACTGACTGCTGCATATCGCATCGTCAGCAAACCGGTGGAGCTCAAAATGAGAAAGTGGATGGTGTTCGCAGCCGCTCTGGCGTTTACGCCGCTCGCCCAGGGACAGGAGGGGGATCCGGAGGCCGGTAAGGGGAAGTCCACTGTCTGCGCCAGCTGCCATGGCCAGGACGGGATCTCCACGGCCCCCATCTACCCGAATCTCGCCGGGCAGAAGGAGCAGTACCTGGTGACCTCCATCAAGGCCTACAAGAATCAGCAGCGCGAGGGGGGGCAGAGCGCGGTCATGTATCCCATGGTCAGCGGCCTGTCCGAGCAGGATATCCTCGACCTGGCCGCCTACTACGCCTCGCTGCCCCCGGGGGGCGCGGAGTAGCGCGCCCACCCCCCCCCCACCCGGCTTGATCCGCGGCGGCCAGGGACGGCCGCGGTCAGGTCCCGGTCGCGCCCCCGTCGGCGATGGTGGCGCGTAGATCACTCAGCCGGGCCAAGCGCTCGAGGACACGCTCCGCGGCCAACTGTGCCAGCGTGACCAGCTGCTCGGATTCGGCTTCTTCGCTGGTACGAAGCAGGGTTTCGTAGGTACCTTCTGTTTCGCGCAGGGCATCGCGGACCTCGGCGAGCAGGGCATCACGGTCCGCCGGCACACGGCCTTGCGGGTGGGTGGCCTCGTCGGCAAGACCGGCGCAGGCATCGCCGAGTCCCAAGCGCCGACAGCTTTCGGCGATCGCGGCGAGCCGCCCGTACTGCTCGCGCTCACGCTCGTCGAGCCACTGACGGAGCGTGTCCTCATCGTCGAAGGCGCGTGGGCCCTGCTCGGCCTGCATGCGCCGGCGCGCCGCGCGTCGGCGTTCCAGGCGCAGCAGGGCCACGTGATTGATCTCCTCACCGGCCATACGCTCGGCGTATTCGCGTACCTCCCGGTCCTCCGCCTCGGTGGCGATACGCACGTAGAAGGAGAAGGCCCGTTCCTCGTTGTGGACGGCCAGGTTGAGGGCTCCCTCCGGCGTCATCACGGCCTCGCCGCCGGCCTCGGCAATCTCTTCTTCGGTGAGGCTCTCGGGGGATTGCCACTGGAACGTCGGTCGTTCCGTGGCGTCGATGCCCTGGCTCCGCGCCCAGCCCTCGATGCCGGTCTCGTGTTCGCGCTCCTGGGCCTCCAGCTCGCGGAACAGCGTGGCGAGCTCGGGTTGCCCCGCCGACTCCATGCGTTGGGCGAGGTCGTCGTAGCGCCGGGCGGCCTCCTCTTCCATGGCCACGGCCACGCGGAAGAGGTCGTTGACGTTGTCAATCGGCGGCAGCGCGTCGAAGCCGTGGGTCTGCCCTTCGGTCATGGCGGTTCCTCCCTTGCTGCGCTGCAAAACCAGTAACGGTCCTGTAGGTTCAAACGCCAGGCAGCGGTATCTGTTGACCGCGATCAAGATGTCCGCGATTCTCCCTGCGTAGCATCCTCGTTACATCAAATCGCCGCTTCGTGCGCCTTCCCGACGCCGTTGGCGCCGTCACAAGGATACGCGTTCATGTGCGAGTACGCCCGCCGCCACGCCCCCCTGCCCCTGCGCCAGATCCGTACCGTCATCCTGATGTTCGTTTGCCTGCTCCTGCTGTTCCCGGGGCTGGCGGCGGCGCAGTCGTTGCAGGGATTCCTTGAGGAGGCGGAGCCCTCGGAGCTGATCCCCGGGGCCGACCGCTTCGGCGCGGTGCAGGAGGATCCCCCGGGGGCGGCGGTCTATGAGGGCGATGATCGGGTGGGCTACGCGGTGCTGAACACCGACTACAGTCGCGCCATCGGCTATTCCAGCAAACCGCTGCATATCCTCGTCGGCGTGGATGAGGAGGGCATCATTCGCGGCAGCAAGCTGGTGCAGCACGATGAGCCCATCGTGCTGATCGGCATCCCCGAGCAGAAGATCCGGGACTTCCTGGACCAGTTCAACGGCTTCGATGCGACCCAAGGTACGGAGACCGAGCAGTCGGTGGACATCGTCTCCGGCGCGACGGTGACGGTGCTGGTCATGGAGGACAGCGTGCTCTGGGCCGCCAACCAGGTGGCCCGGCGGCTGGGTCTGGGCGGGCTCGAGGCCGCGGGTCCGGCCGATACCGGGCCCAGCCGCGACATCGACCGGGATCAGCCAGTGGAGGTCAAGGACTGGGCGACGCTACAAGAGGAAGGGGCCATCGCCTCCCGGGAGATCACGGTCGCCGAGGTCAACGAGGCCTTCGAGGCGATGGAGGACCACCCGGAGGCCGCGGAGCGCCCCGAGTCGGGGCCCCCGGAGGATACGTTCATCGAGCTGCACACCGGGCTGGTGAGCATCCCGAGCGTGGGTCGCTCGCTGCTCGGTGAGCGCCGCTGGGCGAACCTGCAGGAGCAGCTGGAGGAGGGCGAGGAGGCGATCTTCGTCGCCGGACGCGGGCGCTACTCGTTCAAGGGCTCCGGCTATGTGCGCGGCGGGATCTTCGACCGCATTGAGATGAGCCATTCCGGCGGCACCACGCGCTTCCACGACTACCACCACACCCGCCTCGGGCAGTTGGCTGCCGAGGGGGCCCCGGAGTTCGACGAGGTCAGCGTGTTCACCGTACCGGCGGATGCCCAGTTCGACCCCGTTCAGCCCTGGAAGCTGGCGTTGCTGGTGCAGCGGGAAACCGGGGCGCTGTCCAAGGTCTTCACCCGTTTCACGGTCGCGTATGAGCCGCCGGAGCACTACCTCACCGACCCGCCGCCGGAACCCGAGCCCGAGGCGCAGGCGGGCGGCGCCGGCCCCGCAGCGGGCCCGGGGGACGGGGAGCGGCGCCTCGCAGCGGGTGGTGGCGCCACACCGGACCGCGCCGCGGGCCTGTGGAAGCGGGCCTGGGAGAACAAGACCGTGCCCATCGCCATCCTCGCCGTGTTGTTGGCGGTGGTGACGGTGATCTTCTTTTTCCAGACCTGGCTCGCGCGCCGGCCGACGTTGCTGAAATGGACCCGCTACGGCGTGCTGGCCTTCGTGCTGGTCTGGCTCGGCTGGTGGTCCAATGCCCAGCTCTCGGTGGTGAACATCTTCACCCTGACCAATTCGGTGCTCACCGGGTTCAGTTGGTCGTATTTCCTGATGGACCCGCTGGTGTTCATCCTCTGGGCGGCCACCGCGGCGGCGATGATCTTCTGGGCCCGGGGGGCGTTCTGCGGCTGGCTCTGCCCGTTCGGGGCGCTGCAGGAGCTGACTAACCACATCGCCCAGCGCCTGGGCGTCAAGCAGATCCGCGTGCCCTTCGAGGTCCACGAGCGGCTGTGGCCGATCAAGTACATCCTCTTCCTGTTGCTGTTCGGCCTCGCCCTCTACGACCTGGCGCTCGCGGAGCGATTCGCCGAGGTGGAGCCGTTCAAGACGGCGATCATCCTCAATTTCGTGCGTGACTGGCCGTACGTGGTCTACGCGCTGGTGTTGCTGTTCATCGGGCTGTTCATCGAGCGCTTCTTCTGCCGCTACCTCTGCCCGCTGGGTGCCGCCCTGGCTATCCCCGCGCGGCTACGCACCTTCGAGTGGCTCAAGCGCTGGCCGGAGTGCGGCACCCAGTGCCATCGCTGCGCCCGGGAGTGCCCGGTGCAGTCCATCCACCCGGAGGGGCACATCAACGTCAACGAGTGCATCTACTGCCTGCACTGTCAGGAGCTGTACTTCGACGACCACCGCTGCCCCCACAACGTGACCCGCCGTCTCAAGCGTGAGCGGCGTAGGGCGCTCGGACGTCGGGGCAAGCAGGGAGATTCAGGGGCCGATACCGGGGGAGAGGGTTCGTCCGGCGGGGCCGCTGTGCACAAGGTGGGCGGGGAAGGGCCCCGCTCATCGAAACAAGACGATCCGACACAGGAGAACGGATGATGACGGACGAAAAACGAAAGGAAGGCGTTACCCGCCGGGAGTTCCTCGGTGGCTCCACCAAGCTCGCCACCATGGCGGGGCTTACCGGCGTAGCCGGCGGCCTCGGTGCCGGCTGGGCGCTGCAGCCCCGCACGGCCCAGGCGGCGGAAGGCTCCGCCTCGGTAGCGCCGGGGCAGCTGGACGACTACTACGGCTTCTACTCCAGCGGCCAGACCGGCGAGGTCCGCGTCTATGGCATCCCCTCGATGCGTGAGCTGGTGCGCATCCCGGTGTTCAACCGCTGTTCCGCTACGGGTTGGGGAAGCACCAACGAGAGCCTGAAGGTCCTCCGTGACGGGCTCACCGAGGACACCAAGGCCTATCTCGACGCCCATGGCGAGAGCCGTAAGGGCGTATGGCTCAACGGCGATGCCCACCATCCGCACATGTCGTTCACCGACGGCACCTACGACGGCCGCTATGTCTTCATCCAGGACAAGGCCAATCGCCGTATGGCGCGCATCCGCTGCGACGTCATGAAGTGCGACAAGATCACCGAGATCCCCAACGCAACGGCCATGCATGGCATGCGCCCGCAGAAATCAAAAACCGGCTACGTCTTCGTCAACGGCGAGCATCGCATCCCGGTGCCCAACGATGGCCGTGACCTCGACGACCCCAGCAAGTACCACGCGATCTTCTCTGCCGTTGACGGCGACACCATGGAGGTGGCCTGGCAGGTCATCGTCGACGGCAACCTGGACAACAACGACTCCGACTACCAGGGCAAGTACACGTTTTCCACCTGCTACAACTCCGAGGGCGGAACCACCCTTGAGGAGATGACCGCCCAGGAGCAGGACTGGGTGGTGGTGTTCAACATCGCGCGCATCGAGGAGGCGGTGTCCAACGGCGACGCGGAGATGATGGAAGGCGTCCCCGTCGTCGACGGCCGCCACGGTTCCCCGTACACCGTCTATATCCCCATCTCCAAGAGTCCCCACGGCATCAACACGGCGCCGGACGGCAAGTATGTGGCCATCAACGGCAAGCTCTCGCCCACGGTCTCGCTGATGGACGTGACCAAGCTCGATGCCATCTTCGAGGGCAACGGCGAGCCCCGGGATGCCATCGTCGCCGAGCCGGAGCTGGGGCTCGGGCCGCTGCACACGGCCTTCGACGGCCGCGGTAATGCCTATACCACGGTCTTCATCGACAGCCAGATCGTAAAATGGGACATGGAGAAGGCCATCCAGGCCTTCAACGGCGAGGACGTGGACCCCATCGCCCAGAAGCTGGATGTGCACTATCAGCCGGGCCACAACCACACCTCCATGGGCGAGACCAAGGAGGCCGACGGCCGGTGGCTGGTTTCGCTGAATAAGTTCTCCAAGGACCGGTTCCTGAACGTGGGCCCGCTGAAGCCGGAGAACGACCAGCTCATCGATATCTCCGGCGACGAGATGAAGCTGGTCCACGACGGCCCCACCTTCTCCGAGCCCCACGACATCATCATCGTCCGGCCGGACATCGTGAACCCGAGCCGTACCTGGACGCGGGACGACCCCATGTTCGCGGACACGGTAAAGATGGCCGAGGCCGATGGGGTCAATCTCATGGGCGCCAACACCGTGGTGCGTGACGGCAACAAGGTGCGGGTGTATATGTTCTCCATCGCCCCGAAGTTCAGCATGAACGAGTTCCGGGTGAAGCAGGGCGACGAGGTCACCGTGGTGGTGACCAACATGGACTCCATCGAGGACCTCAGCCACGGCTTCACCATGGAGAACTACGGTGTGGCCATGGAGGTCTCGCCCCAGCAGACCTCGTCGATCACCTTCGTGGCGGATCGCCCCGGCGTGTACTGGTACTACTGCCAGTGGTTCTGCCATGCCCTGCACATGGAGATGCGCGGGCGGATGCTGGTGGAGCCGAAGGAGGCCTGATGCACGATAACCCCGGCACGGCCGCGGGGCGGAGGGGGCGGGCCGGAAGGCCCGCCCTTTTTCGCTGGGGTCGCTGGTCGCTGATGGTCTTCCCCCTGATCCTGGCCGCCACCCCCTCGTGGGCGCAGACCCTGGCCGAGCGAATCGAGGCTGCCTCCGATGGGGACATCCTTCGCCTCGATCAGGGCGTCCACCGGGGGCCGGTGATTATCGATAAGCCCATTACCCTGGAAGGGGAGGCCGGCTCGGTGGTGGAGGGGGATGGCGAGAGCAGTGTCATCACCGTCACCGCCCCGGAGGCGGTGGTGCGTGGCCTCACCATCCGTGGATCCGGGCTGAGCCTGGAGCGGATGGATTCCGGCGTGGTGCTCACCCAGCAGGCCACCGGTGCCGTGGTGACGGACAACCGTATCGAGGGCAACCTCTTCGGCGTCCACGTTGAAGGGGCGGAGCGGAGCCTGGTGGCCGACAACGTGATCATCGGCCGGCGGGACCTGCGCATGAGCGAGCGCGGCAATGGGGTATACCTATGGAACGCGCCGGATGCGCGGATCATCGGCAACCGCGTCCGCTACGGTCGCGACGGCATCTTCACCACCACCAGCAAGCGCAACCTGTTCGCCGGCAACCGCTTCGAGGACCTGCGCTACGGGGTGCATTACATGTACACGGAGGACAGCACTGTCCGCGACAATGTCTCCGTGGGCAACCACATCGGCTATGCGATCATGTATTCCAATCGCATCGAGGTCCGCGGCAACGTCTCCCGCGGCGACCGTGATCATGGGCTGATGTTCAACTTCGCCAACTACAGCCAGATCACCGATAATGCGGTGGTCGAGGGCGGCGAGAAGTGCGTGTTCATCTACAACGCCAATTACAACGAGTTCCGCGGTAATCGATTCCAGGGCTGCGAGCTCGGGGTCCACTTCACCGCCGGTTCGGAGCAGAACACCCTGGTGGAGAACGCCTTTATCGGCAATCGCACCCAGGTGAAGTACGTGGGCACCCGCAACCTCCGCTGGGCGGATGAGGAACGGGGCAATTACTGGAGTGATCACCCCGCGTTCGATCTGGACGGGGACGGCATCGCCGATCAGGCCTACCGCCCCAATGGCATCGTGGATCAGATCATGTGGCGGGTCCCCCAGGCCAAGCTGCTGCTCTCCAGCCCGGCGGTGCAGCTGCTGCGCTGGGCCCAGTCCGCCTTTCCATCCATTCGCCCCGGCGGTGTGGTCGACACCGCGCCGCTGATGGCGCCGCCGGAGCTCCCCGATGCCGTGGCCGCCGAGGTGCGTGGATGAGCGATCCCGCCGTCGAGATCCGCGCCCTGGAGAAAAACTATCGCCACTTCCGGGCCCTCGACGGGGTGGACCTGGAGGTCCCCCGCGGCGAACGCCTCGCGCTGCTCGGTCACAACGGGGCGGGCAAGACCACGCTGATGAAGGTCCTGCTCGGGCTCACCGGTATCAGCGCCGGGCGTGTTCGGGTGCTGGGCACGGAGCCGGGTAGCGGTGGGTCCGTGGCGCTGCGCGCGCGGATCGGCTTCCTCCCGGAGAACGTGGTCTTCGCCGGCGGCATGACCGGTCGGGAGGTGGTGCACGTTTTCGCCCGCCTCAAGGGCCAGCCCGTGACCCGTGCCGATGCGCTGCTGGAACGGGTCGGTCTCGCGGAGGCCGCCGGTAATCGCGTTCGCACTTACTCCAAGGGCATGCGTCAGCGCCTCGGCCTCGCCCAGGCCTTGATCGGGGCGCCGGGTCTGCTGCTGCTCGACGAGCCCACCAGCGGCCTGGACCCGATGCTGCGACAGACCTTCTACGAGATCCTCGCCGAGCTGCAGAAGGAGGGCACGACGATCCTCATCTCCTCCCACGTGCTCACGGAGCTCGAGATGCGCACCGACCGGATCGCCATCATGAATCAGGGGCGGCTCACCGCCTGCAACACCCTGGATGGGCTGTGCCGGGAGGCCGACCTGCCGATTCGCTTGCGTGTCCATGTCAACGGGCGAGCCGACGGCGTGGAGGCCCTGGGTTACCCGGTCCTGGAGCGGGCCGACAGCCGCATCGAGCTCGCCGTGGAGGCGGCGGAGAAGATGACCGCCATCCGCCGGCTCACCGAGCTGGACAGCGAGGCGGTGCGGGACCTGGAGATCTTCCCGCCGAGCCTGGACGAGGTCTATGCCCATTACGGTGCCGCGGAGGGGGATCGGCGATGAGCCCGGTGCTGATCCTCGCCGGCCGCGAGATCCGTGCCGGCCTGCGCAACCGCTGGGTGATCGCCGCCACCGGGCTGCTCGCGGTGCTGGCCTTGGTGCTGGCCTTCCTGGGCAGCACGCCGACCGGGGAGGTGGGGGCGGCGAGCCTTACCGTGAACGTGGTATCGCTGTCGTCACTGTCCATCTATCTGTTGCCGCTGATCGCACTGTTGCTGACCTACGATGCCGTGGTGGGTGAGGTGGAAAACGGCACGCTGCTGCTCCTGCTCGCCTATCCCCTCTCTCGCTGGCAGGTGCTGGCGGGCAAGTTCGTCGGCCACGGGGCCATCCTCGCCTTCGCCACCATCGTCGGCTTTGGATTGGCGGCGATGGTGATCGCCTTCACCGGTGGCGTCGACGCCACGGGGTTGCGGGCCTTCGGCGCACTGATCCTCTCCTCGGTGTTGCTCGGTTGGGTGTTCGTGGGTGTCGGGTACCTGCTCAGCGTCGTGGTCGCGGAGCGCAGTACCGCTGCCGGCCTGGCGGTGGCGGTATGGCTGCTGCTGGTTGTGCTCTACGATATGGGGCTTCTGGCGGCGCTGACGGCCACCGGCGGAGAGGGGCTCATCGGCCGCGTGGTCCCGGCGCTGCTGCTGATCAACCCGGCGGACGCCTACCGGTTGTTCAACCTCAGCGGTATGGCCGAAGTGGCTGCCTTCTCCGGCCTCGGCGCCGCAGGCAGCGGTGTGCCGCCCTGGCAGCCCTTTCTCTCGCTGTTGGTCTGGGTGGTCCTACCCCTGGGGCTGTCCTGGCTTATCTTCCGGAAGAAGGAGTTCTGAGCAGTGATGGCATGGGCGCGGATCCGCGGTGCGGTAACGGCACTGCTGTGTGGCCTGGGGACGGCGATGATTGTCGGCTGCCAGCCGGAGGAGTCCGGCAGGCCACCGGCGGCGGTGGAGCCCACCCGCGAGGCCATCACCTATTACGGGCGTATGATCCTGGTGGATCACCGCGGCCCCAAGGCGCAGATCCATCTCGGTGGCGCCGACGAGCCGCTGTGGTTCTCCCAGGTACGCGATGCCGTGGCCTTCACCCTGTCCCCGGAGGAGAGCAGCGACATCGCGGCGATCTACGTCACGGACATGGCCCGGGCCGACGGCTGGGCCCAGCCCCAGCAGTGGATCGCCGCGGAGGAGGCCGTCTACGTCATCGACAGCGAGTGCCGCGGCGGCATGGGGGCCCTGGAGGCGGTGCCGTTCTCGCAGCGCGAGGCCGCCGAGGCCTTCATCGAGCTACACGGTGGCGAGCCGGTCGCCTGGGATGAGATCCCGGCGGACTATATCCAGGAGCGCTCCATTGAAGCCATCGACTCGCCCAACATGATGGGCTCCGGTGAAGGCTGCGAGCGCCTCGTCCCGGAGGGCGGGTAGCCGCGCGTTCCCCCCAATTGGGGAACTACCGCCCCGCCGTCATGGGCTCCCATGGGGCGGTGGGCGATCCTCCGGTGCCCGGTACCACGGCAGCCCGGCCTCGGCACTGCGTTCGAGCTCGGCGATAACCTGGGCGCCGAGCAGTAGGATCACCGCGCCGAGCTCCAGGCTCAGCAGTACCACGATCACTGTGGCGAAGGAGCCGTAGATGGCATTCACCAGGGAGATGTTGTCGAAGTAATACATCACCGCCTGCAGGGTGAGCTCCCAAAGGGCCGCGGCGACGAAACCGCCGACCAGGGCCCGCCGGAGCGAGACCTTGACCACCGGGAGCACCTTGTAGACGGAGGCGAACAGCAGTGCGATGCCGAGGAAACCGAAGACGTAGAGCACCGCCGTCGGCGCCCGCTCCAGCGTCCACTCCATCCCGAGCACCGATATCAGCCGGCCACTGAGCGCGTCCACCACGGCGCCCACCACCGTCAGGGTCAGGATGCCCAGGCTCAGGGCCACCACGTAGAGGTAGGGCAGGATGGCCGAGAACCAGAGGCTGCGGTGCTGAGATGGCTTGTGACGGTGGAAGATGATGGCGATAGCGTCCTCGAGCATGCGAAATGCCAGGGAGCTGAAGAACAGGAGCACCAGGAAACTGATTACGCCGAGCACCGCGGGGGTTTCGAGAAACTCCTCCACGGCGTCGGCGACGATGCCCGCGTACCCCGGGGCGAGGAACTGGGTCTGGGTACGGACGGTGGTCACCAGCCGGGCCTGGTCCACCACGGTCGACAGCACAGCGGTGCACACGGCGAAGAAGGGCACCACCGAGAGCAGCACGTTGTAGCCGACCCCTCCGGCCAGCAGGATGCCGCGGTTGGCCATGAAATCCCGCAGCACCCGCCGGCCGAAGGCAGCCAGCCGGCGGACGGTCGTGGCGATCCAGGCCGCCCACTGGCGGGAGCCCGCCCCCCGTAGCCGCGCCTTTAGGCTCAACGGTCGTTGAGCAGCAGGTCCCGCAGGGCCCGGCGTGCCCGCGGGCTTACCCCCAGGATTAGGCCACTGACGAAGGCGACGCCGGCGGCCTCGCGGAAATTGGAGCGGACGAAAGAGCCGGCCTGGCGGCCGAGGAGGGCGGCCAGCTCGGTATCCTGCGGCCGTCCCTCAGCCCCCGGTGCGCTCGCCGATGGACGCCGCGGCGGCGGATGCACCACGCTGCGGACAACTAGCAGCAGCAGTGCTGTGACGAACAGGCAGAGCAACCCTACCAGGGCCGCCGCCACGGCGGGGGGAGTGATCAGCGCCAGGGCGGTATACGCCGCGTAGGCGAAGAACCCCAGCCCGCCGATGCCCACCACGGCGGCGAGGGTCGCCACGGCGAGGGCGGTCAAGGCCCGGGCAAGTACGTCGCCCATCGCGGCGCCTCCGCTCAGCGGCGGTTGTGGAGTAAGAGCCCGGCGATGAGCCCGCCGACGAACACCACCAGCAGGCTGCTCAGGGGCCGCTCCTCGATCTGCTGTTCGAGCTGCTGCTCCATGTCCTCGGCCCGCCGGCGTGCCCCCGCGGCGCGCTCCCGGACCCGTTCGTAGGCCTGCTCCCCCTGGCTGGAGGCGATCCCCCGTACCGTTTCCGTCAGCCCCCGCAGGTCCTCGCGGAGCTGGTTCATCTCGCTACGCAGTTTCTCGACGTCCTGTTCCGCCATGGCTTCTACCCCTCCGTTTGGTTGCGACTGTCTCCCACCGACACTATGAGGGCTTCCGGCGCCGATGCAAACCGTCACCGCCTAGGAACGTGGTCGGCTGCCTGCCCGTTCAAACAGATCGTCCGCCGGGTCCTCGGGCCCGATGCGGGCAATGCCGGAGCGGGGCGCCTTGCCGCTCGGCCGGAAGGCGGTGGGCGGGTGCTCGAACAGGGCCCGGAATTGACGCGAGAAGTGAGCGGTATCAGCGAATCCGCACTCGGCGCTGATCTCGGTGATGCTGCGGTCGGTGTGCTGCAGCAGCCACAACCCGTAGCGCAGGCGGAGATTGCGGGAGAACTGGCTCGGGCTCATGCCGAGCTCCCGGCGGAAGCTGCGCTCGAGCTGGCGCCGGGATACGCTGAGCTGGGCGGCCAGGGCTTCGGTGCTGAGCGGTTGGCTCAGGTGCTGCTCGATCAACAGGATGGCGCGGCGCACCCGGTTGTCCTCGACCTCCTCGTGCAGCGGCGGCTGGGGCTGGGAGGTGCTGCCCCGGCGGGCATGGTCGATGAGCATGATGTGCAGGCTCTTCTGGGCCCAGGCCCGGCCGAGGTGGCGCTCCACCAGCCATGCCGCCAGGTCCGCCGCCGCCGCGCCGCCGGCGCAGGTGATGCGGTCGCCGTCGACCACGAACAGCTGATCCGCCACTGGGACGACATCCGGCATGCGTTGGGTGAGGTCGTGGTAGTGATACCAGCTCACGCAGCAGCGCCGCCCGTGCATCAGCCCCGCCTGGATCATGGCGAAGGGACCGGTGCATAGCCCCACCAGCGGTATGCCCCGTGCCGCCGCGCTCCGTAGATAGGCCACCGTGGCGCTATCCGCCGGTGGCCCGGCGGGCAGCAGTCCGCCGACCACCACCACGTAGTCGAAGCGCTCGGGCTCCCCCAGGGGTTCGCACGGCCCGATGCGGGCGCCGCAGCTGGAGACGACGTCCGCCCCATCGGGGCTCATGAAGCTCCAGCGGCAGCGGATAGGGCGGCTGGCGTCGCCCTCGTCGGCGGCCAGGCGCAGGCAGTCCACGAAGGCGGCGAAGGGTAGCAGCGTGAACCGCGGCAGGAGCACGAAACCCACGGAGAGCTGGACGCGGGGTGCGGACGGAGTGGTTGCCGGGGCCTGGTGCTTCATGGCGCAGAATGAATCGGGAAGTATGACGGTGATCATCCCAGAGAATGCCGGGGTGCGCACCAGGCCGCCAGAGCAGGTAGACTCGCGCGTTGCACCAACACGCCACGGAGCGCCGATGACCCCGCTGCACGAGACCCGGCTTGAGCATGTCCACCGCTGTATCAAGGCCACCGGTGCTCGCCGTGTGCTGGACCTGGGATGCGGCTCGGGAGCCCTTATGCATCGGTTGGCGCGTGACCGCCAGTTCGAGGAGGTCGTGGGGCTCGAGGCGTCCGGCCAGGCGCTGGCGCAGGCGCGGGCCGCGCTGTCGGACTTCCTCAACGGCGCCACCGGTGTCCGTCTCGCCCGGGGCTCCTACGCGGAGCCGCAACCGTCGCTTACCGGCTATGAGGCCGCGGCCATGGTGGAAACCATCGAGCACGTCCATCCGGGGGATCTCTCCCGCGTGGAAGAATGCGTGTTCGGTCGCATCCGGCCCGGTTGGCTGTTCATGACCACGCCGAACGGTGAGTACAACCCGCTGCTGGGTCTGGGGCCCGGCGAGTTCCGGGAGCCGGATCATTGTTTCGAGTGGGACCGGACCCGCTTCCGGCGCTGGGCCCGTGGGGTGGCCCGGCGCAACGGCTACCGGGTGAGCTTCAGCGGTATCGGCGAACAGGACCCCGAGCTTGGCCCACCCACCCAGATGGCCACTTTCCGTCACCTCGATGCGGACTCCGCAAAGGAGCAGTGATGTATCTATCGGCACAGGCTATCGCGGAAATGACAGGGCAAAAGAAGGTTCATTTTCTCAACGAATCCGCCGTTCGGGCCAATAAATCTCTTGGCGATGCAGTGGGCCTCAAGAACATCGGCGTTCATGTAATCTCCGTGTTGCCTGGGGACTACTCCACCGAGCACCACGTCCACCTCTTCGAGGAGGAGTGCATCTACGTCCTTTCCGGGCAAGGGACTGCATTCCTGGGTGAAGACGTGCATTCGATCGGTCCCGGCGACTTCATCGGATGTCCCGCAAATGGCGTTGCACACTCGATGCAAGCCACAGGTACCCAGCCCCTTGTGTGTCTGGTTATGGGGCAACGCCTTACACAAGACGTCACTGACTATCCGAATCAGAACAAGCGGCTATATCGAAATGCCGGTGAGTGGGACGTGGTCGAGCACTCGGATATTCAGCGCATCAAGCGGTAGTGCGGCCTGCACAGCATCAAGGACGATAGCGGGCCTGCCTACGGCGCCGCTGACGTCGTACGGCCATTTGCCTGTTTGCGACCTCCACTAAAACGCCTGCGCCATTGCCCCGATTCCCCCCGCCGGATGCCGCAAATCTTCAAGCCGCCCTGCCGCTTGCAGGGGCCTAATCCCTCCGTACAAGGCACGCGTGTCGTTAGCGGCACAGACGGGAGGAGGGCCCCATGTTCGATACCGGACAGCGCATCCGTGACTTCGACCCCGAGCTCTGGCAGGCAATCCGTGACGAGGAGAGCCGCCAGGAATCCCATATCGAGCTCATCGCCTCGGAGAACTACACCAGTCCCCTGGTGATGGAGGCCCAGGGGAGTGTGCTCACCAACAAGTATGCCGAGGGCTACCCGGGCCGGCGCTACTATGGCGGCTGCGAGCACGTGGACGTCGCCGAGCAGCTGGCCGTCGACCGGGCCAAGGCGCTCTTCGAGGCGGACTACGCCAATGTCCAGCCCCACTCGGGCTCCCAGGCCAACGCCGCCGTCTACTTCGCCCTGTTGAAGCCCGGCGACACCATCCTCGGGATGAGCCTGGCGGACGGCGGTCACCTCACCCACGGGGCCAAGCCGAACTTCTCCGGCAAGCTCTTCAACGCCGTGCAATACGGCATCGACGAGACCACCGGGGAGGTGGACTACGAGGCGGTCGCCCGGCTGGCTCGCGAGCACCGCCCGCGGATGATCGTGGCGGGCTTCTCCGCCTATTCCCGCGTGCTCGACTGGGCGCGCTTCCGCGCCATCGCCGATGAGGTGGGAGCGTGGCTGTTCGTGGACATGGCCCACGTGGCCGGCCTGGTGGCCGCCGGGGCCTATCCGAACCCGGTGCCCCACGCCCATGTGGTGACCACCACCACCCATAAGACCCTGCGCGGTCCCCGCGGCGGGCTGATCCTCGCCCGCTCGAACCCGGAGCTGGAGAAGAAGCTCAACGCCATGATCTTCCCCGGTATCCAGGGCGGGCCGTTGATGCACGTCATCGCCGGGAAGGCGGTGGCCTTCCGTGAGGCCATGAGCGCGGAGTTCCGTTCCGCTCAGCGCCAGACTGTCGACAACGCCCGGGCCATGGCCGAGGTGTTTTTGGAGCGTGACTTCGATGTGGTCTCCGGCGGCACCGATGATCACCTGTTTCTGGTCAGCCTGGTGGGGCGTGGCGTCAACGGCAAGCAGGCGGAGGCCGCCCTGGGCCGGGCCCATATCACCGTCAACAAGAACGCCGTGCCCAATGACCCGGAGTCGCCCTTCGTCACCTCCGGCATCCGCGTGGGCACGGCCGCGGCGACCACCCGGGGCTTCGGCGTGGACGAGTGCCGGCAGCTGGCGGGCTGGATGTGCGACGTCCTGGAACGTCCGGACGACGACGGGGTGATCGAATCCGTGCGCAGCCGGGTCCTGGGTCTGTGCGCCCGTCATCCGGTGTACCGGCAATAGCGGAGGCCGTCATGGCGGTAAGCGTCTTTGAGCTTTTCAAGATCGGCATCGGGCCGTCGAGCTCGCACACCGTGGGGCCGATGCGCGCCGCGCGGCGGTTCGCCAGCGAGCTGGATGCCGACGGTGGCCTGAGCGGCGTCGCGGGGGTGCGCGTCGAGCTCTATGGCTCGCTGGCGGCCACCGGCCGGGGCCACGGCTCGGATACGGCGGTGATGCTCGGCCTCGAGGGCGAGGACCCGGAGACCGTGGACGTGGAAGGGGTGGACGCCCGTGTGGCCGCGATCCGCGAGCAGGGCCGGCTGAGCTTGGCCGGGCGCCAGCCGGTGGCCTTTCACCATCGCCGGCAGTTGGTGATGAACAAGCGCAAGAGCCTGCCGGCCCATCCCAACGGCATGCGTTTCCTCGCCTACGACGCCGCGGGCGGCGTGCTCAGCGAGCGCACCTTCTACTCCGTGGGCGGCGGCTTCGTGGTGGAGCCCGATGAGGAGGGCCGGGCCCGCATCGTGGAAGACACCACGGCGCAGCCCTATCCCTTCCACACCGCCACCGATCTTCTCGGCCACTGCGAGGCGGAGGGCCTGGCGGTCAGCGAGGTGATGCTCGCCAACGAGGGCGCCTGGCACGAGGAGGCCGCCATTCGCGAGGGGTTGCTGCGCATTTGGTCGGTGATGGAGGCCTGCGTGCGCGATGGCTGTGCCCGGGAGGGCGAGCTCCCGGGCGGCATGCACGTACGCCGGCGCGCCGCTTCGCTGTACGGCAAGCTCCGCGAGCAGGCCGATCGTGGCGATCCCCTGGACGTCATGGACTGGGTGAGCCTCTACGCCCTGGCGGTGAATGAGGAGAACGCCTCCGGCGGCCGCGTGGTCACCGCCCCCACCAACGGTGCCGCCGGGATCATCCCGGCGGTGCTGCACTACTTCACCCGCTTCCGCGGTGGCGACGAGGACGGGGTGGTGCGCTTCCTGCTCACCGCCGCCGCCATCGGCCTGCTCTACAAGGAGAACGCCTCCATCTCCGGCGCCGAGGTGGGTTGCCAGGGGGAGGTGGGGGTGGCCTGCTCCATGGCCGCCGGGGCGCTGGCCGAGGTCCTCGGTGGCACGCCCGCCCAGGTGGAGAACGCCGCGGAGATCGGCATGGAGCACAACCTGGGGCTGACCTGTGACCCCGTGGGGGGGCTGGTGCAGGTGCCGTGCATCGAGCGCAACGCCATGGGTGCGGTGAAGGCCATCCACGCGGCGCGGATGGCGCTGCGCGGCGACGGCCAGCACTTCGTCTCCCTGGACCGGGTGATCCGCACCATGCGCCAGACCGGGGCGGACATGAAGACCAAGTACAAGGAGACCTCCCGCGGGGGGCTCGCCGTGAACGTCATCGAATGTTGAGTCAGGAGTAGACCATGAGTCGCTATTCCATCTTCAGCCTGGTGCGCAACGCACTGAGCTATCACGAGAACTGGCAGCGCGCCTGGCGCAGCCCCGATCCCAAGCCCGCCTATGACGTGGTGATCATCGGTGCCGGCGGCCACGGCCTGGCCACGGCCTATTATCTAGCCAAGGAGCACGGCATCACCAACGTGGCGGTGCTGGAGAAGGGTTGGCTCGGCGGCGGCAACACCGCGCGCAACACCACCATCGTGCGCTCCAACTACCTCTGGGACGAGGCGGCGCACCTCTTCGAGAAGTCCATGAAGCTCTGGGAGGGGCTCAGCCAGGAGCTGAACTACAACCTCATGTTCAGCCAGCGCGGGGTCTATAACCTGGGCCACAACCTCCAGGACATGCGCGACATCCACCGCCGGGTCAATGCCAACCGCCTGAACGGCATCGACAGCGAGGTGGTCTACGCCGACGAGCTTGCCCGCCGCGTGCCCTACCTCAACACCTCGCCGGCCGCCCGCTATCCCATCCTCGGGGCCTCGTTCCAGCAGCGCGCCGGCGTGGCCCGCCACGACGCGGTGGCCTGGGGCTTCGCCCGGGCCGCTGACGCCGCCGGCGTGGACATCATCCAGAACTGCGAGGTCACCGGTTTCCACCAGGACAACGGCCGGGTGGTCGGCGTCGAGACCAACCGTGGCCGGATCGGCGCCGGCAAGGTGGGGATCGTGGTCGCCGGCAACTCCGGCGTGCTCGCCGAGATGGCGGGCTTCCGACTGCCGGTGGAGAGCCACCCCCTGCAGGCGCTGGTCTCCGAGCCGGTCAAGCCCATCCTGGACACGGTGATCATGTCCAACGCCGTGCATGGCTACGTCAGTCAGTCCGACAAGGGCGAGCTGGTGATCGGCGCGGGCATCGACTCCTACATTGGCTACGGCCAACGGGGCAGCCTCAACATCATCGAGGGGACGCTCGCCGCGGTGAAGGAGCTCTTCCCCGTGTTCAGCCGCATGCGCATGCTCCGGCACTGGGGCGGCACCGTCGATACCTGCCCGGACGCCACGCCGATCATCGGCAAGACCCCGGTGGACAACCTCTTCATCAACTGCGGCTGGGGCACCGGCGGATTCAAGGCCACACCGGGCTCGGGCTGGGTGTTCGCCCACACCCTGGCCCGTGGTGAGCCCCACCCGCTGAACGCGCCGTTCTCGCTGGAGCGCTACACCACCGGCTATCTCATCGACGAGCACGGCGCCGCCGGCGTCGCCCACTAACGCGGAGGTCACCGAGATGTTCCTGATTGAATGCCCCTGGTGCGGCCCGCGGGATCAGCGGGAGTTCTCCTACGCCGGCGAGGCGCATGTCACCCGCCCGCCGGACCCGGATGTGCTCAGCGACGAGCAGTGGGCCGAGTACCTGTTCATGCGCCGCAACCCCCGGGGCCGTCACCACGAGCAGTGGATGCACGCCCATGGTTGCCGGCGCTTCTTCAACGCCATCCGTGACACCGCCACCTATCGCATCGAGGCGGTCTACCCGATGGATGGCCCGGACACTGGAGGCCAGGCATGACGCAGGCGAACCGACTCCCGGAGGGCGGCCGCCTGGAGCGCGACCGCCCGCTGACCTTCCGCTTCAATGGCCGGGACTACAGTGCCTACCAGGGCGATACCCTGGCGTCCGCGCTGTTGGCCAATGGCGTGTCCCTGGTGGGGCGGAGCTTCAAGTACCACCGGCCCCGGGGCATCGTGGGTGCCGGCGCCGAGGAGCCCAATGCCATCCTTCAGGTGGGCCGCGGCGCCACCACCCTGCCGGATCAGCGCGCCACCCAGGTGGAGCTCTACGACGGCCTGGAGGCCTGGACGGTCAACGGTAGCCCGAGCCTGGAGCACGACCTGATGGGGGTGAACAACCTCCTCTCCCGGCTGATGCCCGCGGGCTTCTACTACAAGACCTTCATGTGGCCGGAGCGGATGTGGCCGCGCTACGAGGCGAAGATCCGCAAGGCGGCGGGGTTGGGGCTCTCGCCCACCGAACCGGATCCCGCACGCTACGACCATATGCACGCCCACTGCGACGTGCTGGTGGTCGGTGCCGGCCCGGCCGGGCTGGCTGCCGCCCTGGAGGCGGGGCGCAGCGGCGCCCGGGTGATGCTGGTGGACGAGAACCCCGAGCTCGGCGGTTCGCTGCTCGGCAGCCGCGAGTGCCTGGATGGTGCGCCCGGCAGTGACTGGGCGGGCGCCGCTGTCGCCGAGCTGGAGGCGTTGCCCGAGGTGCGGGTGATGCGCCGGACCACCGCCTTCGGCTACTACGACCACAACTTCCTGGCGCTGCTCGAGCGGCGCACCGATCACCTGGGCGCCCATGTGGCCGGCGAGGTCCGCGAGCGGGTCTGGCACGTGCGTGCCGGACAGGTGGTGCTCGCCACGGGTGCCATCGAGCGGCCCCTGGTGTTCGGCAACAACGACCGCCCCGGGGTGATGCTGGCCTCGGCGGTGTCCACCTATATCCACCGCTACGCGGTGCGCCCCGGCCAGCGGGCCGTGGTGTTCACCAACAACGACAGCGCCTACCGCACCGCGCTGGACCTCCGGGATGCCGGTGCCGAGGTGACGGTGGTGGACGCCCGCCGGGATGCTGACGGCACCTGGCCGGGGCGGGCGCGGGCCCGCGGCGTCACCATCCACGAAGGCACGGTCATCACCGATACTCGCGGCGGCAAACGCCTGCGCGGCGTCACCATCCGGGGCCTGGACGGCGATCGGCTCGCCGGGGGCGCGCAGCGGCTCGACTGTGACCTGCTGGCGGTCTCCGGTGGCTGGTCGCCGGTGGTGCACCTGCACTGCCATGCCGGCGGTCGCCCGGCCTGGGATGACCATCTCAGCGCCTTCGTGCCGGGTGCCCCCCGGGAGGGCGAGCACTTCGCCGGCGCAATCACCGGCGCCGCGGAGACCGCTGCCTGTCTGGCCGCAGGGGCTGAGGCCGGACGGGAGGCGGCGATCGGGGCGGGCTTCGCCACCGGTGATCTTTTGTCCCTGCCCGACGCCGAGGCGGTGACTGAAACCCCGCTGCGGCCGCTGTGGCGAGTGCCCACCGACAAGCCGGTGAGCCGTGCATCCAAGCAGTTCGTCGACTTCCAGAACGACACCTGCGCCGCGGACATCGTCCTGGCCGCCCGGGAGGGCTATGAGTCGGTGGAGCATGTCAAGCGCTACACGGCGCTCGGTTTCGGAACCGACCAGGGCCGGCTCGGCAACATCAACGGCATGGGGATACTGGCCGAGACCCTGGGCCAGGACATCCCCAGCACCGGCACCACCACCTTCCGCCCCGCCTACACACCGGTGACCTTTGGCGCCGCCGCCGGGCGGGAGAGCGACGAGTTGCTGGACCCGGTGCGCAAGACCGCCATGCACGAGTGGCACGTGGCCCACGGCGCGCTGTTCGAGAACGTCGGCCAGTGGAAGCGCCCTTGGTACTACCCGGGCGCCGGGGAGGGCATGCAGCAGGCCCTGGATCGGGAGTGCCTGGCGGTGCGCAGCCACGTGGGCGTGCTGGACGCCTCGACGCTCGGCAAGATCGACGTCCGCGGCCTTGATGCCAACGTCTTCCTGGACCTGATCTACACCAACGGCCGCCGCAAGATGGCCACCGGGCAGTGCCGCTATGGGCTGATGCTCCATGAGGACGGCATGGTCTTCGACGACGGCGTCACCGCCAAGCTCGACGAGAACCACTACCTGCTGACCACCACCACCGGCGGTGCCGCCGGCGTGCTGCACTGGATGGAGCAGTGGCTGCAGACCGAGTGGCCGCAGATGCAGGTCTACCTGACCTCGGTGACCGACCAATGGGCCACCGTCGCGGTCAACGGGCCGGACAGCCGCAAGGTGGTGGCGGCGCTGTGCGACGACATCGACCTCTCCCAGGAGGCGTTCCCTTTCATGACCTTCCGCGAAGGGACGGTGGCGGGGGTGCCGGCGCGGGTGTTTCGGATCAGCTTCACCGGTGAGCTCGCCTTCGAGATCAACGTGCCCGCCCACTATGGCCGCCACGTCTGGGAGGCGGTGATGGCGGCCGGCGAGCCCTACGGCATCACCCCCTACGGCACCGAGACCATGCACATCCTCCGTGCCGAGAAGGGCTTCATCATCGCCGGCCAGGACACCGACGGCTCGGTGACGCCGCTGGATCTGGGCATGCACTGGGCGATCGGCAAGAAGAAGAAGGACTTCCTCGGCAAGCGCTCGCTGGATCGCAGCGACATCGTCCTGCCGGATCGCAAGCAGCTGGTGGGCCTGCTCACTCAGGACCCGGTCACGGTGCTGCCCGAGGGGGCTCAGCTGGTGGATGACCCGGAGGCGCCCATCCCGATGCCCATGGTCGGTCATGTGACCTCGAGCTACTACAGCGCCAACCTCGGTCGCTCCATCGCCCTGGCGGTGGTCAAGGGCGGCCATCAGCGCAAGGGCGAGCTGGTGCATTCGCCCCAGCCCGACGGCCGGGTGGTCGCCGCCGAGATCACCGACACCGTGTTCTACGACCCGGAAGGAGCCCGTCAGAATGTCTGAGATCAAGCGTGAGAGCCCGCTGGTGGGCCAGACGGACGCGGTCGCCGGCAATCGCGCCGGTGCCGCAGATGCCGGGGTGACCCTGTTCGAGCGCCCCTTCTTGGGCCATCTGAACCTGCGCGGAGACCCGGGCTCGCCGGCCTTTATCAACGCCTGCCGGCAGGTGCTGGGGGTGGCCCCGCCCACCGTCGCGAACACGGTCAGCGAGGGCGAGGACGTGGTCGTCGCCTGGCTCGGCCCCGACGAATGGCTGGTGATGACGCCGCCGGACCGTCAGGGGCCAGTGGGCGATGCCCTGCGCGAGGCCCTGGCGGGGGAGCATTACGCGGTCACCGACGTCACCAGCGGCCAGACCGTCATCGCCGTGGATGGCGACCATGCGCGGGAGGTGCTGGCCAAGGGCACGCCCCTGGACGTGCATCCCCGCGCCTTCGGCGCCGGCGCCTGCGCCCAGACCGTCCTCGCCAAGGCCTCGGTGTTCCTGCGGGTGATCCGGCCCGGGGAGGCCTTCGAGGTCGTGGTGCGCCGGAGCTTCGCCGATTACCTCTGGCAGTGGCTGCGGGACGCCGCGGGCGAGTATGAACCGGCCGTGCTCGCGCCCCAGCCGGCGCTGGAGACCAACGCCGGTGCCATGGAGGAGGAGTGGCGTCGCCATGCCGGCGGGGGCCGGTCATGACCGCCACCGTGGACGACGACGCCTTTGAGCGCTACGTGCTCACCGCCTCCGGGCCCAGCGCCCGGGGGCAGGTGGCCGGCATCAGTGCCTATGTGGATTGGTACGGGGGCTATGTCGAGGAATTCGATCAGTTCGACGATCTGGACCGGAGATGCTTCTTTGCCCGCACGGTGTTTCGTGTCGAGCGCGGGCGTTCGCCGGGTATCGAGACCCTGACCCATGGCTTCGGCGAGGTCGCGGGGCGCTTCGACATGCAGTGGTCCGTGCACGACACCACCCGGCGTCCACGGGTGCTGATCATGGCCTCGAAGCTGGATCACTGCCTGCGCGATCTGCTCCACCGCCAGGCCCGCGGGGAACTGGCGATGGAGGTCACCGCGGTGGTCTCCAATCACCCGGACCTCGGCGGCATCGCCGAGGCGCACGACCTGCCCTTCGTCCACCTGCCTGTGGGCCCGGAGAACCGGGCGGAGCAGGAGGCGGCGCTCTGGGCGCGCATCGAGGAGACCGACACCGAGCTGGTGGTGCTCGCGCGCTACATGCAGGTCCTCTCCGACGGCCTCTGCCGCCGGCTTGCCGGCCGCGCGATCAATATCCACCATTCGTTCCTGCCCGGCTTCAAGGGGGCGAGCCCGTACCGCCAGGCCTACCAGCGCGGAGTCAAGCTGATCGGTGCCACGGCCCACTACGTCACCCCGGACCTGGACGAGGGGCCGATCATCGAGCAGGTGGTGGAGCGGGTGGACCATACCCACCGGGTCCCGGAGTTGACCGCCACCGGCCGGGACTGCGAGTGCCTGGCGTTGGCGCGGGCCGTGAAGCTGCACATCCAGCGCCGGGTCTTCCTCAACGGCGATCGGACCGTGGTGTTCCGCTGACGCCGCTCACGGGTGGCGCCGGCGCTCCTCCGAGGGGCTGATGCCGAACAGCGCGGTGTAGCGCCGGGTGAAGTGCGAGCCCGACAGGAAGCCGCAGCTGCGGGCGACCTCGGTGACGGACTCCTCGCTGAATAGCAGCCGCTGGCGGGCGGTGTTCAGGCGCAGCTCCATATAGTACTGGCTGGGCGGGCAGTCGAGGTGGCGGCGGAACAATCGCTCGAGCTGTCGCTCCGACAGCCCCACATGCCCGGCAAGCTCATTGAGGCGCAGGGGCTCCTCGATGTTCGCCTCCATGATCATGATCGCCTCGCGGAGCCGCGGCTGGCTGGTGCCCAGGCGCTGGCGCAGCGGTACGCGCTGGGGCTCGCGGTCGTCGCGGACGCGATCATGGACCAGTAGGTCCGCCACCGCCGCAGCCAGCCTGCCGCTGTCATCCCGGCGGGCGATGAGCTGGAGCATCATATCCATGGCCGCGGTACCGCCACTGCTGGTGTAACGGTCGCCGTCGAGCTCGAAGAGGTGGTTGGAGACCACGATGTCCGGGAAGCGCGAGAGCATCTCCTCGCGATCCTGCCAGTGGATGGTGCAGCGATAGCCGTCCAGTAGCCCGGCACGGGCCAACAGATAACTGCCGGTGTCGATGCCGCCGAGGGCCACGCGGCGGCCGGCGAGCATGCGCAACCACCCTACCAGCCGGCGCTCGTCGGGATAGGCGATGGGGTTGGGGCCGCAGACGAACAGCGCGTCCAGCGGGGGCAGCTCACGGATCGAGAAGTCCGGCGCGGTGAGCACACCATTGCTGGCGCGGACGGGGGCACCGTCCGGTGTCGCCGTAACCGCCTCGAAACGCGCCTCGCCGGCCACCATGTTGGCCAGGCGCAGGGGCTCGACGGCGCAGGCGAAGCCCACGTAGGTGAACCCCGGTACCAGCAGGAAGCCGAAACGTTCGGCATTGTGGCCGTTGTCGAGGGCGTTGAGTGGCCGGGGGCTCCCGGCCAGGTGTTCCGGGATGTGGCCGGTCTGCATGATCTGCTCCGCGAACGAGTCCATGGCCTCCCCCTGGCGCCCTCCACTGTCCTGGAGGTAGCGCGATTTGGTGGGAGGCGCCACGCCAATGTCGGATACAGGCTATTCCCCTTCGTGCCCAATCGAAAGCCCTCCGCCGTGAACCCATAAGCTGTGCCTATCAGTACAAACCCATGAGAGGAGGGATCATGGATCTACCGCAGACCCTGCATATCGACAACGGTGAGAAGGTCACTGGCACCTTCTCCGATGCGGAGATGCAGTCGCGCCTGGACCGGCTGCGCCGGGTGATGGGCGAGCGCGGCATCGACGCCGTGCTGTTCACCTCCTATCACAACATCAATTACTACAGCGACTTCCTCTACTGCGCCTTCGGCCGGAACTACGGGCTGGTGGTGACCCCGGAGCGCTCCACCTCCATCTCCGCCAACATCGACGGCGGCCAGCCCTGGCGGCGGACCTTCGGCGAGAACATCGTCTACACCGACTGGCACCGGGACAACTTCTTCGTCGCGGTCAAGGATCTCATCCCCGACGGGGTGCGGGTCGGCGTCGAGTTCGACCACATCAACCTGGAGAACCTGCGCAAGCTCCAGGGGGCGCTGCCCACCGCCGAGATCGTTGACATCAGTAAGCCGGCGATGCGGCTGCGTATGATCAAATCCGACGAGGAGATCGCCCAGATCAAGGAGAGCGCGCGGATCGCCGATGTGGGCGGCCACGCCTGCGTGGAGGCGATCGGGGTCGGTGTACCGGAGCACGAAGTGGCGCTGCACTCCACCCAGGCGATGGTCCGGGAGATCGCCCGCACCTTCCCCCACGCCGAGCTCATGGACACCTGGACCTGGTTCCAGTCCGGGATCAACACCGACGGCGCGCACAACCCCGTCACCAGCCGGAAGATCCAGCGTGGCGACATCCTCAGCCTCAACTGCTTCCCCATGCCCGCGGGCTACTACACGGCGCTGGAGCGCACGCTGTTCGCCGAGGAGTGCTCGGACGAGCACCTGCGGCTGTGGGAGGTCAACGTCCAGGTCCACGAGGCGGGCCAGAAACTGATCCGTCCCGGTGCGCGCTGCTGCGACATCGCCCAAGCGCTCAACGAGATCTACGCCGAGCACGACCTGCTGAAGTACCGCACCTTTGGCTACGGCCACTCCTTCGGCGTGCTCTCCCATTACTACGGCCGCGAGGCGGGCTTGGAGCTGCGCGAGGACATCAAGACCGTGCTCGAGCCGGGCATGGTGGTGTCCATGGAGCCGATGATCATGATCCCCGAGGGCCAGCCGGGCGCCGGCGGCTATCGCGAACACGACATCCTAGTGGTCACCGAAGACGGCGCGGAGAACATCACCGGATTCCCGTACGGCCCCGAGCACAACATCATCAAGTCCTAAAAAACAATGAAATGACCGATGAAATGTAGGGGGGGGTGTGGTCGCACCCCTCGACTACCCTGGGAGGGGAGTCATGGTTATAAAATCCGGCCTCTTTCGAGGCATCAATCCCTATACGTATCTTATATCCAGTGCCATCGTCTTTGCGTTTGTCTCGGCCACCCTCGCGTTTCCGGAGCAGTCCGCGGCTCTGATCGACCAGGCGAGGACCTTCGTCACCTTCCATGCCAACTGGTGGTACATCGGCCTCGCGGGCCTGTTCCTGGTTTTCCTGGTCGGGATCGCCGTCAGCCGCTATGGGTCCCTGCGCCTGGGGGACCCGGACGAGAAGCCGGAGTTCAGCTACTTCACCTGGTTCGCCATGGTCTATGCCGCCGGCCAGGGGATCGGGATCATCTTCTGGTCCATCGCGGAGCCGGCGTTTCACTACTCGGGGGGCACACCGTTCGGGGACGACAAGCTCAGTCCCGCCGCGGCGCATACCGCGCTGGAGCTCGCCTTTTTCCACTGGGGGCTCAATGCCTGGGCGATCTACTCGGTGGTGGCGCTGTCCCTAGCGTTCGTTGCCTACCGCCTGAAGCTGCCGCTCAGCATCCGCTATACCCTTTATCCGCTCCTCGGTAAGCGCGTCGAGGGTTGGATCGGCGCGACGATCGATATTGTCGCAGTATTCGCAACCCTGTTCGGTATCGCCACCTCGCTGGGGCTCGGTGTGCAGCAGATCAACTCCGGGCTCAATTCCATCTGGGGCGTGCCCATGACCGCACCGGTGCAGCTGGGGCTGATCGCCGCGATTACCGTCATCGCCCTTATGTCCGTGATCTCCGGGCTGGGCCGGGGTATCAAGTACCTGTCGCAGATCAACATGTGGCTGACTTTCGTGTTGCTCGCCTTCTTCTTCATTTGGGGGCCGACGCAGTTCCTCCTTGGCTCGCTGGTGGACGTTACCGCCGGCTACGTGATGAGCCTGGTGCCGCTCAATCTCTACGTCGAGTCGGCCCCGGCGCAGGGGAGCTGGCGTGACATGTGGCAGGGCTGGTGGACCGTATTCTACTGGGGCTGGTGGATCTCCTGGTCGCCCTTCGTCGGTGTGTTCGTGGCACGGGTCTCCCGTGGCCGGACCATCCGGGAGTTCGTCTTTGGGGTCGTGGGCGTGTCCTCGCTGCTGTCCTTCGTGTGGATCGCGGCGTATGGTGGCACGGCCCTGCACTCGGAGCTCTTCGGCGCCGGCGGCATCGTCGAGGCGGTGGGCGAGAACACGGCCATGGCGCTGTATGCCACCTTCGATTCCATGCAGCTGGGCCTGATCGGCACCACCGCGAGTGTCATCGGGACCATTCTCGTTACCACCTACTTCGTGACCTCCTCCGACTCCGGGACGCTGGTGCTGACCACGATCCTCAGCGAGGGCGACCAGAACCCGATGCATCGCCACCGCACCACCTGGGGCGTGTTGGAGGGGGTGATCGCGGCCGTGTTGCTCACCGTCGGCGGCAGTGCCGCGCTGACCACGCTGCAGACCGCGGCGATCATTGCCGCGCTGCCGTTCTCGGTGGTCCTGGTGCTGATGTGCGTCGCCATCGTCCGCAGTGCCGCAATGGAGTATCAGAGCCAGACTCGGCTCGAGGCCGCGGAGGCCACATCCGGGTGGTAGCTCGACGGGGCCGATGCGGAGCGTCCGCATCGGCCGGTGCGATAAGCCAATTTCGCGAGGGGAAGGACGATGAAGGCAAGCGTGCACATTGGTGATCTGACTTGGAAGGATTACGAGCGCCGCGTCCGCGAGGAGAATGCGGTGGTCATGCTGCCGGTGGGCGCGCTGGAACAACACGGCCACCACATGAGCATGAACGTCGATGTCCTGCTGCCCACCGCGGTATGCGAGCGGGTCGCCGAGCGCACCGGGGCGCTCGTGGCCCCGGGCATCCAGTATGGCTACAAGTCCCAACAGAAATCGGGCGGCGGCAACCACTATCCCGGCACCACCAGCCTCGATGGGGCAACGCTGACCCATACGGTGCTGGACATCATTCGGGAGCTCGCGCGCCACGGGGTGCGCAAGCTCGCGATCCTGAACGGCCACTTCGAGAACTCCATGTTCCTCGTCGAGGGAATCGATCTGGCCCTTCGCGAATTGCGATACGCGGGAATCGATGATTTCCGTGTCATGACCTTGTCCTACTGGGACTTCGTCAACGACCCCCAAGTCATCGAGCAGCTCTACCCCGATGGCTTCCTCGGCTGGGACATCGAGCATGGCGGGGTGTTCGAGACCTCGCTGATGCTGGCGCTGTATCCCGAGCTGGTGGACATGGATGCGGTGGTGGACCACCCGCCCGCCACCTTTCCCCCCTACGACATGTTCCCCGTGGTGCCGGAGCGGACGCCCGCGCCGGGGACGCTGTCGTCGGCGAAGACCGCCAGCAAGGACAAGGGGGAGCTCATCCTCGACGTCTGCGTGAAGGGGATCTCCGAGGCGCTCGGTGAGGAGTTCGGCGGCTGAAGGGGGAGTCGTGGGGAGCCACCCGGGGAGCGCGGCGCCCGGGAGGAGCGTGCAGCGGCGAATGACGGGCAATGATGAACATCCAGGGCGGGCCGGCGTCGCCGGCAGACTATTTAACGGGGAGGAGAGAGCAATGAGTGAGCAGTCCAAGATCGAGAGCCTTTCGCGGCGTCGTTTCCTCAAGGGCACTGGCAGCGTGCTGGGCGCTGCGGGCGTCGCCAGCATGGCACCGTTTTCCCTGGCTCGGGGACGTGATGAGCTGACCATGTTGGCCTGGAACGGCCATGCCGAGCCCGACATCGTCGGGGAGTTCGAGCGCGAGCACGGGGTGCGCATCCGCGCCAAGTACTACACCGGCGGCGACAATATGATGGCGCTAATCGCGCAGTCGCCGCCCGGCACCTATGACCTGATCCTCTCGGACTCCGAGTACGTGCAGCAGCTCCGTGCGGCCGGTCACATCCAGAGTCTGGATCCGGGGGACTACAATTTCGACGACTATTTCCCCGAGTTCCAGGAGTTTCCGTTCCACTGGGAGAACGGGGAGCTGTACTCGGTGCTCGCCCGGTTCGGTTTCCTGGGGGTGTCCTACCGCACCGATCACATCTCCGAGGAACAGGCGCGGACCTACCGGCTGTTTTGGGATGAACAGTTGAAGGGCAAGATGGCGCACTTCGACTGGCATCTCCCGAACCTTGGCCAGATGAGTCTGCTCAACGGCAACGAGTCCGCCTACGACCTGACCGAGGAGCAGTGGCGCGCCGTCCAGGAGACCACCCTCTCGCTGCGCTCGCAGGTCGCCGGCTTCTTCGGCTACGGCGGGACCTTCTCGTCGCTGAAGACCGGCGAGGTGCAGGCCATGTGCGGGATCGGGGACTGGATCACCGGAGTGCTGGAACGAGAAGGTACACCGGTGCGCACGGTGATCCCCGAAGAAGGAGGGCTGATGTGGAGCGAGGCGTTCTGTATCGGCAAGGGCGCGCGCAACCCGGAGCTTGCGAAGAAGTTCATCCAGTACATCACCTCCCCGAAGGGCCAGGCGAAGTCCGCGCAGATGCAGGCTTACCCCGCCATGATCCCCAGCCGCAAGGGCTGGGAGCGTCTCAATGAGGTCGCCCCGCAGGAGGCGAAGCGCCAGGGCATGGTGTTCGGCGAGCGCAACTCCATGGACCTCATTCGGGAAGGGCTCATCCAGTATCGCCAGCTCCCGGTCCAGCAGAGCCTGGAGGACTGGAACGGTTTCTGGTCCGAGTACAAGAATGCGTGACCCGCGATGAGTCCGGCTGGGGGCGGGCCCCGGGGTTGCGGCGGCTCGCGCCGGATCCTGGGGCCGCCCCCTCGGCCCTGAGGTCGCCGGGGTGCCACCGCCGTGTGCTGGCGGCATCCCGGGCATTGGCCCGAAAGCACTGAGGCATCCCGTTATGAATGGAACGGATTCTCGCGTCGACCGCTCAGTGGGCATCCACCAGGGCGGAGGCCAGGCCGGGAGCGCGGGCGCTACGCAGCGCGCCTTCTGGGAGCGCGTTTATGCGGCTACGGTGTCTCTGCCGATCGTGGTCTGGCAGCTCGCGTTCTTCGTCGTGCCGCTGATCTTCCTGGTGGTCATCACCTTCTGGACGGTGCGCAATTTCCGGTTGATGCCGGATTTCGAGTTCGCCAACTGGGCGCACATGTATACCCGCGTCTACTTCTATGACGCCTACCTCCGGACATTCGGCCTTGCCCTTGCGGCCACCGCGATCATCAGCGCGGTGGCCTTTCCCTGTGCCTACGCCATCGCCTTCAAGCTGCGCCCCGCGGCGAAACGCCTCGCCATTCTCCTGCTGGTGACGCCGTTCTTCACCAGCTACCTGGTGCGGGTGTATTCCTGGCAGGTATTCCTGGCCGACGCCGGCATCATCAATTCGGTGCTGGGGATGACCGGGCTCGGCCCGGTGAACATGCTCAACACGTCGTTCGGGACGGTGGTCGGCTACGCCACGCTGTGCCTGCCGCTGGTGACGCTGCTGCAGTTGCTGAGCCTGATGTACGTGGATCGCGACCTCGTGGAGGCCGCCCATAATCTGGGATCGGGACGTATACGCACCGTCTTCAAGGTGGTGATCCCCTCGGCGCGCATCGGCATCGTGGTCGCCGCCCTGTTCTGTTTTATCCTGACCTTCGGCGACTTCGTCAGCCCGCTCTACCTGGGCGGTGGCCAGCAGACGATGCTCAGCACGC
Organism: Arhodomonas sp. SL1; assembly: GCF_052060015.1. Lineage (NCBI taxonomy): Bacteria > Pseudomonadati > Pseudomonadota > Gammaproteobacteria > Chromatiales > Ectothiorhodospiraceae > Arhodomonas > Arhodomonas sp. SL1. Next base: position 10,381 of record NZ_JBPODZ010000009.1, on the reverse strand, counting down.
TGATCATTGACACCACCAAATCCGGCCAGCAATGGCCGCGTGCCGCCGTGGTCGCCGTGACCATGATCGCGACACTGCTGGCGATCGCGTTCGCCGCCGTGGCGTTCGCCTACCGGAGGCCGCGATGAACGAGAGTCGCTGGGTGAACGCCGCGCTGCGCGTGTATATCGTGGCGGTGTTCGCCTTCATCTTCGCGCCCATTGCGGCGAGCTTCGTGTTCTCCCTGAACGCGGATCGCTTCCCATCGCTACCGCTGGGCGGCTTCAGCCTGCGGTGGTACCAGGCCATCGTCACCGACCCTGACGTCTGGGAGGCATTCCAGAACAGCCTCAAGGTCGCCCTGACCGCCTCCACGGCAGCCACGGTGCTGGGCTTTACCGCCGCCTACACCGATTACCGCTACCGGTTCTTCGGCAAACCGGTGTACATGGCGATGGCGTTGCTCCCGCCCACCATACCGGTGGTGATCATGGGGGTGATGATGCTGGCGTTCCTCTCCCGGGTGGGTCTGTCCGGGCAGATCCACTCAGTGATGATCAGCCACATCGTCATGTGCGCGCCATTCGCCATGGCCGTGATCCGCATGCGCTTGGCCCAGATGCCCCCGGATCTGGAGGCGGCGGCGTGGAATCTGGGTGCCGGCCAGTGGCGGGGGATGCGCTACATCATCCTGCCGTTTACCGCGCCGAGTATCGTTGCGGCACTTTTCGTGACCATGGCCGTCTCCTTCGACGAGTTCGCCGTGGCGTGGTTCGTCACGGGCCTCGAACCGACGGTGCCGGTGCGCATCCTCAACACGCTGCAGGGCCAGGTGAGCCCGGAGATCAATGCCATCGGTTCTATAGCGTTTACCACCACCATGACCCTGGTGATCGTCGCGCAGGTCCTTCTGCTCGGGCGGGGCTCGTCGAGGAAGCAGCGCGCAGCGGACACTGCGGATGAGGGAGAGTAGTACAGTGACTCAGCCATTGGTCGAGATTGACGGGGTGAGCAAGCGCTTCGGCGACTTCGTGGCCGTGGAGCGCATGGACCTGGACATCAGCGAGGGCGAGTTCCTTGCGATCATGGGCTCCAGCGGCTGCGGCAAGACCACAACGTTGCGAATGCTCGCCGGGCTCGATGCCCCGTCGGAAGGCGAAATCCGTCTAAACGGTGAACGCATCAATGAGCTACGTACGTGGGATCGGGATACCCCCCTCGTCTGGCAAAACCTCGCGCTGTTCCCGTTTCTCAACGTCCGGGAAAACGTCGAGTTCGGGCTGCGCATGCGTGGCATCGCGTCGGCGGAACGGCGCGCCCGGGCAAACAAGTGGTTGGAGCGCCTCGGCATCGAGGAGTTCGCCGAGCGAAACATCAGTCAGCTCTCCGGCGGCCAACGTCAGCGTGTGGCGCTGGCCCGTTCGCTGGTCATTGAGCCGCCGATGCTGTTGCTCGACGAACCCCTGAGCGCACTGGATGCCAACCTCAAGGTCCGTATGCAAAGTGTGTTGACCCATCTGCAGAAGGAGATCGGGATCACCTTCGTGTATGTCACTCACAGCCACTCCGAGGCGTTTGCGATGGCGGACCGGGTGGTGATCATGAGCCGGGGCAACGTGGAGCAGATCGGCACGCCCCAGGAGATCTATCGCAACCCGCGGAACCGGTTCGTCGCCGAGTTCATCGGTGGCAAGAACATCGTCCCCGGGCATGTCACTGCAGTGGAGCCGGAAGGAGCGGTCATCGCAGAGTCGGAGCACGGTCGGTTCCGGGCACGGAGCTCATCGGCGCGGTCCGTCGCGGTGGGAGAGCCGGTGACGATTTGTATCGGCGCCGATCATATTCGTTTCAGCGATGACTCTGCCGACTGTGCTAACACACTCGAGTGCAGGGTTATCGGGGAAGAATTCGTCGGCTCGATGATCACGTTCTATCTGGAGACAGAAACCGGCCTTGAATTGCAGCTCCAGCGAGCGTACGCGGACACTGAGGTGGGAACCTTGGTGGACGGGAGTCGAGTGCGTGTCCAGTGGGATAGCGATTCTGCGCTGATTCTTCAGGAGCAGTGACCGCGCCCAGCGGGGCGGTCATTGGGGGTAACAATGCACAGTCGGTTTCGTCTGCATGCAGACGACTTCACGGTGGCCGCTGGCGGCGGTGCCGGGGCCCCGGACATCGCTGCGCTGACCAGCCAATGGCGAGCCGAGGACCGGGTGGCATTCGTTTGCCCGGATAGCGCCACGGGCATCGCGGGGACCGGCAGTGCCATTCTACTGCTGACCCACTGGTTCTATCGCCGAGAAGTAGCGAAACAGCCCGGTTTCTTCGATTATCCCCGACACTACGCCATCGTCGGTGAGGTCGGCGCGCGCAGCGGTCCTCTCGGTCCGCAGACCTATCGGCCATGGAGTGCGGCATGGTGCCGCCTCGACGTCTGGCCTGCGACCCATCATCTGGTGGCGGAGCCGACTCCCGAGGCGCTGATGCTTGCAGTCCTCACCGTCGAGCCACAGTGGCTATTCTGGCCAGCGCGTCTTCCGGCGCCTGGCCCCATGTCTATCGCGGGCGGAGGAGATGACAGTGTGGTGCGAGGGTTACTCAGGGCACGGCTGCGCGGTGTCGTGCTCTACGGAGATGCGACGGCCACGATGACGGTGGGTGACCGGTGGTCCGTCGAATGTACCGGTGGAGCGGCCACCTTGCTCGCTGAAAGTGAGGATACCCTGCCGCAGGCCCGATCCAGAGGGGCAGCTTCGGGCATGCGTGGGCAGTTCCGGACCGTCTCCGTTACGTGGCTTCTCGGCAACGCGTAAGCGTTGTTTTCTACCTGTCGTCCGGGCTGGACCGCTTGGAGCTCACCGATGGCCGCATCACCGCCATGGCCGAGGGGTTGTGCCATATCGTGACCCTTGCCGATTTCCAAACCCCCAAGTAGACCGCTCCCCGGTGCTAACCGACGGAAGCGGCCCGGGGGTCAACAACGCCCGGGCATCCTCCATCGGCGCGCCGACAATGCCTCGGCCAGGTCGACCGCGGGCTCGCAGGCGTAGCGGGCGCGGCGCCGGCCGGTATTGGTGTCGCCCTCCCCGGCTCGCGGCTCACTCCGGCCGGATGCCATCGGCGATACGCTCCTCGATGGTGTCGAGACAGGGGAGCAGGTCGGCGACGCTGTCGATGACGAAGTGCGCGCCCGCCTCCCGGAGCTCGTCGCGCACGGCCTCGTTGCGGCGGTCCCGCTCTGCGGCGGGAAGGGCCGCGAGGGCCTCCTGGGACAGGGCCATGCCGTTTCCGGTCATGCTCACGCCCACGGTCCAGCAACCCGCATTCCGGCCTTCGGCGATGCCGGGGGCGGTGTCGTCGACCTTTACGCAGCGCCAAAGCGGCCAGCGCTGCAGATCGAGCAGCGATTTGTAGACCATCAGCGGCGTCGGACGCCCCTGGGGCACCTCGCCGGCGCAGACGACACTGTCGGGCTGATAGCCCTGGCGGGCCGCCGCGGCGGTGACCCGCTCCATGATCTCGCGGGTGTAGCCGGTGGTGGAGCCGATGGCGATGCCGCGGGAGCGCAGTGCCGAGATCGTCTCCAGGGCACCGGGGATGAGCGCCGCATGGCGTTCCGCCACTTCCGTGTTGGCCGGGACGAAGACCTCGTAGACCTGCTGGACGGCCGCCGCGTCGGGCGTGCTCCCCTGGGCATGACGCCAGGCCTCCGCCACCCGGGGCATGGTCAGAAGAGCCTCGATGTGATCCCACTTGGGTAGGCCCATGGGCGCGCGGGCCTCGGTGGCGGTGATGTCCACGCCGAAGTGGGAGAGGACCTCCGTGAAGGCCTCGGTGGGGGCCTGGCAACCGTGATCCACCACGGTGCCCGCCCAGTCCAGTATCACGGCTTCGATCTGACTCATGTTGCCTCCGTAGCATGGGTTGGGGTCGAAAAGAGTCCGTCCAGGGGGTCCTCGGCGATGGCGCAGGCCGTGGAGCGGCCGAACCCCCCAGCGATGCCGGTGTCAGGCCGGTTGAGGCATATCAGGCGCTCGCCCTTGGCAGTGTTGTAGCAGATGGAGGCGATCCAGGCCCGCTGGCCCACCCACTCCGGGGGCTCCGCGAGGAGCTCGTGGCCTCCACGGCGGTGTGGACAAGCAGTGCCGTTGCGTTGCGCTTGCACGGCTAGGCAAGCCGCCCATCGCGGCCGGCGTCGGGGCTGCGCTACCCTTCTTCCTGTGGCCATGGCCTGGGCGCCGGTTAAGGAGGGCACGTGGAGCATCGCGCATGGCGCTAGGGAGCCGACGCCGGGGGAGTGGCACCCGGTTGCGCACGCCGCTGCTGCTGCCGCGTCGGCGCCGGCGGGCGGTGGAGGACCGGACCGATTCCGCCTCCCTGCCCGTAGATGAGGCGATGCTCACCCGACTGGGTCGGGCCGTCGCCGAGCGCTCGGTCCAGCACCCCGACGAGAGCGGCATTCATCCCTTGCCGGACCCCTTTAATGCCTTCGCGGCCCGGGTACTGCTCTGCGAGGCCGCCGAGCGGACCCTGGATGTGCAGTACTACATCTGGCAGGGCGATCTCACCGGTACGCTGATGCTGATCTCGCTCTTCCGCGCTGCGGAGCGGGGCGTTCGCGTGCGGTTGCTCCTCGACGACAACGGCATCGACGGCCTGGATCGCATCCTCGCCGCCGCCAATGCCCACCCGAACCTCGAGGTGCGGTTGTTCAACCCCTTCACCCTGCGCTGGCCGAAGTCCGTGGGCTATCTCACCGACTTCGTGCGCGCGAATCGGCGCATGCACAACAAGTCCTTCACTGCGGACAACCAGGCCACCATTATCGGCGGCCGCAACATCGGCGACGAATACTTCGGCGCCGGCGAGGGGCAGATGTTCGCGGACCTCGACGTGCTTGCCGCCGGCCCGGTGGCCCAGGATGTCTCCGAGGACTTCGACCGCTACTGGGCCAGTGCGTCCGCGTGTCCGCTGGAGGCCCTGGTGGGCTGGCCCACTTCGGCCGATGCGGACCTGGAGGCCGCGGAGACCATGGTCGCGGCCAACCCCGTGGCGCGCACCTACCTGGAGGCGGTGCAGGCGAGCGGACTGATCCGGGAGCTCGAGACCGGGGAGTTGGACATGCACTGGGCGAAGACCCGCATGCTCAGCGATGATCCGGCCAAGGGGGCGGGGGACGCGGACCCGGAGCAGTTCCTCACGCGGCGCCTGGAGGCGATCATCGCCGATAGCCGGCGCACGTTTCGGCTGGTTTCCCCCTACTTCGTTCCCACGCGCCACGGCGCGGATCTCCTCTCGTCATTGGTGGAGGGGGGCGTCGACACCCGCGTGCTCACCAATGCCCTGGAGGCCACCGATGTGGCCGTGGTCCACGCCGGCTACATGAAGCGACGCAAGGAGCTGTTGCGTGCCGGCGTGCGCCTCTACGAGATGCGCCGGCTCTCGCCGAAGGGCGATTGGAAGGAGATGGCCGGCCCCTTAGGCACCTCGGGCTCCAGCCTTCACGCCAAGACCTTTACCCAGGACGGTGAGCGTGTGTTCGTCGGCTCCTTCAACTTCGATGCCCGCTCGGCGAACTACAACACCGAGTTGGGGTTTGTCATCGACAGTGCGGCGCTGGCGCGACAGATTGACCGGGCGTTTACTAACGTCGTGCCACGCAGCGCCTACGAGGTGCAGCTCTCCCGCAAGGGGCGTGTGGTCTGGCTGGAGCGGGTGCGTGGTGAGCCCCGTTACCACGAAACCGAACCCCGCGTGGGGCTCGGCAGGCGGTTCGGGATCCGGCTGCTGTCCTTGCTCCCCATCGAGGGATTGCTCTGATAGCGAAGGAGGCGGGAATGCAGGCATACCCCGTGGCGGTGGCGCTGGTGGTGGCGGTATGGCTGACCCCGGGGGTGGCAGCGGTGCTACTGGAGTCTCGGCTGCCGGAGGGCGCCGCTGACTGGTTGCGAGTGAGTGGGCGGCTTGCCGGCATCCTCGGCCTCTCGGGGCTGCTGGTGAACACCGCGCTGAGCGCCCGCATCCCGGGGCTGGATCGCTGGTTCGGCGGCCTGACGCGGATGTGGCGGCGGCATCATTATCTGGGGGCGGCGAGCTTCCTCCTGCTGCTGGCCCACCCGCTGCTGCTCGCCTGGGCGGCGCTGCCGGTGTCGGTGGACGCCGCGGTGGACCGGCTCTTTCCGGCCTGGTCGAACGGGGCGCTGTGGGCCGGCTGGGCGGCGTTGCTGGCCATGATGGTGTTCCTGGCGCCGTCCTTCGCCTTCTTCGGCCGGCCGGACTACCAGCGCTGGAAGGCGTTACACCTGCTCGCAGGGGTGGCCGTGGTGTGTTCGCTGCCCCATGCCATTGGTCTGGCGGGGGCCCTGCCGAAGCCGGCCGCGATTGCCATTTGGGGTGTCCTCGGCGTGCTGGCGATGGCGGGGTTTCTCTATCGGGCTGTGCTCTCCCGCTGGGTGGCCCGGCGTCCCTATCGAGTCACGGAGGTCACCGCCCTCACCGAGGACGTGGCGGAGCTGACCTTGGCCCCGGAGGGCCGGCCCATGCGCTACCGCGCCGGGCAATTCGTCTACCTCGCCCACCAGAGCCCGACACTGGGTGCAGGGTACAACCAGCAACACCCGTACACCCTGAGCTCCGCCCCGGAGGAGGACGTGCTGCGCATCGGCGTCAAAGCCCTGGGGGATCTCAGCACGGCGCTGCTCCACACCCCGCCCGGTACGCCCATGACCGTGGAGGGCCCCTACGGCGATCTCTTCCCGGAGGCGCTGGAAGGCCGGTCGCAGCTGTGGCTCGCCGGCGGCATCGGGATCACCCCGTTCGTGGCCCGGGCCCGATCCCTGCGCGTGGCAGGTGTGGTGGCGGCCCCGGTGATGCTGGTCTACTGTGCCGAGAATACGGCACGTGCCTACTATCTCGAGGAGCTCGCGGCCGTCGCCGCGACGGTGAAGGGCTTCGATGTCCGCGGCCACCTCTTCGAGGAGGAAGGCCCGCTGACCGCCGTCTTTCTCGACGGCGTCTGCCCGGACTGGCGGGAACGGGAGGTGATCTTCTGCGGCCCTGCGGGTATGCACGATCACTGCTGGCGCCTGCTTCGACGTGAAGGGGTTCGGCACTGGCGTACCGAGGAGTTCGATCTGCTATGAACCGGGTGATCTATACCGCCTTCGTCGCCTTCTGGAGCAGCATCGCGACCCTGCTCATCGTCCAGGCGCTGGTCGCTGCCCCCGCCGAGGGCGAAGACGAGGGCGCGGGCGTCTATACCCTCGCCGAGGTAGCGGAGCACGACAGCATCGAGGGCTGCTGGATGGTCATCCGCGGGGCAGTCTATGACCTCACCGAATACATCCCCCGCCATCCCACCGATCGCGAGGTCCTCGCCCCCTGGTGCGGCACCGAGGCCACCGAGGGCATGGAGACCAAGGGCGTCGGCCGTGAGCACAGCGACTACGCCTGGGGGTTGCTGGAGGACTACCGAATCGGCCGGCTTGCCGGCGAGGAGTGAGCCCGCCGGGGGTTACCCTTCCGGCACCAGCCGGATCAGCCGCCCGTTGGCGTGGTCGGTCAGCACGTAGAGCAGCCCGTCCGGGCCCTGCCGGACGGCGCGAATGCGCCAGTCCTGCCCCTGTAGTAGTCGCTGCTCGCTGAGCACTTCCGTACCATCGAGCTCCAGGCGGGCCAGGTGGGTTAGCGCCAGGGCCCCGACGAAGAGGTTCCCCTCCCAGTCCGGGGAGCGGTCGGCGGTGTAGAAATCCATGCCCGATGGCGCGATCGACGGCGTCCATTGGTGAATGGGTTGCACCGTACCGGGTAGCTCGTCGGGGCCGATCTCCGGCCCCCAGTACTCGCGGCCGTAGGTGGTCTTCGGCCAGCCGAAGTTCTCCCCGGGCTCCGGGAGGTTGATCTCGTCGCCCCCGCGGGGGCCGTGCTCGTGGATCCACAGCCGCCCCGTTTCCGGATGCAGCACCGCGCCCTGGGGATTGCGGTGGCCGTAACTGTAGATCGCGGGTTCCGCGTCCTCCCGACCCACAAAGGGATTGTCCTCCGGGATGCTGCCGTCCGGATGCAGTCGCAGCACCGAGCCGTTGTGGTCCATGAGGTCCTGGGCGCGGTCCCGCTCGCCGCGTTCGCCGACCGTAATGAACACGTGGCCGTCGCCATCGAAGACGATGCGGGAGCCGAAATGCTTGGTGCTGGCAACGCAGGGGGTGGCAACGAACAGGGTCTCGAAACCGTCCAGGCGGTCGCCCTCCAGCCGGCCACGCCCGAAGTGGGTGGCGTTGCCCGAGCCACAGCGTCCGGCCCAGCTCAGGTAGACTAGGCGGTTGTCGGTGAACTCCGGGTCCAGTGCCACGTCCAGTAACCCCCCCTGGCCACGGGCGTCCACCGCGGGCGTACCGCCGATCCGCTCCCGCTCCCCCGTTTGCGGATCGAGGCGCAGGAGCCGGCCGGGCCGCTCGGTGACCAGCATTTCGCCATCCGGGAGGAACGTCAGGGCCCAGGGGTGTTCCAGCCCGTCGGCGACGGTCTCTACCCGGAAGTCCGCCGCTGGCGCGGTAACGGTGAAGGTGACAAGGAAGGCAGCCAGCGTCAGGCGAAGGGTGAGCTTCGGCATATCCGCCTCCACAGTTCGAGGGATCCGTGCCTGCAGTCTCTCATAGCACGAGATGGGTGGGGGGCGACAATCCCTGCCACAAGGGGGCTTGCCGAGGTTGACGAGGCGCGAGAGGGCACGAGCCGCTGATCGGCGTTGAGCTCGGGGAACGGGCGTGGCAGCACGCATTGTGTCCGGTCGGGTCGATCATCCTTGGGCCCTCCATATCGGTTTGTGTCGTCAACGTTTCAGACAGATTGTGAGGCACCATACTTCGCACTACTATGTGTACATAAACGTGTACCGGAGAGAGCTCATGGACTTCGTCACCGCCCGAGAGCTGCGGGCCGAATCGGCCAAGATCTGGAAAAGGCTGGCGGAGGGCGAGGAGATCGTCGTCACCCGAAACGGCAATCCTTTCGCCCTGCTCATCAATACGCCCCCGGAGGAATTGGAGGCGACCCTTCGTGCCGTCCGGGCCGAGCGCTTCGCCGCGACGGTCCGCAAGATGCAGAAGCACACCGCGGAGCAGGGCTTGGACGCGATGACCATGGAAGAGGTCGACGCGGAAATCACTCAGGCGCGCAGGGAACGGCGGGACGGCGATGCGGGTGGTCGTTGACACGAACGTGCTGGTTGCCGCCCTCATCAATCCCGCCGGGACCCCAACGCGGCTGCTGGATGAGATCCGTACCCAAACCTTGGAGCCGGTCGTTGAGCACGCGATCCTCGCCGAGTACCGTGAGGTGCTCAGCCGACCCCGTTTCGGTTTTCCTCATTCCTCGGTAAATAGCTTGATCGAGGAGATGACTGCGCTCTCCCTGGTCCTGCGCCCGGCTCCTATCGACACCCGCGACCTGCCCGATCCCGACGACGCCCTATTCATCGCCGTGGCCCTGGCGGCGGCGTGTCCGATCGTTACCGGAAACCGCCGGCACTTTCCGCAGACGCCGGGGCTGGAGGTCCTAGGTCCGACGGAGTGCCTGGAGCGGGTGAATAGTCGGTAGCGTCCGTGGCAAGCCTCGTATGGCACATTTACTCGCTGCAGATGGTCACCCATGGATTCGTTGCCCCTGTGTTTCGTGGTCTTGCGCTCCACCCCAAAAGGCCGTCGACGTGGACGGTCATCGCACAGTGCTCGTTGTGGGGGCGGGCGGTACGGCCTGACGCGCCTTCCACCCTGAGGACGACATTGTCTACCCCTTCGTCATCCCGGCCGCGGCAGACGTATGAACTATGAGGGGGCATCCAGCGGCATGCGCCCGCCACCGGCGCTGTGGCGTTCAAATCCGCGCCCCCGGCGGCGAGGCTGTGGGAACCCTCCTTTTCGTGGGGAAATTGCTATCGCCGCAAGAATGGCCGCCGCGCCATGACCGTACCTCAATGAGGCCCCGACGTTTCGCCGGGGAAATCTCAGAACGTAGGCGCGGCCGTGCTCGCGCTGCACGGCGCGCTTCAATGAGGCCCCGGCGTTTCGCCGGGGAAATCGCCCCCGCTGATCAGCGAGCGGGTCTCGGGGTGGCCGGCTTCAATGAGGCCCCGGCGTTTCGCCGGGGAAATCGCGGAGCTCGGCATCGAGTTCAACGCGGCAGCCTTGGGCTTCAATGAGGCCCCGGCGTTTCGCCGGGGAAATCTTGACTTCGGTTGGAACAGAGTTGAGAAGGATGGCGGCTTCAATGAGGCCCCGGCGTTTCGCCGGGGAAATCGAGGCGGGCGACCTCGTTGGGGGTCACCGGAGTTCGACAGTTAGGCCTATAAGTAGTTGATTGGGCGATTGCCGGGAAGCCGAATTTGCACTACAACGCCGCTTCA